>NZ_JBIAPT010000024.1:0-131192 GCF_042888425.1 Streptomyces sp. NPDC002889
CAGCGAGCTCATAGACGGCTGCCTCGCCGAGACCGGCCTGACCATCAGGCCCACCTGAGCAACCCACCGACATCACGAGTTCAACCTCAGTAACACATCTCTCAATCGGAGGCCTGCCCTGAGGCCAATTTTTCGAAATACACCTGGGGAGAGAATCCCGTTTTACATGTTTCGCCTTCCGTCAATCCACGTTGGACTATTTTTAAAGGCGAACCCGACCCTGGCAAGACTTCACTCAAGCGCTCTTTGAGATGATTGAAGAATAAGTACTCATCCAGGCACAGCACCGACTTCTTCCGCGGGATACGATCGTCACGATCGGCCCTGCCTGCGAGAAGCCCTCCTCCGCACAGGATTTCGTGTGCGCAGCCCTTGCATTCTTTCGGCATATGTTTGTGGAGATTCAGGAGGAAGTCGAAACCTGGGTCATCGGCAAGGCCCGTTAGATCGTTCCTGTGCACATTAAATTTAGTCCTGGTTCCGCCGTCGGAGTAGGACCTGAGGTAGTCGTGGTATTCAATACCTCCATCAGTATTCACCACGACAATTGGGATTCGATCATTCACAATACTTTCTATGTGTCGCCCCGACCCCATCAGGGAGTAGAGGCACTCATAAAAGTACCGGATGTGCAAATCTGGATCGTCATAGTTCCACCAGAGATCGAATAGCTCAGAAAACCATGCCCCATACCGAGGTCTCTCTGAATAGGCAGTAAGGCCTTCCATTTTCCACGGGTAGTTTCCGTAATGAAATTCAAGTGGCCACAAGACGTCAAGACGGCGGAGCGGTAGGCCGTTTGCCCACTCAAAGTATTCGATCGGCGGTAATTTAGGTTGAGCAACGCTTAGAAATCCGTGCAGCAGGTGGGAATGCTCAGAATCAAGAATGGTTTCGACGGTTCGCATCACACGCTGGTACGACCCTCGACCGTTCTTCGTCGTTCGCGCGGCGTCGTTGAGACTCTGCGGGCCGTCCAGGCTCACCCCGAGCGTTGTTCGCGACGCCGAAAGAAGACGAAGAAGCTTAGGCGACATTTTGAGACCATTGGTCTGCATGCTGACGGAGATCTTGTAGCCCTTGCTTCTGATGTGGTCCACTTTCTTGAAGAAGCCGACGAAATTTTCATAAGGCCAAAGACTCGGTTCTCCGCCGTGCAGCGTTATGTGGAAAACTTTCTTCTCGTGCTCTTGACAGTGGCGCTCTATGCGGTCCAGGGATGCGAGGGCCGTGTCGAGTGACATGTTGTTAATGACCTTCTCGAAGGTCTTGTCCATCTGATTGAACATGTAACAGTATGTGCAATCAAGATTGCAGAACGACGTTACCTTGAGAATTGCAAGATTAAACATGTCGACCCGGCCCCCCTTTCGATTCCCAGGAATCTGCCCCCTCTGCCTAGCCGCGCCTACTGACTACCTCATCCACTTCGTCTGCATGAATATGCAGCGTGAAGTCCATGTCCCAGGAAATGGATGCGAGGTCACCTTCTGACGTAGTCGCTTGGATGTGATTCATCGCCGCTTCGAGGATTCGTGAGCGCGCGACCTCTGCCTGCAAGTCGCGAAAAGTTCCTGTGGAACGTCGCTGCGGTACGTCCGGCATCTGACCCTCCTCTCGAAACCGTCAAGTGGCCAAGAGGGTAGTGCCGGGTCCACACCTCGGTCAATACTCACATCCGTGGATCAGTAAGCGGAATTTAGACTTCTGAGATCTTCTCTAGGGCCGCAGCTTGATCAGTATATTGAAGGCAGTGACAGTCGCATTCTCGTGTGACTCTGGCGTTCAAGTGAGCAATATGTGTTGGCCAGCGGTTGACCATCCGTGACTATGTGGGGGAATCATTATTCAGTCGTCGTCGGTGAAACTGCGAGAGTCGTTGGGCCACGCGGCCGCGATCCTTGAAGCAGGTGAGGTGGACAGCCGGCGGCAGCGGTGGGTGTTGCCCGGACCAGCAGTTCCAGCAACAGGTCACCAGTGGGCTGGGACGCGGTCTCATGCGTTTACGGATCCGAGAATGTGCACGGTAATGGTGGACTGGCTCTCCTTCGATCGCACGACCAATAGGGGCGCAGCGAGGCTGCCCGCGTCACTCGATTGCGCACGCAGGCTGCCAACCACCGGCAGCTCGGCGATCCTGGCGACATGAGGAGTCGGTCTCAGGTCGTAGTCCGCGCCCCGGACAGCCGTGGTCTGCGAGCAGTCAGCCTCGAAGGCGAAACCATCGGTAAAGCATGGTCGCTCAAGGAGTTGCGCAGGATTTTGCGGCAGGCCGGATTGGCGGACATCGACCTCGACAATCCAGGCCAGGTCCGTTGGACAGGGGGCAGGACATGGCCGGATCGCCCATGGAGAAGGCGCGCCACGGCCGTCTTGATGGCGCTCGGAATCATTATGTAGGCTTCGGTGCTTTTCTGGGTGGGATTGGCGCATGCTTTCCGAGCACTGACGTTCGGCGGGCGGATCATGGGGGTCGCATTCCTAGGTGCTGCGCTGACAGAAGTGATCGCGGCAATAGCCGTCGTCGATTACTGGGGAAGAGGACGGTCCGGTATTCGGGAGAGGGGGCTCTGCTTGGCGCCATCACCATGACCGCCACAAGCCTGGTGTTTCTGGTTCTTCAATGGGTGGGCGGCGACCACGGACTGCGCCTTTGGCGCTGGATCGGCCTTGTGGCGTGGTCTGCCTGGGTCCTCTGGGAACTGAGCCGACGGAAGGTCTGGCGGGGGATCCCGCACCCCAAGAGCTTCGCACTCGGCGTTGCCCTCTCTGCGATCATCGGGGCGGCGAGCCTGGCGTACTCCGCGATGTACACCCCGTACGCCGCACCCGTCAAGGTTCCTTTCAACGTCTCCTTCGGAAAACCAACAGTAAACTCTGAGCGCACCATTCTCAACGTGCCGACTCACATCACATTTCGCAATTCAGGATCTGTGAGCATCTATGTCGTCGGCACCCTGTGGAAGGTCAAAGTATGGCCAAGCAAATTCACGGAGCAGGGAAGCGGAATGCACAAGTGGAAGGGTGAACTGCCGGGAGGCTACTGGATCTACGGCAACGAGACCTTCACCGAACCTTCCCGCATGCTGGCGACCGACTCGACCCGGGGGACGACTTTTCCCGCAGACCGGTTGTTCAGGTACCGTTGACCGCCACCCCGGGCAGGGTCGAGCTCTACGCGATAGTTTCCTACATCAGAGCCGACAGATGCAAACTCGCAAATAGCTACCGCGATTCTGTCGAATATTCTTGGAACGTGAATTCCGAAGCGCGGGAGCACCTTAAGGGTGCCCCAGGCTGGCTCTCGGATCCGGGCGATGAGTACTTTCGCTACGATTCAAGGATCTACCGCAGCAGCAAGATTATGGACATGACTTCAGCACGCGACTATGCATCTATGTGGTGGGTACTGCCAAAATGGCGAAAGGGCAGAAACTTCGAAAAGGGGTATACAGATCCAGTCATGGAAGTCCACATTTCCCGTGATCCGAACGGCGAGGAAAGTCTCAATGATTCGGAACAAGAGCCTTACGGCATGAAGACGATGGAAGCGTCGACTGATCAGCCGATCGCCCAACTCCTCCAAGTGGCCGATAACTGACGCCTCCGCACCTACAGCTCGCAGGCTGCAAAGGCCGTCTGTAAGTCCCGTCCTGACGGGCGACACCGAATCCAGCGCCGCCCCGGGCCTGGCTTCCGCGGCTCACCTCGTGGAGCTCGTCATGGGTCACATGGCAGTGCACCCTCGTAGGGCCAGGTCCGTGCTGCCCCTTCGAGCATCGTCCCCATGCCCGGCGTGGTGATCGTGCCCGCCTGCGACGGGTGGCGCGCGCGAGGTGTTCACATGACAGGTTCTCCGACGCCGAGCATGTTCCCCTCACTGTCACGGAACCAGGCGGCGCGCTCACCCCGTGCGCCCTTGCTCGGGTAGTTGCCGTCGATCTCGGCGATCCCGTCCCTGGTACGCAGTCCGGGCAGGTCAACCTCCTCGAACACCACACCACGCCCCTTGAGTTCCGACACGACCGCCTCGATGTCGTCGACCTCCCAACCCATCTGCGTGAAGGTGCCGGGCGATGCTCCTGCGGACCGGAACAGGGCGAAGTCCACGCCCGCGCAGCGGTACAGCAGCCCCCCGGGCCGTTCATCGACCGGCTCGAGACCGAGCTGTTCACGGTAGAACCGCCGTGCCCGTTCCAGGTCCTGGGCGGGGAGCCTGGTGGCCGGGCGTGCGTCGGCCAGGATGTTCCTGTCGTGTGCGTTCATGCCTCCACTGTGCGGCTGATCGCTTTGTCCGGCACGTGCGACACCCGGACCGACGGGAGGGTCCCCGATTCGCCTCAAGGTCAGGCCCGGCGGTCAGGCCACCGGGCAGCCCATGTTGCGGGCCTCAGCGGCACGGCCCCGATGGAGGCGAGCTCGCAACCTTGCGGGCGCGTGCTCCTTCCCGCTGCGTCGGATCGCCCAACTCCGTTGTACATCCAAGGTTTTCATTGGCACGGCCTGCCGGACCGATGGGACTTGCTATGGTGCTACTCGTCGGTAGCAAACCGGACGGGGGGACGAGGAGTCGGCGGACGCATCGCCGCAGCTCCTCTGGCGGGCGGCCGAGACGCACGGCCTGGCAAGGGGGCCAGGTCGGCCACGGCTTCTGCGCGTACGTACGACGCGACCCTCGAACTCCGGTTTCCTCGCCCATTTATCCGGACAGGTGAAACTCGTCATATGACTCGTTCCCTCGTCGACTTGCTGACCACGCACGCCTCGCAACAGCCCGATAGGACCGCCTACCGCTATCTCGTCACGGGGGACTGCGGCGGAGAGATCCAGGACATCTCGTACGGGCGTCTGGCCGTCCGGTCCCGAGCCATCGCGGCCTGGCTGCAGGAACGCGGCCTGGCAGGTTCCCGCGCCATGCTGCTGTACCCGCCCGGCCTCGAGTTCATCTGCGGCTACCTGGGCTGTCTCTCGGCCGAGGTCGTCGCCGTGCCGGGCGTGCCCCCGCAGGGGCGGTCGCAGAACCACCGCGCCCTGACCCGGATGATGCGCCTGATCGCCGACGCGGACGCCAAGGTGATCCTCGGCAGCCGTGAGGTGATCGCCGCCCTGGGCACCATGGCGGAACACCTGCCCGAACTGGCCGAGATCACCTGCGTCGCCACCGAGGACATTCCCGACGACGCGGCCGACTCCTGGCGCGAACCCGACCTCGCCGCCGACTCGGTCGCCTTCCTCCAGTACACATCCGGCTCCACCTCCGCCCCTCGCGGTGTGGTGGTGACCCACGCGAACCTTCTGGACAACCAGCGGGTCATCACGGAGCGGATGGGCCACACCCCGGGCACCATCGCGGAGTACGACCACGAACTGTTCGTCAGCTGGCTGCCCGTTTACCACGACATGGGCCTCATCGGCCCGGTCCTGAACACGGCCTACCTCGGCGTGACCGCCACGCTCTTCTCCCCGCTGCACTTCCTCCAGCAGCCCGGGCGCTGGCTGACCGCCCTCAGCCACTACCGCCCGCACACCAGCGGCGGCCCCAACTTCGCGTACGAGTTGGCCTTGAAGCACGCCACGTCCGACCTTCTCGACGGACTCGACCTGAGCCGGTGGAAGGTCGCCTTCAACGGCGCCGAACCGGTGCGGGCGGCAACTCTGCGTCGGTTCACCGAGACCTTCGGCGCGGCCGGTTTCCGCCGCGAGGCTCTTTACCCGTGCTACGGCTTGGCCGAGGCCACGCTGATGGTCACCGGCAGCTCGGTTCAGGCCCCGCCCACCCTGATCGAGGTCGCCGAGACCGGACCGCACGTCGGCGCGGCGGACGCGGCGGCGGTCGGCTCCGGCCGGCCCGGCCCCGGGACGACCGTGGTGATCGCCGACCCCGAGCGGCAGGAGGAGCTGCCCGACGGCGAGGTCGGCGAGATCTGGGTCGGCGGCGCGAGCGTCGCCAAGGGCTACTGGCGCAATGCCCTGGCCACCCGCGAGACCTTCCGGGCCACTCTGAAGGACCGTGAGGGCCGTTTCCTGCGGACCGGCGACCTCGGATTCCGGTGGGAGGGTGAACTGTTCGTCACCGGCCGCCTCAAGGACCTGATGGTCATCGACGGGCGCAACCACTACCCGCAGGACCTGGAGCTGTCCGCCGAGATGTCCCACTGGGCGCTGCGGCCCGGCTGTACGGCCGCGTTCTCCGTGGACGACGCAGCGGAGGGCGAGCGGCCCGTCATCGTGGCCGAGACGGATCCGGACGCGGCGGGCGAGTTCGAGAAGATCATCGACGTTGTCCGTGGCGTGATCGGCGAGACCCACGGCTTGTCGGTGCGCGACGTCGTGCTGGTCCACCCCGGCACCATCCCCAAGACGTCCAGCGGGAAAATCCAGCGCCACGCCTCCCGGACGGCGTACCTCGAGGGCACCCTCTCCGTAGTCGGACCGCCCGTCATGGGTTGACGTCCGCCCGCCGCCGACGCGCCCGTCCGCGCCGGCGGCGGCACATCGGTCGTCACTGGTCGCATGCCTGGCGCCGTCGGTCGTGCGTCGCCCGAATCCGCCGTACGCCGGCCGCATCAGCCGTATACCGGGCGTGTCAGCCGTATCGGCCGTACGGAACCGCCTGAGCCCGAGTTCACGAGGACACCTGTCTAGATGCCTGCGAACGAGTCCCCGAAGCCGTCCCTCGAGACGTCCGTCACGACCTTGGAGGGCGTGCGGGCCTGGCTGGCCTCGGCCGTCGCCGAGGCGGCCGGGCTCGACCCACTGGCCGTCGACCCGGAGCGGCCGATCGCCGAATTCGGTCTGGGGTCACTTCAGTTGGTGCGGCTGGCCGCCGAGCTCTCCGAGCAGATCGGTCGGCCCCTGGAGCCGTCCCTCGTCTTCAACCACCCGACGATCACGGCAATCGCGGAGGTGGTCTTCGACGCAAGGCCCGCCGGCGCGGTGGCGGCGGGCCCGCCGCCGACGGTAGCGCCCGTACGGGCGGAGGACGACATCGCGATCATCTCCATGGCCTGCCGCTTCCCCGGCGGCGCCGACGACCCTGAGGCGCTGTGGCGGCTGCTGGTCGCGGGCGAGGACGCCATCGCCGAGGTACCCGCGGGCCGTTGGGACACTCAGGGGCTCCACGACCCCGACCCGGAGGCCACCGGCAAGACATACACCCTGCGCGGCGGCTTCCTCTCCGGTATCGACCGTTTCGACGCGTCCTTCTTCGGGATCTCGCCGCGCGAGGCCGCGGCCATGGACCCGCAGCAGCGGCTGCTGCTGCAGACGGCCTGGGAGGCGACCGAGCGCGCCGGGATCGTCCCCCGGACCCTGAACGGCAGTTCCACGGGCGTCTACATCGGTCTGTACGACAGCGGATACCTGGCCTCGGCCGGACTGGGGCAGCTCGACGGGCACGTCGGCACGGGCTCGGCGTCCAGTGTGGCCTCCGGGCGTATCGCCTACACCCTCGGTCTCCAGGGCCCGGCGGTGACCGTCGACACCGCCTGCTCCTCCTCCCTCGTGGCTCTGCACCTGGCGGCGCGGGCGCTGGCGAGCGGCGAGTGCGACCTCGCGCTCGCGGGCGGCGCGACGCTGCTCGTGACCCCGCGCGGGCACGTCGAGTTCAGCAGGCTGCGCGGCCTGTCGCCGTCCGGGCAGTGCAGCCCGTTCTCGAACGACGCGGACGGCGTGGTGTGGGCCGAGGGCTGCGGTCTGGTGCTGCTCAAGCGCCTCGCGGACGCCCGCCGGGACGGCGACCGGGTCCTCGCGGTCGTCAAGGGGTCGGCGATCAACCAGGACGGTCGTAGCCAGGGCCTGAGTGCCCCGAACGGTCCGGCTCAGGAGCGGGTGCTGCGCGCTGCCCTGGACGCCGCCGGGTTCCGGCCGGACGACCTGGACTACGTGGAGGCGCACGGCACGGGCACGCGGCTCGGCGACCCCATCGAGGGGCGGGCGCTGGCCGCCGTCTTCGGGCCGGGCCGCCCGGCCGGCCGGCCGCTCGGCGTCGGCTCCCTGAAGTCCAACGTCGGTCACACACAGGCTGCGGCGGGCATCGGCGGCGTCATCAAGACGGTGCTGGCCCTCGGCCACGAACTGCTCCCGGCGTCGCTGCACGCCGAGACTCCGACCGAGCACGTCGACTGGACGGGCGGCGGCCTGCGTGTGCAGGGCAGCGCCCAGGCGTGGCCGCGGAGCGGCGGACGGGTGCGTCGTGCCGGGGTGAGCGCGTTCGGGATCAGCGGCACGAACGCGCATGTGGTGCTGGAGGAGGCGCCGGAGCACCTGACGCGCCCGGCCGGCGCTCCGACGCCCGCCCGGCAGCCGACCTCTGAGCAGTCGGCTGCCGAGCCGAACCCGGCCCAGCAGCCGCCCGCCGAAGAGCCCACCGCGGAACTGTCCGGGAAGGCCCTCTTCCCACTCTCCGCCCGCACACTCCCCGCCCTCCGCGGACAGGCCGCCCGCCTGCTCGAAACGCTTTCGGCGGAGCCGCAGTTGCCTCTGCATGTCGTGGCCGGAACGCTTGCCCATCACCGGACGCACTTCGAGCACCGAGCCGTGGTCCAGGCGAGCAGCCGCGACGAACTGCTGACCGCCTTGCGCGGGCTTGCCGAGGGACAGCCGGACGCCGGCCTGGTCGTCGGCCCCCAACAGACCCTCGCTGCGGGCAAGGTGGCCTACGTTTTCCCCGGCCAGGGCTCCCAGTGGACCGGCATGGCCCGCGATCTGCTGGACCACTCCCCGGTGTTCGCGGACGAACTCGACCGCTGCGACGCCGCCCTGCGCCCGTTCACCACGTGGTCCGTGGCGGCCGTCCTGCGCGGCGACGCGGGCGCCCCCTCCCTGGACCGCGTGGACGTCGTCCAGCCGGTCCTCTTCGCCGTGATGGTGTCCCTGGCCGCCGTATGGCGTGCCCGTGGCGTTCGGCCGGACGCCGTGATCGGGCACAGCCAGGGAGAGGTCGCCGCGGCCTGCGTCGCCGGGGCGCTCAGCCTCAACGACGCGGCGGCGGTGGTCGCGCTGCGCAGCCAGGCCCTGACCGATCTGTCCGGCACCGGCACCATGGCCGTCGTCGCCCTGCCGCACACCGAGGTCGAGGCCCGCCTCGCCGACCTCGGCGACCGGGTGTGCGTCGCCGCTGTGAACAGCGGCCGCTCGACAGTGATCGCCGGTGACGTGGAGCCCTTGGAAGCCCTGCTCGCCGACCTCGACCGGCAGCAGGTGTTCGTCCGCCGACTCGATGTCGACTACGCCTCCCACAGCGCCCAGGTCGAGCCGTTGCGCGCGACGATCCTCGACGAACTCGACGGCGTCACCACCTGCCCGACGTCCGTGGCCTGGTACTCCACGGTCCTGGGCGAGCCGGTCATCGAGGAACTGGAAGCCGACTACTGGTACACCAACCTGCGCGAACCCGTCCGCTTCGCGCCCACCGTGGAGCGCATGGCGGCCGACGGCTACCGGTACTTCGTCGAACTCAGCCCTCATCCGTCCCTGCTCACCGCCCTGCGCACCGTCGCAGAGGGTGCCGGGGCCGCCGAAGACACAGCCCCCGACCTGGTCGCCGTCGGATCGCTGCGCCGCGACGAGGACGGGCCCGCCTGCCTGGACCAGGCTGCCGCCGAACTCCACGTCCACGGACGGCCGGTCGACTGGCGCCGCCTGGTCACAGACGCCGAAACCGTCGACCTTCCTACGTATGCCTGGGATCCGCAGCGCTACTGGATCGAGCCCGAGTCCGCCGCCGGCGCCCCCGCTCTGTTCGACCGCGCCGCGCACCCGCTGCTCGGCATCCAGTTGCAGTCGGCGGACGAAACACGCTGGACGTTCCGCAACGAGTGGTCCCCGGCCACCGCCGACTGGCTTCCCGACCACGCCGTGTTCGGGCGGACCGTGGTGTCGGGCACGACCCTCATCGAGCTGTGCCGCGCCGCCCTCGCCGTGGCCCGCCCGGACGATCCGGGTGATGTCGCCGATCTGCTCCTCCTTGCGCCCCTCACGCTGCCCGGGTCCGGCACGGTCGAGGTGTCCGTCGAGGTGGTCACCGCCGGTTCCGTACCGGAGATCTCCGTGCACAGCCGTCCGCGCGGCCAGGAGGCCACGGGCTGGACGCTGCACGCCGCCGCGTCGGCAGCCGAGGCCGCCCCAGTGACGGCGGGGCAGCCGCCGGTGTGGCCGGAGGAGGCCGAGCCGGCCTGGAGTCCGCAGACGTACGAGCGGCTGACCGGGCTCGGCCTCGGTTACGGCCCGGCCTTCCAGGGCGTACGGTCGGCGGTCGCGGCCTCCGACGGCGAGCTGCTGGCCCGGCTGTCGCTGCCTTCCGTGGCCCGTGATGTGGCCGACCCGTACCCCGTCCATCCGGCGCTGCTGGACGCCGCGTTGCACGTGGCGGCTGTGTTCGACGACGCGTCCGACGGCCGGGTGCTGCTGCCGGTCGCGGTGGGCCGCTGCGTCCTGCCGCCCGGCGGCGCGAGCGACCTCACGGCGCTCGTACGGCGGACGGGTGGCTCCGGTACGGACCTCACGCTGGACGTGACGCTGTGGGACGCCGACGGTCTTCCGGCGGGTCGCCTGGAGGGTGTACGGCTGCGGGCCGCGGACTCGTCGGATCTGAACGGCGGCTCGGAGAACGGCCGGTGCCTGTACGAGGTCGCGTGGACGGCCGCGCCCGAAGAGCCGGTCGGGTCGCCGGTCACCGAGTGGGCCGTCCTCGGTGACCGGTCGGACCCCGAGGTTGCTGCGGCCCTGCGAGACCTTGAGGCGGCGGGGATCCAGGTGGGTGAGACCGGCGCCGACGTCCTCGTACGGTTCTGGCCGCGTGCGGCGGCTGACAAGGAACCGGCCGCTGCAGCACAGGAGTTGGCTGCCACGGCGTTGGCCGAACTGCGGGCGCTGATTGCCCTCCCGCAGGACGAGGCGCCCTCCCGGACCGTCTGGGTGACGCGCGGCGCCGTCGCGGCCGGCGACGGGGACACGGTGCCCGCCTTGGCCCAGTCGGTGCTGTGGGGCCTGGCCCGCAGCGCCCGCACCGAACATCCGGATCTCGGGCTGACACTGCTCGACCTCGAGGGCTCCGATCCCGCCGGTGCTCTGCCGGCCGCCGTGACCTACGCCGACGAGCCCGAACTCGCTCTTCGAGCAGGCAGGTTGCTCGTCCCGCGGCTGGTGCGCGCCCGTGCCGGAGACGAGTTGCGGATCCCGGCCGAGGACCGCTACGAGCTGACCGGCCTTCCGGCCGACCCGGCGCTGCGCGCGGTGGCGCCCCGGGCCCTGGCCGCCGGCCAGGTGAGGATCCAGGTGCACGCGGCCGGTCTGCATCCAACGGAGGCCCTGGTCCCCGGTGACGACGCGCTGCGCGCCGAGTGCGCCGGTGTGCTCACCGAGGTCGGAGCCGACGTCGACGGACTCGCCCCCGGTCTGCGGGTCGTCGCCCTCGCCGATACCGCGCCCGGTTCCGAAGCGGTCGCCGACGCGCGGCTGGTCGCGGTTCTCCCCGACGACCTGCCGTTCACCACCGCAGCCTCCCTGCCCCTCGCACACGCTGTCGCAGCCGCCTCCGGCCCCGCCGCGCCCGGCCGCGAACAGCTCGGTGCGGCCCTGCGCGCGGCCGTCGCGGCGGCCTCCGCCGGACAGGTCCGTCCCGCTCGCCCCCGTGTCCTGCCCGTCACCGCCGTGCGCGAGGGGATACGGCAGCGGATCGCGTCCGGCAACCCCGTTGTCCTGGACCTGGTCGGCCGCCCCACTCCGGTGCCCACCGATGGCACGGTACTGATCACCGGCGGTCTGGGTGCGGTCGGCCGGCACATTGCCCGGCTCCTGGCAGAACACGGCGTCCCGCGACTGCTGCTGACGTCGCGTCGGGGTACCGACGACCCGCGCACCGCCGAGGTGACCGCGGAACTGACCGCGCTCGGCGCCGAGATCGAGGTGGCGGCGTGCGACATCGCGGACGCGGCGGCCGTGGCCGACGTACTCGGCCGTATCGGCGACGCGTTGCCGCTGCGTGGCGTCGTGCACTGCGCCGGCATCCTGGCCGACGGGCTGGTCACCGAGCTGACGCCCGAACGCCTCGCGCAGGTGCTGCGCCCCAAGGTCGACGGCGCCGCCCACCTGCACCGGCTCACCGCCGACACGCCACTCGACCTCTTCCTGCTGGTCTCCTCGGCCGCCGGCGTCGTCGGCAACGCGGGCCAGAGCAACTACGCGGCGGCCAACGTCTTCCTCGACCAACTGGCCCACCACCGGCAGGCCCTGGGCCTGCCCGGCGTCTCGGTCTCCTTCGGCGCCTGGGCGGGCGAGGGCTTGGCCGCCGAACACGCCGACCTGGAGCGGATGGCTCGCCTCGGCCACCGCGCCCTGACCCCCGACCAGGGCCGCGAACTCGTCGAACTCTCCCTGCGGCGGGGTGCCCCGCACCTGGTCGCCTGGGCGCTGGACCTGCCCCGCCTGCGCGACAACGCGGCGTCCGCAGGCAGCGAGACGGCGGCGCTGTGGCGCTCGCTGCTGCCCGCGCCCCGCACCGGCCGGGACGGCGACGACGGCCTGACGGACCGCCTGGCCCGCCTGCCGGAGACCGAACGCGCCGAACGCGTACTGGCCCTCGTCCGCGACGAGGCCTGCCGCGCCCTCGGCCTGCGCTCGGCGGAGTCCGTCCGCCCCGACCAGCCGCTGCGCGAACTCGGCATGGACTCGATGACGGCGGTCCAACTGCGCAACCGCATCGGCACCCGTATCGGCGCCAAGCTCCCCGCCACCATGCTGTTCGACCACCCCACTCCCGCCCGGCTCGCCGAGTACCTGCTGAGCACCGCACTCGCGACGGGCGACCGTACGACCCGTGGGACCGCGCTCGGCCCGCAGCGAACCCGCACGGCGATGTCGGCGTCCGACGAGCCGGTGGCCGTGGTGGCCATGGCCTGCCGCCTGCCGGGCGGAGTGAGCGATCCGGACGGCCTGTGGCGCCTGGTCGCCGAAGGCCGTGACGCGGTGGGTGCGTTCCCGGGGGGACGCTGGGATGTGGAGTCGTTGTACGACCCCGACCCGGAGGCCATGGGCAAGTCGTATGCCCGGGAAGGCGGCTTCCTGGACGACATCGAGTCCTTCGACGCGGACTTCTTCGGGATCACTCCGAAGGAGGCGGCAGCCATGGATCCGCAGCAGCGGTTGCTGCTGGAGACGGCGTGGGAGGCGCTGGAGCGCGCCGGGATCGTGCCCGCCGGGCTGGCGGGGAGCACCACCGGTGTGTACGTCGGCATGTTCGGCAGCGACTACCTGGCAGGCTCGCGTCTCGACCAGCTGGACGGGTACGTCGGTACGGGATCGGCGCTGAGTGTGGCGTCGGGCCGGCTCGCGTACGCGCTGGGGCTGCACGGCCCGGCGTTGACGGTGGACACGGCGTGCTCGTCGTCCCTGGTCGCGACGCACTTGGCGGCGCAGGCGCTGCGGTCGGGCGAGTGCGACCTGGCGCTCGCCGGTGGCGTGACGCTGATGGTGACGCCGGGGACCTTCGTGGAGTTCAGCCGCCTGCGGGGCCTGTCCCCGACCGGCCGCTGCCGCTCCTTCTCCGACGACGCCGACGGCGCCATCTGGGCCGAGGGCGTGGGCCTGGTCGTACTGAAGCGGCTGAGTGATGCGCGGCGTGACGGTGACGAGGTGCTGGCCGTGCTGCGCGGTACGGCCGTCAATCAGGACGGCCGCAGCCAGGGGTTGTCCGCCCCGAACGGTCCGGCTCAGGAGCAGGTGATCCGGCGGGCGCTGGAGCTGTCCGGACTCGAGCCGGGCGACATCGACTATGTGGAGGCGCACGGGACGGGGACGACGCTGGGCGACCCGATCGAGGCGAACGCCCTGTCGGAGGTCTTCGGCGACTCGCGTCCGCAGGACCGCCCGCTGCACCTGGGCTCGCTCAAGTCCAACATCGGTCATGCGCAGGCGGCTTCGGGCGTGGCCGGACTGATCAAGGTGGTGCAGTCGCTGCGCCATCGGACCCTGCCGCGCACCCTGCACGCCGGCACGCCCAGTCGGCATGTCGACTGGGACGACAGCGGACTGCGGCTGCTGCACGAGGCGGTGTCCTGGCCGTCCAACGGGGAGCGGATCAGGCGCGCCGGCGTGAGCGCCTTCGGGATCAGCGGAACCAACGCGCATGTGATCGTGGAGGAGGCCCCGCCGGTCGAGGTGGAGCCGAAGGGTGACATCACGCAGGGGAAGCGGCTGTTCGTGGTGTCCGGGCGCAGTGAGGCCGCCGTGCGCGGGCAGGCTGCGCGACTGGCCCGGTACGTGACCGAGGACACGGCACTGGCGGACGTCGCCCACACTCTGGCGCAGCACCGCAGCCACTTCGAACGGCGTGCGGCGATCGTGGCGGGTGACCGGGACGAACTGCTGTCCCAACTGGCTGCGTTGGCGTCCGGACGGGCGCCCCTGGCGCCTCCCCGCGAGGAGCAGGCAGGCAAGGTGGCCTTCGTCTTCGCCGGGCACGGCGGCCAATGGCCGGGCATGGGCGTGGAGTTGATGACACACTCGGAGGCGTTCCGCGAGGAGCTGGCCCGCATCGACGAGGCGGTTCGCCGTCACGTCGGCTGGTCGGTGCTCAACGTGCTGCGGGCGCCGGAGGAAATCGCCCCTCTGGGCAGGACCGAGTTCCTGCAGCCGGTGCTGTTCGCCGTCAACGCGGCGTTGGCCGCCGCCTGGCGTGCGCTCGGTATCGCCCCGGACGCCGTGGTCGGGCACAGCCTGGGCGAGATCGCCGCCGCGTACAGCGCGGGCGCCCTCACCCTGGACGACGCCGTGTCCGTGGTGACCGGGCGTGCCCGGGCGGTCGTGCCGCTGGTCGGACAAGGCGGAATGCTGGCCGTGGAGCTGCCGCGCACGGAGGTCGAGAAGCTGCTCGCCCCTTACGCGGACCGGCTGTTCGTCGCGGCGGTCAACAGCGCGCACTCCACGGCCGTGTCCGGCGACGCCGACGCGCTCGCCGAGCTGCGCCGACACCTCGACAAGAAGGAGATCCCCGCCCGGCCGCTGTCGACGCCGTTCGCCTCGCACACTCCCTTGATGGACCCGCTCCGCGAGGAACTGCTGGGCCGGTTCTCCGCCATCCGGAGCACCCGGACGCCGACCTCGCTGTACTCGGCGGTGCTGGCGGAACCCGTGCCCGGTGACCGGCTCGATGCCGAGTACTGGTACGCCAACCTCCGGCAACCCGTCCGTTTCGCCGAAACGATCCGCCGGATGCTGGACGACGGCTACCGCTACTTCGTGGAGCTGAGCCCGCACCCGTCGCTCACCGCGTCGATCGAGGCGGTGGCGGCCGAGGCCGGGATCGACGCGGTCACCGTCGGCTCGCTGCGCCGGCACCAGGACGGGCGCGACGTTCTCCTTCGCAGACTGGGGGAGTTGTACGCGGCCGGGCACACGCCCGACTGGCCGGTGCTGTTCCCGGAGGGCCGCCGGGTCGAGCTGCCCACGTACGCCTTCGCCCGCGAACGCCACTGGCTCACACCCGCACCCGCCGCCGCAACAAACAGTTCGCCGCTCCTCGGTACACACCTCGAAGCCAGTGACGAACCCGACCGGCACATCTTCCAGAGCGACATCGCCCTGAACGACAGCCGATTCGCCTATCTGACCGACCACCGGGTCACCGGGGAGGTCTGGCTGCCCGGCGCCGCCTTCCTCGACATGGCCCTGGGGGCCGCAGCCGCGGTGCAGGACGGCGGCGATGTGCGGCTGGCCGACGTCAGGTTCGTCCAGCCACTGCGCCTGGACGCCGAGAAGCCCGTACGGCTGCAACTGGTCCTGCGGCCCGCCGAGTACGGCTTCCGGGACTTCACCATCGCCTCGGCGGCCGCCGGTGAGCGGCTTGCGCGCTGGGAGCAGCACGTCAGCGGACGCGTCGTCCTCACTCCGGCCGAACCCGGCGCCGGTGCGGGCGAGCCGCCCGCCGCGCTGCGCGAGCGGTGCGCGGAGGAGGTGGACCTGCCGGCTGTCTACGCCGGACTCAACGCCCTGGGCATCGACTACGGTCCCGCCTTCCGGGGCCTGGAGGCGGGCCACCGCACGGATTCCGCGGCGCTCGGCCGGCTGGCCGACAGGCCCGCCGCCGGTCATCTGCTGCACCCCGCGGTCATCGACGCCGCCTTCCACACCGCCGCCCTGCCGGGTGACGCGCCCGAAGGCCGGGCGTTCGTGCCCGCCGGGTTCGGACGGCTGCGGTTCACCGGGCTGCGCACCACGCCGGTGTGGGTGACCTGCGAGCTGCGTTCCGTGGCCGGCGACACCGCGATCCTGGACCTGCGGCTCTGGGACAAGGATGAGCAACTCATCCTGGAAGCCCAGGAGTTCGAGCTGGCCGCCCTCTCCCCGCTGGACGGCGCGCTCTTCGAGACCCGCTGGCAGCCGCGCCCGGTCGCGCAGGAGCCGCCCTCCCCGGGCAGTTGGCTGATCCTGGCGGACGAGACGGGTGTGGCCGCCGAACTCGCCGAGCGGCTGGGCTCCTCTGTGCCGCATGTGATCGCCCGCAGGGGTGACGCGTTCGGCGTCGAGGGTCCCGGTCGGTACGTCCTCGATCCGGCCGATCCGCGGCATCTGGCCCGTCTGCTCGACGAGGCCTTCGCGGACGGGTTGCCGGAGCGGGTGGTCCAGCTGTCCGCTCTCGATGCTCCGGAGATCGGGGATGCCCGTACGGCCGAGGCTGCGGCGCGGCTGTGCTGTCTGAGCACCCTGCACCTGGTGCGGACGATCGCCGACCGCCCGCAGGGCGGCCGGGCTCCCCGCCTGTTCGTGGTCGTACGCGGCACCCAGGCCGCCGGTGGCAGCACGCAGGTGACGCACCCTCAGCAGGCGCTCGCCTGGGGCTTCTCCCTCACGGTTGCGCAGGAGCACCCGGAGCTGTCGACCACGTTGATCGACCTGCCCTCCACCGATGGCGTCGACGCCCTGTGGACGCAGCTGCGGCACGCGGACGACGAACGGCTTGTCGCGCTGAGGGAGTCGGGCCGTCTGGTGCCCCGCCTGGCCCGCACCCGCCCGGACGACGGCGGTCACGGCGAGATCCTCCCCGACGGTGTGTACCTGATCACCGGTGGTCTGGGCGGCCTCGGCCGCGTCGTCGCCGAGCGACTGGTCGGCCGCGGCGCCCGCCGACTGGCCTTGATGAGCCGAGGCGAGCCCGACACGGACGCGGCGAGCTGGATCAAGGCTCTCGAGGAGCGGGGCGTCACCGTGCACCTCGCCCGCGCCGACGTCGCCGACCGCGACGGCCTGACGGCCGCTCTGGACGTCGTACGACGTGAAGCCGGCCCGATCGCCGGGGCCGTCCACGCGGCCGGTGTGCTCGACGACGCCACGGTGGCGAACCTGACGGACGAACGTGTCCTGCGCGTCCTCGCCCCCAAGGTGCTGGGCACCACCCTGCTCACCGAACTGATCCCGGAAGCCGGGAACCTGGTCCTGTTCGCCTCGGCGGCCGGTCTCCTCGGCTCGGCAGGGCAGAGTCCGTACGCGGCGGCGAACGCCTTCCTCGACGCCTGGGCGCACCACCTCTCCCGTGCCGACCGGCAGGCGCTGAGCCTCGACTGGGGCGCCTGGACCGGTGTCGGCATGGTCGCCGAGTCCAGTACCCGGGCCGCCGAGACCGGCCGGTCGGGTCTGCTCGCCTTCTCCCCGCAGGAGGGCGGCGAGCTGTTCGAGCGGGTGCTGGCCACGGCTCGCCGCCAGCTCGCGCCCATGGCCCTGGACTGGGAGATGCTGGCGCTCGACCCGGATGCGGCGCGGACCCGCCCGATCCTGGGCGACCTGGCCACCGTCCCGACGGGCACGACGGCCACGGACGACCTCGTCAAGAAGGTGTTCGCGGCCACGACCGACCACGACCGCGCCGCATGGCTCGAAACGTACGTACGGGCCAGGGTCGGCGAGGTCTCCGGAGGTGCCGTGGACGCGTCCGCGACCACGGCCCTGAAGGAGCTGGGTCTGGACTCCCTCATGCTGGTACGGCTGCGCAATGCCTTCGCCCGCGAGCTGGGAGTCGAACTCCCGGCTGCCGATGTGTTCTCGGCGTCCGACATCCGCGGCCTCGCAAAGGCACTGGACGCGGCTCTGCCCGAGCGGGACACCGTGGCGCAGGGTGAGGCGCAGCCGGCCGACGTCACCTCCGAGGTGCCCGAGACCGAAGTGCGGCCCGCGACCCGCGACGTCGTACGGCTGCTGCGCAGCGCCCAGCCGGGCATGCCGGACGCGGCACACGCCGTCGGACTGGCCGTACAGCTCAACAAGCCCACCACCCGCGAGACGCTCACCGACATCCTCACCCGCCTCGCAGGACGGCACGCCGCCCTGCGCACGGCGATCGTCACCAGCACCGAAGGCGGGCGGCAGCTGCGCGTGGACCGGGAGCCGGCGCAGCCGGTGCTGCGCTGGACGGCCGTGGCCGCGGATGCCGCACTCGAGCCCGCCGACCGGCTGCGGGAGCTGCTGGAGCCGCCGTTCGACCTGGCGAGCGCACCGCTGTGGCGGTTCGAGCTGCTGGACGGCAGTGCGCGGGGCCAGATCCTGGTGTTCGGAGCGCACCACGCGGTGAGTGATCTGCAGTCACTGCTGCTGCTGGTGGGGGAGATCGACGCCGAGCTGTCCGGCACCCGGCTCGGCGACGCCGTCACCAACCGCGACGTCGACCTGCTGATCGAGGCCCAGCAGACGGACCACGCCCCCGGCGCGGGCGCGGCCGAGTGGCGCGAGGCCTTCCGCGGCAGCGCCCGTCTCGACCTGACGCTCGCCCGGCCGCGCCCAGCGACGCGGTCGTACAGGGCCGGCAGTGTGACCGTGGAGATTCCCGACGGGCTCATGGAGCGGGTGTCGGCAGCCGCGAGCAGGCTCGCCATCACGCCCGCCGCCTTCTGTCTCGGCACCCTGACCGTGCTGCTGGCTCGGACGCGGGAGCGCGAGCGCTTCGTGCTCGCCGTGCCCGTGGACACGCGCATCCACGTCGACGCGTACGACGCGCTGGGCTTCTTCGGGGTGCCGGTGCCGTTCCCGGCCGAGGCCGGGGCGGGCGAGCGGATCGTTGAGGTGCTGCACCGCACCGACGGCCGCCTCGACCGGGTCCTCGCGAAGGGCGCCATGTTCTCGGACGTCCTGTCGACGCTGGCCCAGCAGGGGCTGTACCGGGCGAACGCCCCGCTCGTCGAGGTGTACTTCAACTACGTGCGCTCCTCGGCGGGCCGCCTCGCCAACCTGGAGGTGCTGCCGGCCGGGACGGGTTACTCCGACCTCGACCTGATGATCACCATGACCCCGGACGCGGGACGGGTCCGGCTCGACCACAACCTCGACATCCTGGACGCGGCGACCTCCACCGAGCTGGGGGAGGAGTTCCTGCGGCTGCTCGCGGAGGTGGTCGAGGATCCGACGGCGCCGGTTCGTACCACGCGCACGACCATCGATGCCGCCCCGTCCACGACCGAAGTGCTGTCCACGACCGAGGCCCCGTCTACGACCGAAGCCTCGTCCACGACCGAAGTCCCGGCCTCCGACGAGCCCAGTGCCGCCCCGCGCCGCTCGCTCGCCCTCGCCGCCACCTTCGCCCTCGGCAACCTGCCGCTGATGTGCCAGGCGGCGGTCGACGAGGGGGCGCCGGACGGCGGCGTGACGGTCGCGGAAGCCCCGTACCACCAGGTGCTCGCGAGCCTGCGGGACCCCTCCGGTGTCTTCGCCGACCCCTCCGCTGCGGCGGGTGTGGTGCTGCTGCGGGCGGCGGACCTGGAACGGTTCGGCCCCGTGGACGACGCGCTGCTCGCCCAGCTGCGCACCGAGTACCCGGCCGCGCTGCGGGCCCTGTCGGAGCGGACCCGCACGCCGCTGATCGTCGGCTTCCTGCCGTCCTCGCGCGACGACGACCGCTTCGAGCGGTGGGAGCGCGAGATCGCCGCCGACCTGGCCGAGCTGCCGGGCGTCGCGGTGCTCCGCCCCGGCGACTGGGCCCGGCATCACGCCGTCGAGGAACGCTTCGACGAGCGGACCGACCAGCTGGCCCACCTCCCCTTCACCCCGCACTTCCAGGCGGCGGTGGCCCTGCGACTGGCCGAGGTCGTACGGGCGGTGCGGCGCCCCGCACCCAAGGTGATCGCGGTGGACGGTGACGAAACCCTGTGGGGCGGAGTGGCCGGGGAGATCGGCCCGGAGTCGGTGGACCTGACCGGACCGCGTGCCCTGCTGGCGCGCAGGCTGTTGCAGTGGCGTTCCGCGGGCGCGCTGCTGGCGCTGGTCAGCAACAACGACGAGGACACGGTGCGGGCCGTCCTGGATCGCCCGGACAGCCTGCTGAAGGCGGAGCACTTCAGCGTGCTCTCCGCCACCTGGGGCCCGAAGTCGGGCCGTCTGGTGCAGGCGGCGGGCACGCTCAACCTCGGTCTCGACAGCTTCCTGTTCCTGGACGACAATCCGGTCGAGATCGCCGGCGTGCGGTCGGCGTTGCCGCAGGTGCTGTCGGTGACCTGTCCACCCACGACTGAACTGGAGGGGTTCCTGGGCCGGTTGTGGCCGCTGGTCCCGGCCGCGGCGACGGCCGAGGACTCCATGCGGGCGCGGTTCTACGAGCGGGAGCGGGAACGCGACGCCATCCGCGAACAGACCGGATTCGAGGAGTTCCTCGACCAGTTGGAACTGGAGGTCGACATCCGGGCCTTGTCCGAGGCCGACGTCCAGCGCGCCGAGCAACTCGTCCGCCGTACGAACCAGTTCACCCTCCGTACCCGGTCGGCCGACGGCGGCGATCTTGCGCGGTGGCGGGAGCACGGCGAGGTGTGGACGGCCGCGGCCCGGGACCGTTTCGGCGACTACGGACAGATCGGCCTGCTCGCCATCCGGCCGGACGGCGACCAACTCGAGGTACTGGCCTGGATGATGAGCTGCCGAGCGCTCGGCCGAGGTGCCGAGGAGCGCCTGTTGCAGTGGCTGGCCGGCCGCGCCGAGGAGCTGGGCTGCGGGAAGGTCCGGTTGACGGCGGAGCGCACCCCGCGCAACGCACCGGTCCGTCGACTCCTCGCCGCGCTCGGCGGTGGCGACCAGGACGACGAGCGCCTGGAGGCCGTGGTCAAGCCGGAACACCTTCGGGCATTCCGCTCCTGGCAGCAGCAGTGACCGGGCCGGCTCCGGCCTGCGGCAGGCAGCAGTGATGGAAGGGACAGCGCACACCGTGAAGGGCTCTCATGCATGACGTGAACGAGGACGCGCCGGTGTTTGCCGGACAGCGGCCGACCGCCGAGTCGATCGAGCGGGGCGGGGTCGGGCTCAGCGTGACCGATCTGCTGGCCAAGGTCATGACGACCGCCGCGCCCCAGCCCACCGGCACCGGTACGGATTCCGGTGCCGGCACCACCCCGACCCAGGATGTGGATGGACTGGCCGCTGCCATCGCGGCAGCAGCGGGCCGCCATCTGCCCGAGGGGCATCTGTCGCCCGACACCGACTTCTTCGACGCCGGGGGCACCTCCGTGCGCGCCGTGGAACTCGTCGCGGCGCTGGAGCGCGAGCTGGGCATGGAGATCGGCCTCGATGACGTGTTCGCCGACGCCCGGCCGCGCAGCCTCGCCCAGCGCTGGCTCCAGGCCACCGGGGCCACGGCCGTCCCGTTGGCCACGGCCACTTCCGGGACCCAGGCGGTCCCGGTGACCCCGGCCCCGGCGGCCACCGCGACCGGCACTTCGACGCCCCCGAGCGCCCTCCCGCTCTCTGCCGCAGGCGCACCCCCGGCCCCGGTGCCGGGCACCCTCCCCGCCCCGACCCCCCGCACCCCACCGGCGGTGGTGACCCCCTCCCTGCGCGACAGCAGCGACGCCCCCCATTCCGTGGCCCGCCGCGAGGACCTCGACCAGATCCTGGCCGACCTCTCCCTCGCCGACCGCCTGCCCTGGACCGGCTCGCCCGAGCCGCTGCCGCCCCGCCGGATCCTGCTGACCGGCGCCACCGGCTTCCTCGGCAGCCACATGCTGCTCGACCTGCTGCGGCACAGCGACGCCCACGTCCACTGCCTCGTTCGCGCGGCCGACGAGGAGGCGGCCGTCGCCCGGCTGGGCCAGGCGCTGCAGAGCTACGAGCTGCCCTGGTCGTCGGAGATCCGCCGCCGGGTGACCGTGCTCCCCGGCGACATCCGGCGCCCTCACCTCGGTCTGTCCGACGACCTGTGGAACACGCTCGCCCACGAGCTCGACAGCGTCGTCGGCGTGGCGGCGGCGGTGGACTTCCTGCGCGGGTACCAGTCGCTGCGGCAGAGCAACGTCATCGGAACGCTGACCCTGGCCGAACTGGCGACGACCGGCCGGCCCAAGCCGCTGCACCACATCTCCTCGATCGCCGTCTTCAACGAGGTCGGTATCACCTCCATGGGTGAGGACGACCCGCTCGCCCACGTCGACCGCCTCGTCGCGGGCTACGACCAGACGAAGTGGGCCGCCGAAGTCGCGCTGCGGCGGGCCCGTGACCACGGCCTGGTGGTCACGGCGATGCGCCCCGGCGGCATCGGCGGCCACACCAAGACCGGCGCCTACAACCCGCAGGACCTCAGCAGCGGCCTCATCTCGGCCTTCGGCCGCTTCCGCACCGTACCCGCCTTCCGCTGCCTGAACGCGGCCCCGGTGGACTGGGTGAGCCGGGTCGCGGTCGGCGTCATCTGCGAACCCGACGCCTGGGGCTACGACTACAACCTGACCGGCGTGCCCAACACCCTCGACGACGTCGTACGGGACATGGCGCTCGGCGGCATGCACGTGCGCGTACAGGACTGGGACGAGTGGCGCACCGACGCCCTGGCCCGCCTGGAGACCGACCCGGTGCCCGAACTGGCCTTCTTGACCAGGGTGTTGCAGAGCCCCACCGCCCTCAAACTGTGCGAAGCGACGCTGAAGGGCCCGGCGGCCACCGACGAGCGCACCGCCGCACTCGTCGAGGCGCTCGGACTGCCGCCCGCGGCCCGCTACGACACCCAGGCGCAGCTCAAGACCTTCGAGCGGCTCGCCCACGACGGCCTCGCCCGGCTTCCGCACAAGGACGACCAGCCCTACCTATGGTTCTCCGAGACGACCGAGGGCAGCGTGGGCCCGGTCGGCGCCCCCGCCGACACCCCCTGCTCGATGGCGCTCACCCTCTCCATCGCCAGCATGTACCAGTTGGTGAAGGAACGCCGGGTGGACGTCAGCGGCGAGCTGGTGTGCGCGGCGGTCCACCCCGAGCCGCTGGTCGTGGAACGCGGCGACGTGTGGATCCGCCCCGAGGAGGGCATTCCTGAGCAGCACGGTCTGCGGCACCAGCTGCTGTGCTACCGCCTGCGGTTGCGCGATGCCGACGGCGGGCGCTGGTGGCTGGAGGGCCGCAAGTACGCCCGGGCCCGCCGCGACGTGTGGCGGCAGACCCGCGCGTTGACCGTCGAGCTCGGCCGCGAGGGCGAACCGGCCGCCCTGGCGGGCGAAGTCGTCGTGCCCGCGGACAGCTACGTACGCGACCAGATCGACGGCATCAAGGTCGACCCGCGTCTGACCAGCCGGGAGAAACGGGCCGCCAAACTGACCTGGCTCGCCTGGTTCGGCCTGGAGATGGGCCGCGGCCTGCTCGGCCCCTTCGCCCGGGCCGCCGCGGATCTCCTCGACCTGCGCCGCACCCAGACCCCCTCGGAGCGCAACCGGTGATCCTCAGAACGACCAACTCCAGGACCAGGCCGATGATCCGCAAGGTGAGGACCACCACGGCCCTGCGCCCGCTCCACCACCGTCTTGACCCGGCGGCGGTCGAGGAGATCCCCTTCCGGGCGGGGGACGGCGTCCGGCTCGGCCTGACCCGGATCGACAGCGGCGAAGCGGACCGGCCCGCCGTGCTGCTCCTGCACGGACACACCGCGTCCGCCGACATGTTCCTGCTGCCCGAGACCCGCAACCTGGTCGACGTCCTGCTCGACGGCGGCTACGAGCCGTGGCTGCTCGACTGGAGGGGAAGCTGCCGGCTGCCGTACAACGAGACCGGCCAGAAGTACACGTACGACGACGTCGCCCTGTACGACATCCCCGAGGCCGTCTCCCACATCCGGCAGCGCATCGGCAACCGGCCGCTGTTCGTGGTCGCGCACTGCATCGGCTCGCTCACTCTGTCGCTGAGCATGTCGGCGGGGCTGGTGCCGGGGCTCGCGGGCGTGGTGTCGCAGGGCGTGTTCCTGACACCGAAGCTCGCGGGCCGTACCTCGCTGCGGATGTCGGTGGCCGGCGAGCTGCTGAAGTCCCGGATCGATCATGTGCCGGTCGACTTCCGCAAGGTGGGCTTCTGGTCGAAGTACACGCCGCTGTTCGCGCTGGCCTCCCGGAAGGCGAGCTGCCCGGATCCGACCTGTCAGATCCTGCACAACTCGGCGTGGGGCACGGGCGCTTCGCTGTTCGTGCACGAGCACCTGTCCGAGGCCACCCACAACCGGCTCGCGGACCTGCTCGGCCCCGCGCCGCTGTGGATCCTGCCGCATCTGCGCCGGATCGAGCTGGCCCGGAGCGTGGTGCGCTGGCACGACGGCGACCACCGCTACCGGGTGCTTCCGCAGAACGCGCTGGATGCGGCAGGCCGCATCGACACTCCCGTCCTGCTGCTGGCGGGCAGCGAGAACGGGTTGTGGCTGGATTCCCAGAAGCTCTGCCACGAGGTGCTCACCCATCGGCAGCCGCAACTGGACGTGGCGTACACCGAGATTCCCGGCTACGGTCACCTCGACACGTTCCTCGGCCGGGGCGCCGCCCTCGACGTGTTCGGGCACATCCTCGACTTCCTCGGCAAGCGGCGGTGACGGCTTCCGAGGTTGCTCGGCAGCAGTACCCGGCCGTACCCGAACCGCACTCCAGGAGGCAACGACCCATGCCGCAGCTCGCTGTCGACGGCGCAGGACTGACGTACGACGACGAGGGCCCCCGTGACGGTGACGGCGTGCCCCTGGTGTTCATTCACGGCTGGACCGCCAACCGGCACCGCTGGGACCACCAGATGGCGCACTTCGCCCCGAAGCGGCGGGTGATCCGGCTCGACCTGCGCGGGCACGGCGAGAGCGACGGGTCGGGGCGGACGATCGATGAGCTGGCCGGCGACGTCCTCGCCCTCCTCGACCACCTGGAGGTCGACCGGTTCACAGCCATCGGCCACTCCATGGGCGGGATGATCGCGCAGACCCTCGCCCTCGGCCATCCCGAGCGGATCGAGCGCCTGGTACTGGTGAACTCGATCAGCCGGATGACCTACAGCCGGGGGCGGGGCCTGTTGATGGCGGCCTCCACGTTGGTGCCGTTCAAGCTGTTCGTGGCCACCAACATCCAGCGGGCCTTTGCCCCTGGCTACCCGCGCGAGGAAGTCCGCGCGTACATCCGGGCCTCCTCGGCCACGCCGCGGGAGGTGGTCATGACGTGCTACGCCGCCATGCGGTCCTTCGACATCCTCGACCGGGTCGGCGAGATCCGCACGCCCACCCTGTTGGTGCACGGCTATCACGACATCCAGCTGCCCGTCGCGCAGATGTTGCGGATGGCGAAGGCCTACCCGGACGCGGTGGTCCGGATCGTGGACGCGGGCCACGAACTGCCGTTGGAGAAGCCGGCGGAACTGACTGCGGCGCTCGACCGGTTCGTGACCGACCGAGCATGAGCGGCAGGCGGCCGAGTGGATCCCCTGCGGGTCTTCGTCAGCCTCGCGCTTTCTGAGGGCCGCGGTCCGATGCGTGATCAAAAGCGAGGGAAGTGCTCCTGACCTGCAACGACTGTGTCTGTCGAGGGTCCTGTCGTTTGCGAGGAAAGAAGCACGTCTTCGGCAACCCCACGCGGATGCCCCGGCACGCACCCACCCCGTCCTGGGGTGATCACGCGAGGCATGTGGTGGACGGTGCCACCGTCGGTGCGGTCATGGGCTGAGGGCAGGACCGGGCGTTCGCGCGGCGCGAGGCGGTGTCCCCGCTGTGAGTTTGCCGGACACAGCGGGCCACGCGGCCGGTTCGGCGCTTCCTCCGGTCCGTCAGGAAGTCGTATCCGCGGGGCAGGGCGGATCCCTGGTGGGACCGTGCGGGTGATGTCTGCCATGCCGTGACACGGCGCTCCGAAAGGCTGCTGGGCTCGACCGGTCGAATGGGTTCACATGACATCACCCTGGTCTTTTGCACCGGACATCTTGTGGCGCGGCGAGGCGACCGGTCGGGGCTGAGCCACGCAAGTCTCGGTCGCGCACCAGCACCAGCGGCAGAACATCGGTAGCCCAGTAGAGGTGGTGTCCGGCAGTGGACCAGCGGGTGACGGTGCTCAGCGAGAGCCGGGATGATCCGTTCGCTCTGCACCTGGCCGCCTCGGCGGTGCTCGACGACCGGGGAACGGTTGTCGGATGGAGCCGGCGGGCCCAGGAGCTGCTCGGCCACCCGAAGACAGCAGTGATCGGCCGTCCGGCGTTCGAAGTCCTGATCGATCCCCGCGACCTGTCGGCCGCCAAGGATGCCGCGGTGGCGTGCAGGAGAGCAGGAGGCTGGTTCGGCGTACTGGCGGTGCGGCATCGCAGCGGGCGGCTCGTGGAGATGGGGCTCAGGGCACGTGCGCTCCTGCGGGACGGAGATGTCCGCGAGTGGTTTCTTGTCGGGGCGCCGGCGGCGGAGATCCTCGAGTGGCAAAGGGACCGCGCTGTTCTCGACGGGCTGTTCCGCCGGTGCCCGATCGGCCTTGTCGTCCACAGTCCCGATATGACGATTGCCCGGGTCAACCGGGCGGTCGAACGGTTCACCGGCATTCCGGCCGCCTCATTCCGGGGAATGCCTACCGGCGCGTTGCTGGTGGCCGAGGACGCGCACAAGGCCGTGGACCGGGTGCGCCAGGTGCTGCAGACCGGCAGATCACTGATCTCCACCGAGCAGTACACCCGCCTGGAGCGGGATCCGGCACGAGAGCGGGCCGCGTCCGTCTCGGCCTTCCGGTTGGAGGATCCCTCGGGCCGGGTCCTGGGAGTGGCCGAGACCGTCGAGGACGTCACCGAACGCCATCGGGCCCGGCTTCGGCTGGCGCTCTTTGCCCAGGCCGGTGCCCGCATCGGAACCACGCTCGATGTGGGAGAGACGGCCTGGGAGCTCGCTGATGTGATGGTCCCTCACCTGGCCGACCACGTTTCAGTGGACGTGTCGCAGCCGGTGACGCTCGGTGAGGAACCGGCGCAGGGCTCGACGGAGCCCGTCGTTCGGGTGGCGGTGAGCAGCGTCCTGGCCCAGCAGCCCGAACTGCTGGAGCCGGGAGGGGAACCCGTCGAGTTCGCGCCGGACACCCCACAGGCCAGATGCCTGGCCGACGGGCGGGCCGTCCTCGAATCAGTTCTTCCGCCTGACTGGTTCTCCGTGGAACCGCGCCAAGGCGAGCACGTTCCCGATCTGGGTGTCCATTCCCTGATCGTGGTGCCCCTGGCCGCGCGGGGCCTGGTGCTGGGCGTGATGAGCCTGTGGCGCTCGCGGCGGCCCGACCCGTTCGAAGCGGACGACCTCACACTGGCCCAGGAAATCGCCTCGCGCGCCGCCGTGTGCATCGACAATGCCCGGCGCTACACCCAGCAGCAACAGACCGCGCTCACCCTGCAACGCACACTGTTGCCGAGGGCGGTTCCGCACCAGTCGGCGGTCGAGGTGGCCCCTCGCTACGTCCCTGCCAGAGCGGCCTCGGGGCCCGGCGGCGACTGGTTCGACGTCATCCCCCTGTCCGGAGCCAGGGTCGCGCTCGTTGTCGGCGACGTGGTCGGCCACGGCCTCCACGCCGCAGCCACCATGGGCCGGCTACGTACCGCCGTGCACACCCTGGCCAGCCTGGACCTGGAACCGGACGAGGTTCTCTCCCGCCTGGACGACCTGGTCAACCTGCTGACCGCCGAACAAGAAGCAGCCGGTGAACGGCCCGTGGGCGAGCAAGTCATCGGCGCCACCTGCCTGTACGCCGTCTACGACCCGGTCTCCCGCCAGTGCTCCGCCGCCCGCGCCGGCCACCCACCACCAGCGGTGACCACCCCGGACGGACAGGTGAGCCTGCTCGAACTGCCCGCCGGCCCACCGCTCGGCCTGGGCGGCCTGCCGTTCGAGGCACGGGACATCGAACTGGCCGAGGGAAGCCTGCTCACCCTCTATACCAACGGACTCATCAGTGAACGCCACATCGACCTCGAGACGGCACTGGCACGGCTGTGCGCGGCGCTCGCCCGCCCCGCCGACCCTCTGGAGCGGACCTGTCAGACGGTGGTCGACTCACTCGTACCCCCTCACCCCGCCGACGACATCGCCCTCCTCGTCGCCCGCACCCGCGTGCTCCCTCCACAGAACGTCGC
This sequence comes from Streptomyces sp. NPDC002889, assembly GCF_042888425.1. Taxonomy (NCBI): domain Bacteria; kingdom Bacillati; phylum Actinomycetota; class Actinomycetes; order Kitasatosporales; family Streptomycetaceae; genus Streptomyces; species Streptomyces sp. NPDC002889. The sequence goes on from NZ_JBIAPT010000024.1 coordinate 28,321, forward strand.
CACCTGGCGACTCCCGCTGGACCCGACCTCCGCCGCCCGGGCCAGGACGCTGGCGACCGCCCAGTTGACCGAATGGGGCCTGGAGCATCTGACTTTCACCACTGAGCTGATCGCCAGCGAGCTGGTCACCAATGCCTACCGGTACGCCAGTGGCCCTGTGACCCTGCGACTCATCCGTGAGCGATCTCTGATCTGTGAGGTCACCGACACCAGCCACACCTCACCGCACCTGCGCCGGGCGCGCACCACCGACGAGGGCGGGCGTGGCCTGTTCCTGGTGGCCCAGCTGACCGAGCGCTGGGGCACGCGCTACACCCGCGAGGGGAAGACCGTCTGGACCGAGCAGCAACTGATCGAGCTGTAGATCGTCCGACACGATGCTGACGCACCGACGACCGCGACAACGTGACCGGGTGTCATGCCACCACCAGGCATCAGGCGCCTGCGCCCGAAACCCCCTCGCCAGGTCTCTTGGTATGATCGCGTGGTGCATGCGAGTGGAGTCCAGGCCCGACTGAAGTCCATCGTCCTGGAGGGTGAGCACGTTCGTCTCGAACCGCTCTCGCCGCAACACCACGAGGGTCTGTGCGCCGCGGTCCGAGACGGCCGACTCTGGGATCTCCAGGTGACGTTGGTCCCGCATCCGCGTGACATCGGCCGGTTCATCGATGAGGCACTGGACGCCTACGAGGCCGGGGATCAGCTGGCCTTCGCAACCATAGACATCGCCTCGGGACAGGTCGTCGGATCCACCCGCTTCCTGGCCGTGAACCTGCCCTACCGGCGGGTCGAGATCGGGTTCACATTCCTGGGCAGGTCCTGGCAGCGCACCGCGATCAACACCGAAGCCAAACTCCTGATGCTCACCCACGCCTTCGAGGAACACGCCATGAACCGCGTCGAGTTCCTCACCGACGTCCGCAACACCACCTCACAAGCCGCGATCACCCGGCTGGGAGCCACCCAGGAAGGCGTACTGCGCAGCCACATGGTGATGCGCGACGGCTGGATCCGGGACTCCGTCCTCTTCAGCATCACCCGCCCCGAATGGCCCGACATCCGAGACAGACTCAGCACCCGACTGGCTGCCTCTCACCACCAGACCTGATCACAACGTCATCCGTGACAGCCCTCAACGCTCGTCCATCGGACATCATGTGACGTTGCCGAGGTCCTGGGTTGCGGGGTCCGCGATTCGGTGAGCACAGTTTGCCGCGGAATCATCGAGATCCGGCTCATGAGCACGGGGCATGGCTGATACAGGGCACGTTGGCTGATCACGAGCAATCTGTGCCATCGCGGCATCGTCGGTGGTCACGGCCAGTGAAAGCAGTGGGAACCGTGTCAGAGCCGACCGCTTTCCGGGCTCGTGGGCGTGCGGGTGATCGGGGGCGGTGGCGCGCTTTGTCCCGGCTCCGCCTGGTGTACGGCGGATCGGGTCAGTTCGGTGATGAGGTGTTCCAGGGCAGCAGCGGCGGTAGTGCCGGTGGCGGCGACTTCGGGCACGATGTCGCAGGCGGAGCGGCGCAGTTCGAGCCATCCAAGGAAGGCGGCGTACGCCGCTACCGCCTGATGCCGGGCCGCGGCGGTGTCCAGGCCCAGGTCGGTGTAGAGATCGGTGAGATAGGCGATCCGCCGCTCGGTGACCCGGCGTAGGACCGGGGCGACGGCGGGGTGATCGGCGTGGGCGACGATCACGGGCTCCAGGCCGTTGATGTCCTCCTGCCCCAGCGCGATGGTGAACAGGGCGGTCAGCCGCTGCCGGGGGTCGGCGACATCGCCCAACTCTGCGATCAGCGCCGTGGTGTCGTCCCGCTCCCACACCTCCAGCGCGGCCGTCAGCAGCGCATCGCGATCCTTGAAGTGCCAGTAGAAGCTGCCCCGTGTTGCCTCCAGTTCGCCCGCGAGCGCGTTGACCGACACTGCGGCGACTCCGCCGCGTGCCATCGCGCGCAGCGCCGCGGTCGACCAGTCCTGGGGGGTGAGGTGTCTTCTAGCCATATCCGTACAGTACTGTATGGTCAGTCCATGCAGGGGTGTACGGAATGGCTGGGGGAGCAGTATGACGCTGACGAAGCTCGCTGGTGGGACGGCCGCAGTCGGCCTCGGCGCGGTCGGGGCACTGCACGGGATCTGGACCTTCTCTCCCTGGCCACTGGCCAGCCGTGCCGAATTCGCCCGTACGGTCGTTGGGGTCGCTGAAGCCGACCTGCCCACACCGGAGTTGACGGCCGCAGTCGCGGCGGCGCTCGGGGCGGCGTCCTATGTGATCGCGGCCCGGGCCGACTTGGTCCCCCAGGTACGACCACGTCGTTTGGTGCGCCAGGGGGTATGGGGCGTCGCGGGCGTGCTGCTGCTGCGAGGTTCGATCGGTCTGGTTTCCTCCGCTCTGACCAGCCGGCCGACCGATTTCACCCGCTGGGACCTGGCGCTGTACTCCCCGCTGTGTCTGGCACTTGGGGGGCTCACGGCATACGTCGCTGCCTCCACTCGCGCCCCTCGTCGCCGAGACCGGCGCCATGTCATCAGGAGACTCAAGGACCGTACGAATCGAAGAAGCTGACGATGACCCGGTTGATTCCCCGACTGGTGATCGGGCTGACCGCAGTTCACTTCGCGGTCGCCCTGATCTCCTCCAGCACTTCGGCGATGTGGCCCGCGACGGATTCTGGAACGCCGTCCCCGGACAGCCGCAGCGCGAGTACGAGATGTGGTTCTTCCTCGCCGGGTTCGGCCTCCTCGCCCTGGGTACACTCAGCCAACGCATCGCCCGTGACACCGGCAGGCTCCCCGCACAACGGGGCTGGTATCTGCTCGCCATCGGTGTGCCGCTACCGGGGCTAATCGCATCTGCTCGGCCTGCGGCGTCAAGGACGGCCCCAAGCCCCTGCACATCCGACAGTGAACGTGCGGTGCGTGCGGGGCCGTCCTCGACCGGGACATCAACGCGGCGGTCAACGTCGCCAAGGCCGCCGGGCTGGCGGTGTCGGCCTGTGGACGCAGGTAAGACCGGTACTCGTACCGGCGCAGCGCGGTGAAGCAGGAACCCACCGAGACGGTCAGCCGACCGTGGTAGGAATCCCCGCCCCTTAGGGCGCGGAGCGGAAGTCAAAGATTCTCTATCCCGTATCCGGCGCACCCGGACTGATCGTGCTCGGGGTGCTGGCCCTGATCGCGGCCCGGCGGGACAGCGCGGCAAAGAGCCCTCGGACACCCGCACGAGGCTCAACGGCCGACATGGGCGAACCCTCTAGCGGTGGGTGACGCGGAGTTTCGACTGGCCGTGCGGCAGGCGTTCCCAGTCGTCCATGAAGCGGGCGGCGAGACCGTGCTTCTCGGCCAGCCGGACAAGCGTCTCCGTGCGGTAGTAGAAGTCCTCACGCAGCACCTGGTGCTCGGCTCCCTCGGTGCGATCGTAGGTGAAGTCGAAGAATCCGCCGGGAGCCAGCACCCGTCCGAGGTTGGAGAGGCATTCGTCGATCACCTCCAGGGGCGAGTGCGAGAACACACTGTGCGCGTGCACGACCGTGAACCAGGCGTCGGGAAGGAAGTCGAGCGTCAGGTCCTCGACGGGGGTCAGATACGGCATCTTCTCCTGGAGGCCGTATCTGACCAGGGTCTTCTTGGCCTCGATGAGGATGTCGGGTGAGATGTCGATTCCGTAGTAGTGGCCGGGCTCGAGGTGCTGGATGAACCGCCACCCGGCGCGCAGATTGCCGCAGCCGATCTCCAGCATCCGGTCCCGCGGCTGCAGCCCGTGCTCGACGAGGTAGTCGAACTGCATCTGTCCGAGGGCCAGCCAGCGGGTGTACGAGGGCGTGCCGACTGCGGCGTCCGGACTCCTCGCGGTGTCCGACGCCATCACCGCGCGGTAGTAGCCCACATGGTTTCCACGGTGTCTGGCCCTCAGCAGCGCGTCCCGGCCGGCACGTCGGAGATACGGCAGCACTCGCCCAGGGTGGCGCAGCGCGTAGCGCGCCTTGTGCACGAGCTTCGAACGGTTCGTCGACAGACGCGAGGCGGGTGTCTGCGGCATGACGGCCTCCCTGCCATCCGCGGGCCGATCTTTGGACTGACCTTCGCGGATGCTAACCATGCGGGGAATGGCACAGCCGGGGAACTGCCGCCGTCACTCACTCGGGCAAGCCGTTCGGCCGAGTGCTCCTCACGCCCAGTGCTGTGACCGGGAATGCTCGCTGGGTTGGTGCGGGCGCCGCGCGATCTGTTCTATGGACTCGGCCGCCATGGAAGCGCCGAGGTCGTTCATCCCTGGCCTTCACGATTGAGTGGCGGGGACTTCCTCTCGGCTGCCCACGCCTGTCCTTGCTGGTTGGCGTGGATATGGAGGAAGCAGTGACGGCCGCTGGGAGAGGTCCGCGTAATCGGTGGATGCGGGCACCGGTTGCCCGGGGCTCTCGGCTGCTGCGTGCATCGAGACGAGCCGGCCCGGCGGTGGGCCTGGAGGGGTCTGGCAGCTCGGAACCGGCAGCAGCAGTTCGGAGGCCCCTTGGCGATGCCGGACGCAGGTCCAGCCCAGGGGAGTGGGGGACACCTCAGGGCAGGGAGGCGAGCCAGTGTGTCAGGAGCCGGTTGACCTCGGCGTGGCGCTCTTGCTGGATCCAGTGGCCGCAGCCGTCGAGAATGTGCGAGGCGGCCAGACCGGGAAGGGTGGTGGGGTATGCCTTGATCGCGTCGGCCAGCCAGGTGGTGGAGGCGTCCAGGCCGCCGCCGATGAACAGGGAGGGCTGGGTAATGGGGGCACCGTCGAAGTCGGTGAGGTCCTCCCAGTCCCGGTCCATGTTGCGGTAGCGGCCCAGCGCCCCGCTCATGCCGGTCCGCTCGAACTCGGCGGCGTAGACGTCGAGGTCGTCCTCGCTGAGCCAGGCGGGCAGCCGGCCGACGGGGAACCGGTCACGCAGCGTCCCGCCTCGGCTGACGAAGTGGGGATCGCGTGCGCCTGGTGGGGGCATGGTGTCGGCGGACATGGCGGCGTAGAAGCCTGCGAGCCAGCCGCGCACGTCGGGCTCAATCTCGGCCTCGGCCCGGCCCGGCTCCTGGAAGTAGGAGACGTAGAACTCGTCTTCCCCGCGCATCTGCGAGAAGAATTCGCTGGGCCTCGGTCCCCCACGGGGAGCGTAGGGAACACTGAGCAGCCCCACCGCGCGGAAGATCTCAGGCCTGACCAGGGCGGAGGTTGCGGCGATGGTCGAGCCCCAGTCGTGGCCGACGATCACAGCGGACTGTTCGCCCAGGGCGTGCACTACCGCAGCGTTGTCCTCCACCAGTTCGAGCATCCGGTAAGCGTCCGTGTCACCGGGCTTGGCGGAACGGCCGTAGCCGCGGACATCGATGGCGACGGTGCGGTACCCGGCTGCGGCCAGCACCGGCAGCTGATGGCGCCAGGAGTACCAGGTCTCCGGGAAGCCGTGCACCAGCAGCACCAGTGGCCCGGTGCCCTGCTCCACCAGGTGGATCCGGCCGGCGGGGGAGGGGACCACATGATGGGTGGCGGTCGTGGCCTCTTGCGGCATGAATCCTCCAGGGCGTTCGATCGGCCATGCCGGGGACGGTGCCGGACCGGCCCAGATTTCGGTGTTCGGACAGCGATCATGCGGCCGGCGACGAGGACGCAGCGAATCCTGTTGCCACTTCAGCAAACCGGATCCGTCCGTGAGATCACGCCTCGCGGTCTGCCCGGACTCCTCTGCGCGGCTGAGGGCGCAATGTGCAGGGTGACTCGCCTTTCTGCCTGGAGGGAGCCCGCTTTCGTCGGGCTGGTGAGCGGTGTCCACAAGCCTTGTGGCCGTGCAGGCTGCCCACGGCCGTCAGCAGCGGCACCATGGTTTTGGGCCACCGCGAGAGAACCGTGGGAGATCGCGCTCCATGCCGGTACCGTCTTGAATGGGGTTTCGGGTGCCGCTGGAACAGAGAGCGATGTGGACACGCCGCCAATGAGCGTCCATCCCCGGCGGCAGGTTCGGCTGTTTCCATGGAGGGCCGAGCCTCGGTCAGGGTCATCGATGCATCTCGCCGGCATCCTCGAACGGGTGCTCACGATCCGAAAGCCGGGCCCCGAGGCGTGGGCCCGAGATCCGTATTCGAGGAGGGATCATGACCCCACCGGACGAGAATGCGAGAGAAGTGCCGGTCGTCCGCCGCCGGCCCGATCCGGCCGACAGTGTGACCTGGGAACCCAGCGAGCGCTGGGTACGCGGGACGAAAGGCGATGTCACGGTCGTCGACAGCCGACGGCCGGTCCTGGTGTGGGAGCCCGGCCGCCCGGTACCGCTGTACGCGTTCCCGAAGGAGGACGTCCGGATGGACCTGCTGCGCAGGACCGAGAAGCCGGCGACCGTGCGTCATGGCGGAGCGACCGTCTTCTACGACCTGGAGGTCCACGGCGAAACCGTCGCGAGGGCGGCATGGACGTATCCCGCCGAAGAACTGACAGGTCACGTTTGCTTCGAGTGGTTCGGACGGGACGTACTCGACCACTGGTACGAAGAGGAGGAGGAGATCTTCGTGCACCCGCGCGACCCGTACAAGCGGGTCGACGCCCTGGCCAGCACCCGGCATGTCCAGGTCGAGATCCAGGGCACGGTCGTTGCCGACACACGCGCCCCGGTGCTCCTGTTCGAAACCCATCTGCCGATCCGGTACTACTTCCCGCGCGAGGATGTCCGGCTCGACCTCTTCACCCCGACCGAGCACAGGACCCGCTGTCCGTACAAGGGCGTGGCGACCGACTACTGGTCGTGGGCGGGCCACGGGGACGTGCCGCGCGATATCGCCTGGAGTTATCCCGACCCCTTGCCGGCCGTGGGCGCTATTACGGGGCGGGTGGCGTTCTACAACGAGGCGGTCGACATCGTCGTCGACGGCGAGCGGCTGGAACGGCCGGTCACCCCCTTCAGCGGCATACTGGGGCACTAGTGACTCGGAACGTTGGACGGTCATACGTAGCCTGAGGAACGAGTGAGGCCGGAGACTGCTCAGTCCGGGAGCTTCGCTGCGTAAATCCAGTCGAAGCCGTCGCATCCGGTCCCGTCGAGGTGTTCCGCCCGGGTCTGGCCGGCACGTACGGCCACGCGCTGGGAGGCGGCGTTGGCCGGCCGGACTCCGGCGATCAGGCAGCCGACCCTCCCGGGACCCGCCGCGAGGGGCGGCAGCATTGGTGGCGACGACGTACGAACTGGTCGAGGGCAGTAGGCCGGGCGGGGCGGTCACGGTCGTCGCAACCGGCCCGGGCGGGAAGGTTCAGGACCCGGACGGCACGCTTCTCGGGCGGATCAGGCTACGCCGCGGCCTGTGCTTCCGCCTGGGCCGGACCCGGTGGACGGTCGAGCAGGGGCCCAGCGGTACGGGAACGGGCCGAGTGTCAGCGCGGGGCGTGGCCGGCCGACTGGGCTCGTGGGCGCTGTGGTGGACCGTGTGCCGGCCCTACAACATCGTGATGCTCCTCGCCCTGTTCGCCGGCATGGGGGAGGACCCTGTGGCCACGCCGCGCAGGGCCCTTGGTCGGACTCCGGCGCGACCGAGCCCTCGGTGGAGTCCGGACGAGCGACGGCGGTGCCGCCCTTCGTCGCCTCGATTTGACCGAACCGCCCATGGAAGGACTCGAGTTGTCGTCATTGTTTGCAGATCACAGTCTGCCGCGCCCACGGTGGAGGGGCGGGAGGGCGGTCGCCGACCGGCTCCGCGCCTCCTTAGGCTGTGCGTTGATCCTGACGGAAGGGGTGACGCATGGCGACATGGGGTCTGATCGTCGAGATGACCGTGGGCATGGGGGAGCGCAAGCACTCCGAGGCATACGTGATGGCGCATGTAGAAGGTGCGCGTGAAGAGGCCCTGGCGGAGCTGGAGAGGCGTGCCCGGCGCTTCACGCCGGAGCATCCCAGGAGTCCGAAGCGTCTCCGGCTCTTCCGGGACGGCGACGGCTTCCTGCTGGTCATCGATGGCGCCTGGCAGTCCTATGGTGTCCGGTTCACGGTCGCGGAGCTCCTGGAGGACACCGCCGCACCGGTGCCGTCGGCCCCGAGCGGGGCCGAGCCGGAGCCTGTGGACGCGGTGCCGTCGCCATCGGAAGAGCTGTATGAGGACGGGGTGCCGGTGAAGCCGGCGTGGCTGGGCCGCACCGATCTGTCGTGACGGACGGCATGCCGCCTCGGGCCGCGGCTTGCAGGGCCGGGCAGCCTGGGTAACTCGCGGGCCGCGGACTGCTGGACGGCCGGCCGGGAAGAACGGCGGCAACCCCTGCAAGGGCATCCGTTCCCGCACCGTCCGGCGCCCGCCGGGGCGACGACACGGTGCTCGTCCCCGCCCGGGTCCGCCGCACTCCGTAGCCCGTGGTTCGCCGAAGAGCGACGTCCGAAGCCCAGTTCCCTTGCCGCGCGGCGGCCAAGTGGCCGTCACTTGTCGGGACGCACGACTCCGAGGATATGCATCGAGCCGGCATCAGCGACGGTGACGTTCCGCCCGGGCCGGGGTGCGTGCACGATCGAGCCGTCGCCGATGTACATGCCCACGTGGCTGGCGTCCCTGTGGTAGATGATCAGGTCGCCGGGGCGCATGTCCTTGATGCCGATGCGTGCAAGTTGGCGCCACTGTTCCTGCGACGTACGGGGGATGGGGAGCTTTGCGGCTGCCCAGGCTTCTGACGTGAGTCCGGAACAGTCGAACGAATTCGGTCCCTCGGCGCCCCACTCGTAGGGTTTGCCGATCTGCAGGCTCGCGTAGGCGATGGCCTTCTCGCCCTGCGCGCTGGCCTCTCCCTTGATGTCCTTGATGATGCCGGAGCTCAACCACGTCGATTGAGCTTCGGCCCCGGTTTTCCGTTCCATCGCGAGGAGCCGCTCCAACTCCTCCTTCTTCAGCTTCGATTCGAGTTTCTCCGCAGCGGAGATACGTTCTTCGATCTTCGTCTGAGCATTCGCCTCGGCCTTGCGACTTGCCTCCAGCTTCCGCAACTGGTCCGAGGCGTCCCTGGCTTTCTCTCGGAGGTCCTTCTGTATCGTCGTCAGCGCGACCAGCACCCCCATGGTGCCCTGCTGGACCTGACGTGCCAGGCTGACGTCGTTCAGCACCTGCTGGGGATCGTCGCTCAGGAACAGATGGGCCTCGGGTGGCAGGCCGCCGCTGCGGTACTGGGCGCGAGCCGCCGCGCCTGCACGCGACTTCAGGTCCTCCAGGCTCTTCTCGCCCTTGGCTACCTCCTCGGCGAGCGCGGTCACGCGAGTGGACTGTTCCTCCGCTTTCTCCGCCGCGGCGTTGTACGCATCCGTGGCGACCTCCGCGTCGTGGTAGAGGTGGTCCAACTCCTTGCGTATCTCGCCGAGAGACGTGGGCCGGTCCGGCTGCGGCTCCGGGGTGGGAACCGCGAACGCGGCGCCCTGTGCGGTCACGGTGATTGCACAGACCAGGGCCATGACTGCTGTCGTCCGGCATCGGTGGCCGGTCACGCTCCGCCTCATCGTGGATGATGCTCCGTCATGCATTGAGGGCCATGTCTGTTGTGCCGCCCACGGAACAACAGACAGAGGCAGGGAGCTCATATGTCCCGCCCGCCCCTACAACGGGCTCATTGCTACGGGTGGTTCAAGAGAAGCGGGCACAATCACGGACGCCGACGGTCAAGAGTCAGGCTGAGCGGGCCGGCACCGCGAGAAGTCTGCTCCGGAGCTCGCCGGCCTCCTCGGTCATGCCCACTCGCACACAGATGTCGTACGCCTGTTCCCAGCAGGCACGCGCCCAGGACTGCTGTCCCATCCGGATCAGCGCGTCGCCGAGAACCCGCGCGCCCACTGCCTCGAGCCGGTCGAAACCCAGCTCTCGGCTCAGCACGATCCCTCGCTCGGCAAAACGAGCGGCGGACTCGGGCCGGCCCAGGTCCAAGTAGGCTTCGGCGCCCCTGATCAAGTTCCCGGCCTGCATGAAGCGCTGACCGTCGGCGCCGAGGATCTCAAGACTTTCCTGGTGTCTGCGCAGGGCCTCTGCCGGCCGCCCGAGCCTGCGCAGTACCTGCCCGACCCGGTACAGAGCCTGTACGCTGCCGTGCTGATCGTCGAGACTCTCGTACAGGCTCAACTGCCGATGGGCCGCGACGAGCAGCGACGGGTCGGATTGTCCGAGCCCCAGCCGTGTCTGGATGATGTTGCCCAGGGCGAGCGCCTCGACCGATCGGTCTCCTATGGCGCGGGCGATGGCCACGGCGCGACCGCCCAGCTCCGCGGCTTCGCGGTCGCGGCCGGCATAGGACTGCAGGATCGCGTGGACGTTCAGCGCCATGGCGTGAACCGTGTCGTCGCTGGTGCCGACCGACAGGTCGACGGCGCGGCTTGTCAGCTCGCGTGCGCCTTCGTGGTCGTTCACCTGCATCAGCGCGCCCCCGAGCATGTAGCAGACGCGTCTCTCGGCGCGACGGTCACCGGTACGGTGTGCCTCGGCCGCCACTTTTCGCGCGACGGGGATGACATCGCGCCAACGGTGCTCGGCCATCAGCAGTGGATCGAGGGCCAGCAGCAGATCGGCGGCACCCGCGGTGGCCGTGTGGACGACCTGCTCCACGAGTTCCAGCGCCGCAGTCAGTTCCCGGGCACCCCACGCGCACGCCTCTTCCGCATCGGCGAAGGTCACCCCCCGGTGCTCGGTGGGGATGAGCGACGCGGGAGTGGTGTGTCCCGGGCGGATCAGGCGGTACGCGTTGCGGGCGGTTGCCACCAGCAGGTCCAGCAGACGTGTGAGCGCCGCGGCGCGGGTGGTCGTCGACTCCTCCTCCTGGACGCGTTGTCGGGCAAACAGCCGGAGCAGGTCGTGGTACCGGTAGCGTCTGCGGGCCGGTGATTCCAGCATTCCGACATCGACCAGCGATTCCAGCAGGGGCTCGGCCTGCTGCGGGGGCAGATCGAGAACGGCCGCCGCGTCGACCAGACCCAAGGTGTTCGATGCCGGCAGGGCCAGCAGGCGGAACGCCCGCGCCTGCTGCTGGTCGAGCTGACCGTAGCCGAGACGGAAGCAGGACTCGACAGCCAGGTCCTCGACCTGCAGCTCGCCCAGGCGCTGCCGCTCGTCCTTGAGCTGGTCGACCGTGTCCGTGATGCTCCAGTCCGGCCTGACCGCGAGTCGAGAGGCGACGATGCGTACGGCCAGCGGAAGCCCGCCGCACAGGTCGACGACGCGCAGGATCGCAAGGCGCTCGGCCGCGGTCCTGGGTCCGCCGACGATACGGGCGAACAGTTCGGCTGCCACCTGCGGCTGGAAGACCTCCACGGCTACCCGTCCGGTGGCCGGAAGGGCGGCGAGCCTGGACCGGCTCGTCACAACGACGGCGCAGCTGCCCGATCCGGGAAGGAGCGGGCGGACCTGCTCCGTGTCGTGGGCGTTGTCCAGTACCACCAGGACCCGCCGCCGTGCCAGGATCGATCGGTACATCGCGGCCCGTTCCACAAGGCTGTCGGGCATGCCCTGGTCCTTCTCTCCCAGGGCCCGCAGGAATCCCGCCAGCACGGCTGCCGGGTCGGCAGGTGTGCCGTCCACGCCACGCAGGTCCGCGTGCAGTTGCCCGTCGGGGAAGTCGCCGCTCAGCTTGTGGGCCACGTGCACGGCCAGTGTGGTCTTGCCCGCTCCGCCCATGCCCGTGAGTACGGCGACCGGCACGGCCGTCCCGGAATCATCCGACAGGACCGCACTCAGCCCGTCGGTCTCCGTTTCGCGGCCGGTGAAGTCGGCGAGGTCGCAGGGTAGTTGGGCCGGTCTCACTGTCGATGCCCGGGGCACGGTCTCGGCCGGTGGCGCCACGAGAGACGGGTCTGCAGCCAGCAGCTGCCCGTGTAACTCCCGTAGTGCGGGACCCGGTTCGATACCGAGTTCCTCGATCAGCGTGTGTCTCGTGTCGTGGTAGACCGCCAGTGCTTCCGCCTGCCTGTCGCAGCGGTACAGCGCAAGCATCAGCAGCAGACGCAACCGCTCTTTGAGCGGATGGGCAGCGGTGAGTGTGATCAGCTCGGGTACGACGTCCCGGTGACCCCCGAGTTCCAGGTCCAGGGCCACTCGGGTCTCCGTCGCGCTCAAGCGCATTTCGGCGAGCCGGGATCGTTCCATGTCGGCGAAGGGCCCGGGGACCCCCGCCAGCGGGACGCCTTTCCAGCGGTCCAGCGCCGTGCGCAACAAGTCCCTGGCCGCACGGGTGGCACCTTGGGCGTTGAGCTCTCGGGCTTCGTGGAGCTGGTGCTCGAAGAGGGTGAGATCCACTGCTCCGTCGTGCACGTGGACTGCGTATCCGTTGGCGACCGAGACCAGAACAACGGGAGCCTGGTTCCTTTCCCGGTCCGGTTCGAGTGCGCCGCGCAGCCGGGAGATGTATGTCCGCAGCACCGGGACGGCTCCGGTCGGCGGGTCCTCGCCCCAGACGGCGTCGACGAGTTCCTCGACAGCGGCCGGCCCTCCCTTGAGCAGCAGCGCCGTCAGTACGGCCCGCTGCTGCGGTGAACCCAGCGGCACTTCGTTGTCGCCGCGCCATGCCTGTAGAGGCCCCAGAACCCTGAATCGCAGGTCAGCAACGCCGGTTGTTCTCATGGGTGTTCGCGCCCTCACAGAAGCGTTCTCTGTGATCGACCGTATCCGTCTGCGAACAGCGTGTGGGGTGGCGCGTTCAGAGCGTGAGACTGTCCCGCCGGTACGAAGCACCCTTTCGGCCGCATCTATCGCTATATTTTCAGGCGGTCATGAGGGGGACATGAGGTGATCCTCACAGGGGACATGGCGCCTCCACGCCGGGGGACCGGCCTGTACTCGTCCGCCCTGCCGAACAGGAGGGCTCTCAGAGGTGGGCCTGTTCGTTCTGCCATTGATGCATGGAACGCGGGGGAACAGGGTCCGCCTCCTGTGCCGGTGCGGTGCCCAACGTCACGAGGCGTCGCCGTACCTGCCGCATTGCTTCGGCGCGCGGGGGCGTCATCAGACCCTTGCCCTCGAGATGTGCCCACAGGTTCAGGAGTTCGCGGCCGTGTGCCGCGGTGGCCCGGTCGTCGTGCAGCCACTGCCACGCGGCCGTGGCCCGCATCACATCGTCCCCGGCGCGTGTGTCGCCCAGTCCGCAGCGGATTCGTGCGACTCCCAGCGACAGCACGGTGGCCAGCCGGTGGTCGCCGTCGACGTGCGCGACGTAGGCCTCCATGGCCCGGGCCTCCAGGGAGTGGGGATGATCGGCACCGTGATCGCTGGTGAGGCGCTCGTGCAGCGCGGCGGCGAGGACGGAGGCGTGTTCCGTGTCTCCCTGCGAGACGGCTTCCCTGATGCGATGCACTCGGTCGACGAGCGAGGCGGGGACCGGGGTTTCCTCGGTGTTCTCACCTACAGCACGTGAGGCGACGATGGTACGGCGCCGACCCGTTGGGCTGTCGGCGTCGGTGGGCGCGGCGGTCTCCTCCTCGGCCGGATCGGGGATACGGCTGGAGCCGTCGGGCGCCACCTCGATACGGAAGGTGCGGGCATCCGGTCGGTCGAAGACCGTTGCCTGCACCGGCTCCTGGCGGGCGTGCGCATGACGCTGGAGCAGATCGAGGATCGCTTCGTGGATGGATTGCCCCACGGCAGCGGCGACTCGTTCGCCGTTGAGGACGGCCGAGTTCTCATCGGAGACGTAGACGTCGAAGAGCGTGGGTGCGAGGGCGGGTTCGGAAAGTTTCATGGCTGTTGTTCTCCGTTGTCGGGCGGATCAGGGTTCGCGGCTTGTGACCTCGGGCACGCGCGCAGATCGGTTCGCCAGGCGTGAACGGGGGGTGTGTTCATGCCTCTCGACGGATTCGGGGAGGGCGCCGGTTCAACGCGGCAGGTCTCGTCGCGGGAGCAGGTACGAGGCACGGGTGAGGTAGAGGTACGAAGTGGCTTCCTGCGTGTGCCGGGTGCTGCTTCGTGTCGGCGACATGAACGCCGTTCGCTGTCGGCGCCGGGAAGGCGATGCGCGCGGGGTGGGATTGGTCACCCTCCCGTGTGTGCGACCGGTCGCCTTCCGGCCGTTGTCGGTCGTTCGGCGGCCGTCCCCGTCCTCGCGGCTTCCGGCAATCCGTTCGGCCCGTCCCCGGCCGCTGCGCTGATCGCTGCGCCGGGAATCGCGCAACCGCCGGGCCTGGGACCATGTTTCGGCCAGGTCAAAGGGCGCGCCGGACCGCGAGACGAGAGCCTGTGGTTCCGGACGACCCGCTAGGGTCCGGCAAGTGGATGCAAGTGGTGCAGACAATGTGAAGTTTTCTGTTCTGGGACCCGTGCGGGCGTGGCACGGCAGGACGGAGGTGGGCCTCGGCTCGCCCCAGCAGAAGGCGGTGCTTGTCGCACTGTTGCTGCGACGGGGGCACCCCGCCGCGGCCGGAGAACTGGTCGACGCGCTGTGGGGTGAGCACTCGCCGCCGGGCGCAGTGTCGGTCCTGCGTACGTATGTCTCACGCCTACGCAAGATTCTGGAACCGAACCGGGCGGCGGGCCAGAGGGCGGGGCTGGTGGTCTCGGTCGCTGACGGCTACGCGCTGCGCATTGCCCAAACCGCCCTGGACCTGGGCGTCTTCGAACAGCGCATGACGCGGGCCAAGCAGCTGAGGGCCGCGGGCGATCTGCCGGAGGCCGGGGAACTGCTGCACATCGCTCTCGACGCCTGGTCGGGCACACCGCTGGCCGGGATACCAGGGCCGCTCGCCGAGGCCGAGCGGTCCCGCCTGGCCGAGCGGCGGTTGAACGCGCTGGAGACCCGGATCGAGGTGGATCTCCAGATGGGCCAGCACGCCGAGCTGGTACCCGAACTGACGGTGCTCTGCGGCAATCATCCGCTGCGGGAGCGGCTGTGCGAGCTGCTGATGCTGGCGCTGTACCGCTGCGGACGGCAGGCGGAGGCACTGGAGGCGTACTGGGCCACCCGCCGGAAACTGGTGGCGGAGCTCGGCATCGAACCGGGTCCCGCGCTGCGCGAGACACAGAGGAGGCTGTTGGCCGTGGACCCGGCGCTGGCCGCGCCCGGCCCGGCCACCGATCTGGTCACGGCGGTCGGGCCGGCTCCCGTCGCAGGCGGGGGCGCCGCTTTTCCCGTGAGGCCCCGGGCTGCGGACCAGGCGCCCGCCGATGCCGATCCTGATTCCGGTGCTGATTCGGGTGCCGGTCCGGGCACGGCGGCCGGGGCGGACCGAGGGCGGACGGGAAGTCTTGAAGGGGCCCGATCCGGGTCCCCGGTCCCGGGTGCCGCTGTGGCCGAACCCTACGGAGCCGACGGGGACCTTGCGAGAGCCGGACCGGGCGGGTTGGCAGCGGTTGCCGATGAGTCCGCCGCGGCGGTGGTGGCTGATCCGGCAGGGAACCCGGCACCGGCTGGTGACAACTGGGGGACTGGCGAGAAGGAGCACCGAGGCGGGGCGGGACACGTGGAACGGGCCGCGTCCGCTGCGGCGCCGGCCGCTGCGCTGCCCGCCGCCTTCGAGCCCTTGCCCTCCCAACTGCCGGCCGATCTGCCGGCGTTCGCCGGACGCCTGGCCGAACTGACCAGGACCCGTGCCTTGCTCCCGGAGGGCGCAACCCCATCCACTGTGGTCATCAGCGCCATTGGCGGGATGGCGGGCGTCGGCAAGACGACACTGGCCGTGCACTGGGCCCACGAGATCGCGCCCCGTTTCCCCGACGGCCAGCTCTACATCAACCTCCGCGGCTTCGATCCCAGCGGCGCGGCCATGGACCCCGCCGAAGCCATTCGTGCCTTCCTCGGGGCCCTTGGCGTTCCTCCGCAGCGATTTCCGGCGGGACTGGACGCGCAAGCAGCGCTCTACCGCAGTCTGCTGGCCCGCCGTCGTGTGCTGATCGTGCTCGACAACGCCCGCGACACCGAGCAGGTTCGGCCGCTGCTGCCCGGCACGGCCGGCTGTCTGGTCATCGTCACCAGCCGCAATCAGCTTCCCGGCCTGGTCGCCACCGAAGGCGCACACCCCCTGACCCTCGATCTGCTCGCGCCTGCCGAGGCCAGGGAGCTCCTGACCCGCCGGATCGGGCGGGCCAGGCTGGAGGCCGAGCCGGAGGCGGTGGACGAGATCGTCGCGCTCTGCTCGGGGCTGCCGCTGACGCTGGCCATCGTGGCTGCCAGGGCGCTCACCTACCCCGAATTTCCGCTGTACGCCATCGCCGAGGAACTGCGCGAGAGCCACGGCAGTCTGGACGCGTTCGCCGGTACCGACGCGTTCACCGACGCCCGCGCCATCTTCTCCTGGTCCTACCATGCACTGCCGTCCGCGGTGGCCCGGCTGTTCCGGCTGCTCGCGCTGCACCCCGGACCGGACATCACTGTCGCCGCGTCCGCCGCTCTCGCCGGACTGCCCCTGCGCGAGACCCGCTCGCTCCTCGCCGACCTGACCCGCGCCCACCTCCTCACCCAGCACCTCCCCGGTCGCTACACCTTCCATGACCTGCTGCGCGCCTACGCCGCCGAAATCGCCGACACCCTCGACACCGAGGCCGAACGGCACGCGGCGCTGCACCGGATGCTCGACCACTACCTCCACACCGCGCACAGCGTCTCCACGCTGCTCACTCCCTACCGTGAGACGATCTCCCTGCCCGAGGCCCGGCCCGGTTCCGCTGTCCAGACGTTCCGCGATCAGAAGCGGGCGAAGGCCTGGCTGGTCACCGAGCGGCGGGTGCTGCTCGCCGCCGTCGAGAGGGCCGCCGAGGCCGGTTTCGCCGCGCACGCCTGGCGGCTCGCCTTCACCCTGGACCTGTTCTTCGACCGGCTGGGTCACTGGCACGACCAGTTCGTGATCCAGCGTGCCGCGCTGGATGCCGCCCGGAGCGTGCAGGACAGGCTCGGACAGGCGCATGCCGAGCGTGCCCTCGGCTTCGCCTGCTTCCGGCTGGACCGCGTCCAGGACGCCGTCCGCCATCTGCGCAACGCGCTGGACCTCTTTGCCGCGCTCGGCGACGCTTCGGGGGAGGCCCGGACCCACCGCTCCCTCGCCTTCCTGGCCAACGGCGCCGAGCGTTACCACGACGCGTTCGACCACTACCGGCAGGCCGGCGCGCTGTACCACGCAGCCGGCCACCGCAGTGGGGAGGCCAACGTCTGCAACGAGGTCGGCTGGACATACATCCTGCTCGGGGACCACATGAAGGCGCTCACCCAGTGCGCGCAGGCCATCGTGCTGCACCAGGAACTCGGCGACCTCAACGGTGAGGCCGCCGCTCAGGACAGCCTCGGCTACGCCCTGCACCATCTCGGGGAGTACGACGAGGCCATCGACTGCTTCCTGCGTGCGGTCGAGCTCTACCGGGAGCTCGGCGACCACTATCTGGAGGCCGACACGCTGAGCCACATCGCCGGTACCCGGCGTGCGGCGGGGGACCGGGATGCGGCCCGCACGGCATGGCAGCAGGCCGTTGCCATTCTGGAGGAGTTCGACCACCCCGACGCCGAACAGGTCCGCGAGTCCCTCCGCCGACTCGAGGAGGAGGTCAAGGCGGTCGGCCGGGTCCCTGAGCCGGAGCCCTCGGTGACAGTGCCGGATTCCGGGCGATCCGACACCGCAACGGAGCCTCCGCAGCTCGCCGTTGGGCCGTAGCGCCAAGGAAACGGTGGTGTCCCCGACCCGCGGCGGCCCGACCTGCCCATGGGCCGGCGGGGCGGGGGTGGAGCCGAGGCCGGCCGGTGGGGTCACGCCCGCGCCGCCCGTACCGGCCGCGACCCGACCATGGCGACCCCGCGCTCCTCCAGCGCCAGTCGCAGGGCCCGAAGGGCGTAGTAGACACGGGACTTCACGGTGCCCTGCGGGACGCCGAGAGCGACGGCGGCCTCCTGGGTCGTCCTGCCGACGAAGTACGTCTCGTACAGCACCTCGCGGTGTGCGAAGGACAGTGCCTGCAAGGCGTCGCCGACCACCACGGAGGAGAGCAGTTCCGCGATCTCGTCCGCCTCGGTGGTCAGTTCGCCCAGCCAACTGCTGCCGTCTATCTCGCGCGGACGTGCCAGTCGCCTCCGGTGCCCGTCGATCACCAGATTGCGGGCCACCCGGAACAGCCAGGGTCTGAGCAGCTGTCCGCCGACGCTCAGGTCCTGCCTGTTCCAGCACCGCAGCAGGGTCTCCTGGACGATGTCCTCGGCCCGGTGACTGTCCCCGCCGAGCAGGCGCACCACATAGGCGTAGAGCGGGTCCGCCTGCTCCTCGTACAGTGCGCGCAGCGCTCGTTCCCGTGCGTCCAGCGCGCCGGCCGATCCCATGACGGACCAATTCACGGCGTACTCCCTCGATCGTCCCACCCCCGTGGGCCGGGAGTGGTGAGGGCCGCAGACTCGGCTGCCCTCGCTTGCCCGGAGTCTTTCGGGACCGGATCCACGTGGCGTTGACGGCCGATTGACGTCTCGTACATCACTCGCGTCGAGGTGCCTCGTGACGAGAGGGAGCAGCTCGATGTCCGCCGCTGTCGTCCCGCCTGCGCGCCGAGCCGCTTCCACAGGGCGAGCAGCCGGAGGCCCTGCCCGAGCATCACGGCGCCCTGGCGGGAGATGAACACCTCGCAATGGGACGTCGGGGTCCGGGACATGGCTACTGCTCTCCGTCATCGGGTGCCTCGGGGGTCTCTTGCGGTGTTCCGCTCGGGGTGGGGGTGGGGCTGAAGGACGGCGGCGGGGCGCCGAGCCCCTGGTATTTCGCGAACAGCGCCCTGATGCCCACGACATAGCCCTGGGACTGATTGGTGGTCGGGATGCCGCCTGCTTCGCTTACCGCCTCCACGCCCGCGTCGTAAGCCACGAGCGTCAGGTCGAGCACGCTCCCGACGGCCTGGCCGCTGTCGAGGAGCCCTTGGACCTCCTTGGCCAGGGAGCACAGGTAACGGCCCTGGGCCATGATCGAGTCGGGTGCGTCGAACGCCGACACCTTGTCGTTGTCGTCCTCGTCCTTGCCGAACTCGTCGAACACGGCGGGGGGCAGCTGCGAGATCCCCTCGGAGTCGTCCGGGCCGACCAGCGTCGCGTTGAAGTTTGACTCCCGCTCGATCTGGGCGGCGATCACGATCGGACCGATCACGTCGCAGATCGCGCCCGCGTTCCGAATGGGTTCCACCAGATCCGACGGCACCTGGTCGGGGTCCAGTTCACCCTTCCCGTCCCCTTCGAACACCTCAAGGACCTCGTTGGCGTCGTCGGCCGGGTCCGAGCCCCCTCCGCCGCCCCCGAACAGCAGGATGAGAGCGATGAGCGGGGCGAGGAGCACCCCGAAACCGCCGATGATGATGATCACCACGACCCCGCCGAGCAGCACGGCGGGCGACATCAGACAGCCGAGCCCGCCTGTCGCGCCCAGGGCGATCTTGGTCGCGTTGGCGTTCCCCGACGAGCCGTCGGAGCGACCGCCCGCACCTGTACCGCTGCTCATGAGCGCATCAGCTCTCCCTCTTCTTCTCACTTGTCGTCGCTTGTTCGAAATGAGTCGCCGAAGTCTTGAACCGGTACGGGTGGGCGCCCGTTGTGGCTGTCTGACGGATCCCGACGGACTCGAAGAACGCAACGGGCCTGGAAGTGAACCGGTTCAAAGAGGGATGTTTCGATAGTGAAGAGAGGGGGTGGGACGCGCATGAGCGTTCCCCCAGCGGCGCCCACCGGGCCGCAGACGTGGGTGCGGGGACCGACCGCCCAGCAGCCCGCCGGGGAGCAGACCGCTCCCGCGCCGACAGGCCCACCGCATCAAGTCCCGGAACGGGATCCCTACGCGGCGCAGCCGGAAGTCCTGGACCGGCCCACGGTGATGATGCGGCCCGTTTCCACCGAGGAGCCGCGGGACGCCGGCCGGGGCGGCCACCCCGACCCCCGGCAGCAGCCGAGACAGCCGCGGCGCCCGGGCCGGACCCGGCAACGGGCGCTGGCCGGCCAAGGGATCGGCTGGGTCGGGGCGCACGGCGGCGCCGGCGCCAGCGCCCTCGCGAAGGTGCTCGGCGGCACCGACATCGGGTGCCGGTGGCCCGACGCGTCCCTGGGCGAGCCGGCCCGGGTGATGCTGGTGGCGCGGACGCACGCCGACGGGATGCGGGCGGCGTCCAGGGCACTGGACGCCCTTCGTGAGGGGCGGCACCCCGCCGGCATGGAGCTGGTGGCCCTGGTGCTTGTCGCCGACGCGCCCGGCCGCCTCCCTTTCGCGCTCGCGCGCCGCGTCCGGGTACTGCGCTCCGTGGCACCGGTGCGACGCGTCCCGTGGATTCCGTCCTGGCGGATGGGCAAGCAGACGAAAAACCTGCCCAAGGAGGTATTCCGTCTGGGCGTCCTGGCCGGGACCCGGCCCGCCGAGGCCGGTGAGCCACGGTGACGAACCCGGTCCCCACGGCCGGAACGCTCGCCGCGACCTTCCAGCCCGGCGCGGAAGCGGATCAGCTGCTCGGCATCCTCGCCTGGTGCTCCTCGGCGGCGGGAGTCGGCGGAGTGATCACGGTGGGCATGATGATGGCGCTCCAACTCCGCCGCGGTGACCCGGGCGAGGGCGGAGAACACTTCCGGGGGCTCTTCTTCGTCATGGTCGCATGCGTCCTGGCCAGCACCGCGGGCCCGATCGTGAGCTTCCTCGGCCCCCTCACGCTCTGAGGGCACTGCCGGGCCCACCGGAACTTCCAGGGCCAGCCTCCCGGGACCCATCCGGTTCCGTACCGCCCGCACCGTTCTTCCGGCCTCTTGGACCTTCCGGACCGCGCGGGGCTCCCCGACGTTCCGGGCACCTTTTCTTCCTCTCCCTTTCCTCGGCCACGCGTCAGTGGCGCACGACTTCGCAGGAGATTCCCATGAAGATGCTCACGCCTCACCTGTTCCAGGCCGCCGCAGTGCCCCCCGGGCCCGCCCCGGTCCCCAATCCCGGGCGAGGGGCGCCGGGCGAGCTCACGCAGAAGGTGGACACGGTGCTCGGCATAGCCGCCTGGGCAGGCACCGCCGCAGGTGTCGCGGGCGTCCTGATCACTGGCGCCATGATGGCCATCTCCCTGAAGCGCGGCGAGAGTTCCGAGCACATGGGCCGCCTCGGGATGGTGCTGGCCGGCTGTGTGCTGGTCGCCACCGCGGGCCCGCTGGTCTCCTTCGTCTTCGCCTGACCAGAGAGGTCGGACATCGTGTTCGGACGTAATCGGAGGAATGCCGGGGCGGAGTCACCGTTCTGGAAGCAGCAGGGATGGGTCCTGTCCGCGGCCTTTCTCGCCGTCGCCCTCGTCATGGCGGCAGTCACCTGGCTGACGACGGGCGACGACGGGCCGGCGGGCCCGGACGCGGCCGCCGGAAAGAAGGGTCCGCTGTCCCCCGCTGCCGAGAAGGGCGGTGAGGGGCAGCGCGGCGACGGCCGGCCGGACGGCTGCCGGACCGACGACAGCAACAAAGCGAAGCCGACGGCGTCACCCGGCGACGTCGAGTGGCGGCCGCTCAACATCGCGAGGGTTCCCGTGTCGGCCTCGGCGGGCCCGCTCCGGTTCAGCGGGCCGGTCATGTGGTGCTTCGCCCACACACCCATGGGCGCGGTGATGGCCGCACACATCATTCCCACACACATGAGCGGCAGCGACTGGCGCACCGTCACCGAGCAGCAGCTGGTGGCCAGTCCCGGGCGGGACATTTTCGTGGCACAGCGGTCCACCGTCCCGGAGTCGGCTCGCAACGGGAGTGCCGTCGGCTCCTACGCGGGTTTCGCGGTGACCTCGTACTCCCAGGACGCCGCCACGGTGCAACTCCTCATCAAGAACGGTTCGGGCGGCTACGGATCGACCTTCGTCGCCGTGAAGTGGGACGGCGGTGACTGGAAGGTGCAGGCCAGGTCGAGCGGCGCCCTCTACACGTCGATGACGACCGTGTCGGGGAACGCCGGATTCACCATGTGGAAGGTGTGACATGGCCTGTCCTACCGGGAACCCGCTCGTCGACGCCTTCAAAGGCTTCTTCGCCTTCCTCGGCAACCCGATCGGCACCATCGTCGAGGGCATCGCCAACGCGGTGCTCGCGGGTGCGATCGCGGTCTTCGGCGAGCTGACCACCGAGATCCCCACGCTCTCGACGACCACCTCGCAAGAGGTCGACAACCAGACACAGTGGGTCGTCGTCTACACGGCGGTCGGCTCGCTGATCTTCGCCGCGATCCGGATGGCTCTCGAACGGCGCGGGGAGGCGGGGGCGACCGCGCTCAAGGGCCTGCTCCGGGTGATCCTGGTCGCAGGCGCCGCGACCACGGTGGTGACTCTTCTCGCGAGCCTCTCCGACCGGTACGCCGACTACCTCTTCAAGAAGGGTGCCTACGAGCAGCTGACCAGCAGCGTCGAATGCCAGGACGGCAGCGGCATCGAGGCGTTCCTGCTGCTCGTCCTCGCCTTCCTGCTGCTCATCGCCGCGATCCTGCACACCATCCTGCTCTACATCCGCCTCGGAGTGATGATCGTTCTCCTGGGGACGCTGCCGATGGCCGCAGCGGCGTCCATGACGGACTGGGGCAACGGCTGGTGGCGCAAGCACATCGGCTGGATGATCGCCTGGCTGCTCTACAAACCCGCGGCCGGCCTGGTCATGTACGCCGGCTCGGCGATGATCTCGGACGGTCCCGACAACAACATCCACGAACGGATCGCCGGTATCGGCGTGATGCTTCTGTCGGCCGTCGCCCTGCCCGCGCTGCTCAAGCTGGTCGTGCCCGCGACCGCGGCGCTCGGCGGCGGCGGCGCCGTGGGCAAGGGAATGGCGACCATGGGCGGCGCCGTGGCCTCTGGGGCCAAATCGCTCGGCACCGGCTCTTCCCCAGCCGGCCAGGGCGGATCCGCGGGAAGCCCCGGGCCTTCGGGTGCTTCAGGTGCTTCGGGCGGTTCGGGATCCTCCGGGTCCTCCGGCGGTTCGGGCGCCGCGGGCGGTACCGGCGCGGCCGGTCAACAAGGCGGTGCGACAGGAGGTGCTGCCGGCGCCGGTGCGACAGGGGGCGGCGCCGGTGGTGCGGGAGCGGCGGCGGCCGCCGCGGGTCCCGCCGGTGCGGCGCTGGGCGCGGCGATCGGCGTCGCCCAGGGAGTGGGGCAGGTGGCGTCGGGCGCCTTGGACGGAGCCGACGGGAACGCGGGCCACAACAGGTAGCGGCGGCTGCGCCGGCGCGCACTGCCACCGGGCGGGAGGGCGGGGCGCCTCCAGGGTCCTGCCCCCGGCCCGGCCCCCTCCGTCTGCCTGGCACCTTGCCGCAGACCCGCCGTCGGACGATCCGGCAGCTACTCCGCGAACGAAACAGACAACGCAGCAGACAAGGAAGGAAGCAGAACCATGGCTACGGAAGCCGTCACGCATCCCACCTACGGGAACTGGCGCCGGCCCAGGAGGCCAGGGCTCGGCCCGCTCGGTCTGATCGGCACCTTCGGAGTGTTCGGCGGGCTGGTCCTGGTGCTGCTCGCGTCGCTGGTCTCGCTGGTCGCCGCCCTCGTGGTCCTCGTCCCGCTCGTCGTCGTACTCACCCCACTGACTCTGCGGACCCAGGACGGGCGCAACCTCTACCAGTTGATCGCCCTGCGCATCGGCTGGATGCGCCGTAAGTCCAAAGGCGCGCACGTCTATGTCTCCGGTCCGCTGTCACAGCGCCCCGGCGGCCGGTTCCGGCCCCCCGGTCTGCTGAACCGGGTGACCGTCAGTGAAGGCCGGGACGCGTACGACCGTCCCTTCGGCGTGCTGCACCACCGCAACCGCAACCTCTACACGGTCGTTCTCGGCTGCGAACCGGACGGTGGCTCCCTGGTGGATCCCGACCAGGTGGACGTATGGGTGGCGATGTGGGGCGAGTGGCTGGCCCGGCTGTCCCACGAGCCGGGGCTGCGCGGCGCGGCCGTCATCGTCGAGACCGCCCCCGACCCGGGTACCCGGCTGGCCACCGAAGTGCTGCCCCGGATCTCGCCGGACGCCCCGCCCGCCGCGCGCGCGGTGATGGAGGAAGTCGTCCAGCGATACCCGTCCGCCTCCTCCGAGATGCACACCTACATCACCCTCACCTACGGCATCCCGCCCGGCCAGAAGCGCAAGCACGAGGACGTGGTCACCGACCTGGCGATCCGTATTCCGGGGCTTCTCAGCGGACTGGTCGGGGCCGGCGGAGGCTCGGCGTACCCGTTGTCCGCGGAACGGATCGCCGAGGTCGTACGAGTGGCCTACGACCCGGCCGTCGCGGCGGACGTCCTCACCGCGCGGGCCCAGCACGGCGGCACCGGACTGGAGTGGGAGGACGCGGGACCGGCCGCCTGCGTCGAGACGGTCGACGCGTACCAGCACGACTCCGGGGTATCCCGCAGCTGGATGCTCACTCTCGCCCCGCGCGGCACGGTGCGCTCCAACGTGATGCGCGGCATGCTCGAGGCCGCCCCGGGGACCCGCCGCAAGCGGGTCGCTCTGCTCTACCGGCCCATCGACCCCGCGACCTCGGCGCGCATTGTCGAGGCGGATCGCCGCAGCGCCCAGTTCATGGCCACCTCCGGGCGCGGGATGGTGCAGGCCCGTGCGGCATCCGAGGTGCGGGCGGCCGAGCAGACAGCCGCGGAGGAGGCGTCGGGCGCAGGTCTCGTCGAGTTCTCGCTGATGCTCACTGTCACCGTCGACTCCGCCGACCAGCTCGGCGACGCGAGCGTGACCGTACGCAACCTCCTGGCCACCTCGCGCATTTCGATGCGCCCGGCAGACCGGATGCAGGCCGCGGCGTTCAGCTGCACCCTGCCCACCGGAATTCTTCCCTGGGAGCAGACGCTGGTCCCGCACGAGCTCCAGGAGGCGCTGTGAGCGGGAACCTTTCCCAGGAGCGCGTCCTTGACCTCGGCGCGGGCTGGGCGCCGGGGGCGTCCGGAGCCACCACCGCTCTGAGCGGCATCACCGTCACGGATGCGAACACGCAGGACGACACCAGGAAGAGGAGCCGGAAGAAGACCGGGAAGCAAGCCAGGAAGGAGGCGGGAAGGGCGAGGAGGAAGGACGGCAGGGGCGGGGACAAGGACGGCTCCGCCCGACCGGCCCGTGAACCCTCCGTGCCCCCGCGCGGCTGGGCCGGCCCCGGCGGCGGCCGGGTCGGCTACATGGATCCGCCGACCATGTGGCGCGCCACCACCGTGCAGGCGTGTGGCCTGTGGCCGTTCGCGGCCGGTTCCGGGGCGCCCATGACCGGCGTGCCGCTCGGGCAGCACCTGTTCACCGGGGCGACCGTGTGCGGCGACCCGCTGTCGTGGTTCACCCGGGCCCGGTACATCTCCAACCCGTCCCTTTTCATGCTGGGCATGCCAGGCCTGGGGAAGTCGACCCTGGTCAACCGGATGCTCATCGGGCTGTCCGCCACGGGTGTGGTGCCGCTGGTGCTGGGCGACCTCAAGCCGGACTACGCGGACACCGTAAGGGCCCTGGGCGGCCAGGTGATCTCCATCGGGCGCGGCATGGGCGGCATCAACGTCCTCGACCCGGGCGCGATGGGAGCCGCCGCCGCACGGATCGGCGGCGAGGCCGGCCAGATGCTGATCGCCGAGACCCACGGACGCGTGCTCAACATGGTGGCCGCGCTGATCACGATCGTGCGCGGGCGGCCGATGGACGACCACGAGCAGTCGGTCCTCTCCGCGTGTCTGCACCATCTGCGCGAACGCACTCCGCAGGGCCGCACCCTGCTCCTGCCCGACCTCCTCAGGGTCCTCGATGAGGGGCCCGACCGGGTGCGCGCGGTCACCCTGGACCGCGGTGACGACACCCGGTACCGCGACGCGGTCGATCCGCTGCACCGCTCGCTGTTGGGCATCCTGGACGGGCCACTGGGCGGCACCTTCGCCTCGGAGACCTCGACCCGCATCAATCCCGATGCCCCTGCCGTGTGCATCGACATTTCCCGCATCGGCGAGGCAGACACCCAGCTGACGGCAGCCGCGATGCTCGCCGCCTGGTCGGACGGTCTCGGTACGGTGGCGGCCTCGCACGCCCTGGCGGACGCCGGACTCGCGCCCCGGCGCTGGTTCTTCACCGTCCTCGACGAGCTGTGGCGTCCGCTGCGCGCCGCCTCCGGCATCGTCGACCGTATCGACGCCCTGACCCGACTCAACCGCTCCCTCGGCCTGGGCGATGCGAAGATCACCCACACCCTGAAGGACGCCGAGGCACTGGGCACCGATGCGGACCGGGCCAAGGCCCGGGGATTCGTCGAGCGGGCGGGCATGGTGGTGTGCGCGGGCCTGCCGCGGGCCGAGATGGAGGACCTCGGCAAAATCGTGGGCCTGTCCCGGCGGGAGATCGAGCTGGTCTCGTCCTGGTCCTCGCCGCCCGGCTGGGCGAGCACCGGGGCGAACGAGGAGCCGCCGGGGCGGGGCCGGTTCCTGATCAAGGTCGGCGGGCGGCCCGGTATCCCGATCAAGGTCGCCATCACCGACACGGAACGGGGACTGCACGACACCAACACCCGCTGGACCTCCAACGGATACGCCGAGGAGCGGGCGGCCGAGCGGGCCGCGGCCGAGGCAGCCGCGGTCGCCGCAGGTCCCGGTCCTGGCCCCGCTCTCGAAGACCTCGGCCCAGCCATGGACCTGTCCCGTCCCGCCGTGGACCTGTCCGATCCGTCGAGCAGGTGGACCGCGTGAACGGGAAGCCCGGCGGTCTGCAGGGCAGCGATCTCGCCCCATGGGCGATCGTGGCCGTCGCCGCCGTGAATCTGGTGCTCTTCGGCGTGACCTGGCTGGGCGGCACCCTGGGCGCGGCCGCGACGGGTGCGGGCTGGAATCCGCCGCCCTTCGCCCTGTCGACCTTCGCCTCCCTGGTGACGGACGGCCCGGACCGAGTGTGGCCGCGCGCCTCCCCGTACGGGGTGTACGGGGGAGTGGTGGCTCTGTTCGCCGTGATCGCCGTGCTGTTCGCCCTGGCCGTGATGAGGGTAGGAGCGGCTCGCTCCCGTCCCAAAGGCCTGGCCGGCAAGCGGGAACTGGCGGCCATGGCACCCAAGGGTATCGCCGCCCGAGCCCGTGAACTGCGCCCTTCGCTCAAGGGCATCGAAGAACTGCACCCGGACGAGACGGGCAATCTCCTCGGCGATCTTGAGCCGTCCGGGCCCGAACTGCGTTCCTCCTACGAGGATGTGGAGCTGGACCTCATGGCGCCACGCGCCGGAAAGTCCACCGGTATCGCCGTCCCCCGGGTGCTGCGGGCCCGCGGGGCGGTGCTTCTGACCTCCAACAAGTCCGATGTGTACGCCGTCACCCGCGCCGAACGGGCCAAGGTCGGCACGGTGTGGACGTTCGACCCCCAGGGCATAGCCCACACCCCGCGCGGAATGTGGTGGGACATGCTCGCCGAGTGCGTCACCATCGAAGGCGCCCGCAGACTGGCCGGGCACTTCGTGGCCTCCGTCAACGACGACGCGTCGCAGAAGGACTTCTGGATCTCGGCCGCGCAGAACACGCTCACCGCGCTCTTCCTCGCCGCGGCACGCGGCAGGGCCTCGGTGACCGACCTGCTGGGATGGCTCGCCGACCCGGCCGACCGGTCGCCGGTCGACCTGCTGCGCGAGGCCGGGATGACGGCGATGGCCGAGCAGTTGCAGGGCACCGTGCGCGGTGCGGTGGAGACCCGTGACGGCATCTACGAGACTGCCCGGCAGTGCGTGGCCTGCCTGCTGGACCCGGAGATCCTTGCCTGGGTGACCCGCGACCCCGACCTTCCGCAGTTCCGGCCGGAACAGCATGTGCTCGGCCGCGACACGCTGTACCTGCTGTCCAAGGACGGGGGCGGCTCGGCGGCCGGGGTGATCGCGGGCATCGCCGACGCCGCGATGCGGGCGGGAGTGGTCGCCGCCGAGCGAATGGGTGGCCGACTGGACCCCCCGATGACGGCGGTACTCGACGAGGCCGCGAACGTCTGCCGTATCTCCGATCTGCCCGACCTCTACAGCCACTTCGGCTCTCGGGGCATCAACGTTGTCACCCTGCTCCAGAGTTACCGGCAGGGAGCGCGCGTCTGGGGCGATGCCGGCATGGACGCGCTGTGGAGCGCGGCCACCGTCAAACTGCTGGGCGCGGGGCTGGACGACGCCGACTTCGTGGAGAAGATCTCCAAACTGGTCGGCCAGCACGATGTGAGTACCGTCAGCGTCTCCAAGAGCAAGGACGGCTCCTCCCGCTCCGTCTCCTACCGCCAGGAGCAGGTGCTGCCGCCCGACCGGATACGGGCGCTTCCGAAGGGCACGGCGCTCCTGCTCGCCACCGGTGTACGGCCCGCGCTGATACGACTGCGCCCCTGGTACAAGGAGCCGAACGCGGGCCCCATTTCGGCGGCTGCGAAGGCGGAGGTGGAGGCGATCACCGAACGGGCCGCGCAGGCGTGGTCGAAGGTGACCCTGACGAAGGAGGCGGGCCTCCCGGTGGAGTCGGCCTGAGCGGGGGCGCGGGGGCGGGTGACGACGCGCTTGACCCCTGCATCGTCGACGTACTCAAGGCCGCTGATCAAGGACGCGGAGAAGGAGTCCAGGTCAGCATCGGCCCGGTCGCCGTCGGCGCGTCCGGCTCCCTGCCTGCCGTGTATGTCTCGGGGCTTCTTCAGCGAAGCGGTTCATATGCGAGGCGGCCTCGCTGACCAGTACGGAGTCCATGGTTCCGAAGGGCGATTTCCGGTCGAGCATATCCGGAATGAATTCGGCGGTCCGCCTCTCCCCTTCGCAGGCCAGTCACGGATAACTCGCAGCATATGCAGCAGAATTGCGCATGATGCAACGAGACAAGGGCCAGGATCGGTCCAGGACGGCCGGGATACGATCCAAAGCCAACTCTTGCTCCACGTACCTCACTTGTGCCATTAATCACCGCGTCCCGCAGGGGGCCTTAGCCAGGATGCACCAGAGCAGAGTTACGCACCAACCGGCGGCCACAGGCCCCGTGGCTGACGCTTCACTGGTGTGTCCTCAACGTCACCAGCTGAAGGAGTACACACGAATGACGAGGACGAAGTTAGTCGCTGCCACGCTGCTCACCGTGGCACTCGCGGTGCCCACGGCCACGGCCGTTGCCGCTGATGCCTACGGTGGCGGCGCCCATGCCTGGTCTCCGGCTGACGGCGGCGACAGCGGGAAGATAGCCGTCCAGGACAACAGCAGTGACGGGGACCCGGTGAAGGCCGAGTACTACCGGGTGGACAGCTCGGAGACGAAGCGGACCCTGTGGAACCACAGCGGCCCGCGAACCAAGGCCTACTCCGGCGACGGGTCCAGAATCTACAAGTTCAAGGCGTGCGACGAAAACTACGGTTCGCCGGACGACTGCTCGGGCTGGGTCATCCCGTAAGCCGGCTCTCCGCGGCTGCTTTTGCCGCACCAGCCCGTCGCGGGCTGGTGCGGCGTTCCCTTTTCTGAGACAAGAGGCCAGATTCTGTGAAACAAAGTGATTCGTCCGGGCTCCGTGTGAGCGGCCTGTGCTACCAGATCGAGGGACGGACTCTCCTTGACGGCGTGGAACTGTCCGTGTCCCCCGGCGAGGCGGTCGCAGTGACCGGCCCTAGCGGGTCCGGCAAGTCGACGCTGCTCATGTGCATCCTCGGTCTGATCAAACCGCAGGCAGGCACCATCACCGCCGGGGGCCGGGAGATCACCGGACTCGCATCCGCGCAGCTCGCGCAGGTACGGCGGGAGACTCTGGGCATGGTGTTCCAGTTCGGTGAACTCCTTCCCGAACTCAGCCCGGTGGAGAACGTCGCCCTGCCGGTCCTGCTCGACGGAGGCCGCCACCAGGACGCCTACCGGCGTGCGGAAGAACTCCTCGACGAGCTCGGCGTCCCCGTCGGCTCCACCCCCACCGGCATGCTCTCCGGCGGCGAGCGCCAGCGGACTGCCGTCGCCCGCGCCCTGATCACCGAGCCTGACGTCCTCCTCGCCGACGAGCCCACCGGCGCCCTCGACCCCGACGCCAAGGAAGAAGTCGCCCGTCTGCTCTTCACGACCGCCCGTGACCGGGGCTGCGCACTGCTGTTGGTCACGCACGACCTGACGGTGGCCGGTCGGGCCGACCGCCGCCACGAGCTCCAAGGCGGGATCCTGGCCGAAGCAGGCGCCGTCTGATGAAGGAAAGCATCCGCACCGCGGGCAAACTGATCAGGATCGGCCTCGCCGCGGGCCGCTCCACTCCCGGCGACCGCCTGCGCTGGTGGGGCCTGTTCGGCGCCGCAGCCGCCGTCGCCTTCGTCACGCTGGCGACCGTGGCCACCGTCGCCACCTATCACGGCCGCGAGACCAGAGCGGACGCCAGAGGACCGGTGATCACCGACAGCAAGGATGCCGCACTGCTGTACCGGGAGGGAGCCGACTCCGTCGGCACCAGGCCCGTATCCGTCGTGTTCGTCCACCCGCTCACTCCCGAGGCTCCAGTTCCCGCCGGTGTGACCCGCTGGCCCGAGCCGGGCGAGGTCCTGCTCTCTCCCGAACTGGTCAGGACCGGAGGCGGAGAAGGGATCCAGACACGGTACGGAACGTTCGCCGGAACCATCACCACCGATGGTCTGGTCACTCCCTCCGAACGGATCGCATATGTCCGGGTGGCGCATACACCACCGAAGGACGATCCCAGGTGGATGCATGTGTCCGTCTTCGGAAGCGGCGGCGGTGCGACGGGGGAGATGGCCGATCAGCGGCCTGTGAATTCCCCCGTCCTCGCCCTGTGGGCCCTGACCGGGCTGCCCGCGCTCGCCCTGACCGTGGTCGCCGCGCGGGTCGGCTCCCGCACCCGTGACCGGCGCAGCAGTCTGCTGCAAGCCCTGGGCGGGACATGGCGGCACCGGATGATCGTCAACATCGGTGAAGCCGCGATCCCCGCCACGCTGGGAACCCTCGCCGCGCTCCTCCCGTATGCCGTTGCCTCCGTACGGGACATCCGCCTCTCGCCCACCGGATACATCCTCGACCACCGTGACGTGTGGGCCGCATGGCCCACCGCCGCCGCATCGGCAGCTGTATCCCTGCTGGCCGTGCTGAGCATCGTGGTGGGCACGCACCGCATTCACCGGGACGGCACGTCCACCCGCCCCGCCTCCTTCACGTCCCGTGTTCCCGCATGGCGCCTTTTGGTCTGTGGTGTCGGCGTCGCACTGGTCCTGACGAGCCAGTACGTGCCCCGGAGGGCGCAGCTTGTCGTGTTCACGTGCGGGACCGTCGTGATGTGGGCCTTTCTGTCCTCCGTCGTGGCTCTTCTCACCCGCCACCTGGGCGCCTGGCTCGCCGACAACGGGAAGCGTAGGGGGCATGCGGGCCGCATGATCGGCGGACGGTGGACGCACGCGCATCCCGGCGTCATCGTGCGCCTCGCTCTGGCCATGGTGATCGGCATCGGGATCGTCGCCCAGATGCAGGTGTGGACCAGCCGGCTCGGAGAGCAATCGCACGCAGCCGTCGCCACACACCAGCGGATCAAGGACACTGTGATCGAGTTGGCCACCAGCAGCATGACCGCGTCACAGACAGACCGGCTCCGCTCGTCCCTTCCGGCCGGGTCGGTTCTGCTGACCCGCACCTTCCACGATCCGGGGCCGTCCAGAGATCCGTGGGTGACGATCGCAGGATCCTGCCGCGACCTGCGCACGCTGCGCGTGGCCTGTCGCGGCGACACGAGGACAGCGGCGGGAAGCAGTGCTCAGGTGGAAGAGATGGGCCGCTGGTACGGCAACCTCAGGTTCACACAAGTCCCCCGGATCACTGTGAAGCCGGACGGCACACAATCCCTCCTCGTCGTGACCCCCGCACCGGGGCAGCTTGCCGCGGTAAAGCAAGCCGCGTACACGCTTCCCAATCCTGCGGTGCAGGTCGAGGCACTGGGCGGGAACTGGCTGGGGTCCTCGGGTTCCCGCCTGCCGAACTGGATCCAGCTGTTCGGCGTCACCGGCATCCTCTTCATTCTCGTGGCCGGTGCGGTGAGCGCGGCGGCCGAGTTCGTCCGGATCCGCCACGCTCTCGCCCCGCTCTCCGTCCTGACCGGCCACCGCCGTGTGTTCCGGTCCGTGACCTCATGGCACCTGACCGTCCCCCTGCTCATCTCCACCGTTGTCGCTGGAGCCGTGACCGCCTGGCACTCGGTGTTCTTCATCGCCCTGGTACAGGAGGGCTCCGTGTCCTGGACGATTCTGGCAGCCGGCATCGCGGCGTGCGCCGCAGTCTCCCTGGCCGTCGGGTTCCTCGGCGCCCGCGCAGCAGCACGAGAGGCCGACCAGTGGCGGCCGGCAGCCGACTGAACGAAAGCATCCCCACAGCCGACACTCGCGGAGGAGACCACAAGGGTGCAGATCGAGTGCGTGTCACGCACTCGCTTTCCGGTGGGCCAGACGATGCGGCCCGGACCGTGGCCGCGCTGACCGGGGCCGGGACGGATTTCCGGGTCTGCCCGGCATCCTCACCGCGACGGTCGACGGCGGCATGTTCGAGGACTGCCCCGCCCTGGCCGTTAGGACGCCCGCGCTCACCGGCGATGGTGCGGGCGTCCTGTCGTGCGGGGGCGGGTCAGGCGGTTACGGGGTTCTCTGAGGGCGGCCCATCTCTGACGGAGCGAAGCAGCAAGGGCCTCGAATCAATCAACGGCATCTGCTCAACCGGCGGGGAACCGTGGTCTCTACCCTCACCCCGCGGACGCTCGCACCCGGCAGGCTACCCCGATCGAACCAGTCCTTTACTGCTCGCCGACCGGGGGTTGGCGGGCGAGGAACTCGGCGAACGCCTCCGACTGCTTCGGGTCCATATACCCCTGCCGCCCGTTGCGCGCCCAGTCCTCCAGCCACTCAAGCCACCCGGCACGGCGCAACTCGGCCACCACCACCCGGCCGCGGGTGAACGTCATACGCTCGCCGTCCGCGTGCACGTACCGCGTGTACGGGCCGTGCTGCGCCGGGCCGGGCGGCCGTTCCTCGGCCGTGTCCGGCAGGGGTATCAGGGCGCCGTATGCCCGCTGCGCCCAGTGCTCCAACTCGGCCAGCTCAGCCGCCGGGAGCAGCACGCTCGCCGGCCGGCCGTCCTCGGTCAGGGTCACACGCTCGCCGGTCTCCTCCACGAGAGCGACCATGCGACCGAAGTCCTCGACACCGTCCGTGAGTTCAACACTGTTCATGGACGTCGACGCTACCGACCGCCGGGCCCGGGCGCGTCGCCCAGTCGACACGGGTTCGCGCACAGCACAGGACAACGTCGGCCTTCATGACCACAATTCAGGTCGTGAAGGCCGACGTCACGCCGGGCCCCGAATTGACCAACGGCATCAACAAGTCGGCGGGGCGAAGCAACAGGGCCCGAATCGACCAACAGCGTCCCGTGCTTGCCTGGCCCCCTTCTGCGCGGCCGTTCGTCCGGTCGGCCCGTGCCGGCTCACCTGCGCGGTAGGACCTGCTGACTCGAAGTACTGACGGCCGGGACAGCTGTGGGCTGTGCGGAGCTGCCGGCAGTGGCGGTGGCCGCCGAGACCCGCATGTTCGCCGCACCGGCCACAGTCGCCTGCCGTTTCTCCTCCCGCACCGCTTTCGCGTCTGCGATGAGATTGCCCATGCCCTCGAGGAACTTGCTCCTGTACTTGTCCTTCATCTCGGTCCAGTTGACAGTCTGCGAGGACCCCTGGGCCGTAGTCGTCGGGCCCGCGCCGTTCCCCGTCTCTGGCGTGCTCGTGCTCTGCTCGGGACTGTTCTGCCGACCGTCGGCCGCGGCCAGGTCCGCCGTCTGTGTGAGGGGCCTGTCGGCATCGATGACATGAGCGAAGTCGATGAGCTTGGCCTCCACGACCTCGTTGCCGTTGTGATTCCCGTGAACCGAGAAGACACTTGACGCGATGAATCCGATGTCGGTCTGCTGAGCGGCAGCCCTGATCGCCTCCATCTTGCCGATCAGCTGATCCCACACCTGGGGATCCTCCGAGAAACTCCGCAGGATGTCCTGGGAGTTCATGCCCGCGCGCAGTCGGCTCTCGGGCGCGTCGGTTCCGCCGACGACGCGCCATCCGCGCTGGCTGCTTCCGGTGGCCAGGTCGGCGATCGAGAGTTTGATCTCCTTCAGCGCGGCCCCCGTCCTGCTCATGTCGTGCTGCTCCATCAGTTCCCGGCGACTCGACGTCTTGTCGCCGACCTTCGTGTCGAGCTTCTTCACATCCCCCTGGGCGATGTTCTCGAAGTACACATGGGTCCGGTCGTCCAGGGGCTCGGTGACCTGCGGCTGCCGATACCTCACCTGATCCGCCGTGTATGAGGCGGGTACGACGGGTGTCAGGTGCGGGTAGCGGCCCTGCCGAATCCTTGCGTAGAACTCGTTCTCGATGGATCCCTGCGGGGCGTTCTTCGCGAGAATGCTCCCGTCGCCGATCGGCCGGATGGCACCGTGCCCTCCTTGATTCACCGCTGCTTGCTGGTTGTCGCCCGCTGGTGTGGCCATGGCTGCGCCTCCCGTGTGATGCGTGAACCCCTACGGTTGAGGGGGTTCATCGCCGCTGACCACAACGTGTTCGGTGTCCTGCGGGTTCAACGGCCCGGACGGGGCCCGGACCACGTCCGAGCCCCTTTCCATGTGAGGGCACAGGCCTACCTGGAGTGCGGGCTGCCGGGTCTGGGATTCCGGGGCGGGGTCGTCGCCGCAGCGAGGGGCGGGGAGGACTGGGTGCTCGTTCCGGGGGAGGGGTGGTGTGAGACCCGGAGGGCGCTACTGGCCGTTGTCCGTGCCCCACCACGGAGGCCGGACCGGTTCCGTTCACCGGTCTGTGCGTAACGGCCTCGTGCGCGCGCTGAACCCCGGTCGTCCCGGTCCCGTAGTACCGGTACCGACCAGCAGTACGCCGACCAGAAGTAGCCGACAGGACGGGAGCGGACCCGCATGACCAGCGCCGCCGAGACCATCGAGCCGACGGGAAAATCCGAGCCGGCAGCAGCGCTCCAGCAGCAGGAGCCGCAGTTCATCCTCTATCTGCACGGAACCGAGCACGAGCGGGCGCTGCGCAGCCTGACGCTGTGGGTGCGCCATCTGCTGATCCCGGTCTACGGCAGGGAGGCCACATCGGGGGCACCGTGGTGCCCCCGGTGGTGGGAACACCAGGAGGCCGTGGCCCAGTTGTACGGCCTGTGGATGGCCTGGCAGGAGCTCACCGACCCGGGGGCTGGACCGACCGGTCCCGCCGTCTGGCACCGGGACTATCTCATGCATGTCATGTCCGCCCTGCGGGATCCCACCGGGCCGTTCGCGGGTTGCAAGCCGGGGGTGCACCGCGCCAAGGAAGCACCCCAGACGGACGCGTACGGCAGCTGAACCGTTCCTAGTCAGTGATCAGGAGTGAGTCTTGGACCCACAGCCCGGCACTGCGCGCATCCCGAACGGTTTTGGATGCGCTGGTCGCCCGCGTTCTCTGTTCAGTCCCCGTTCGGGTACATGCATCGCGTGCATGCTCCGTGACGGGGCGGCGGGTTTCCTCACGTCCTGGGGTACCAGGTTCGGCCTGGACGGTCCGATGCCCGCGACGATCGCTCTGGTCGTAGCGGGGCGGTGTCGTCCGTCGCCGGATCGGGTGCCCGAGGGCGCGTCGTCCGATCGCGATGCTCGCGGCATCGTGACGGGACAGCTTTCGGCGCGGGGTGGCCAGCGGCTTGCGCCAGTGCTGGTCTCCCCACACCGAGGTGTAGGCCGAGTCTACGGTCACGATCGACAGGCCCATCTCGGCGGCCATCGACACCAACCGGGCCTTGAGCTTTCCGGTCGGGATACCGGAGATGAGCTGCCGGAACTGCTTGCGCCGTCCGTGCTTCTCGCGGGTCTTCTCCGCAGTGAAGTCCAGATCCTCAATCGCGATGGCGGCGACACCGACGCGCTTCGCCCAGTGCAGCAGGCGGGTGATGGCGTGCCGGATCTGCGCGTCCCGATGCTGGGCGGTGCCGGACAGGTCGTAGAAGAACTGTTCAGGTTCGCCGGCCGGGTTGCCGTGGGTATCGAGACGGTAGGCGGCGAAGTGGCCGGCGTTGGTGTCCACGCCGACCACGCCGTGGGCTCGTGCGGTAGTCAGTGGGATGGTCTTGACCACCGGACGCTGCCAGGACGCGGTGAGGTACCAGCGCCCACGGACAATGTCGTAGTGGATGCGGTAGGCCACGGCCCGGTTCACGCTGATGCGGTCGGACCACTCCTGGCCCCGGTGCGCGAACGCGACGCGGGAGGTAAGGACGTACCGCCCATGCTTCGTGTTCGCCAGGTGCGCCAGCGGCGTGGGCAGCTTGATACTGATCTCGCCGTCCGGGGTGAGGCGGATCGTCTCGTTCCCGTACCGCTTCCCCGACTCGCCGTCAGCGGCGAGGAACCAGCGTTCGGCCTCCCAGCGCTTGCGCCACTGCTCCTCGGTGAGCTGCGCGGCTTGGAGATTGTGCCGGGTGTTGAGCAGGCGTCGGCCGCCGCGAACGACGTGGACGCGCCCGGCCTCACGGTCGGTGCGGGCTACGTCGAGCCGGTGTTCCAGCGTGTGCAGGCGACGGGATTTGTGGAACCACTCTCCCTTGGAGCGGTATCCGCCCGGTGCCCGCTTGGTGCCCTTCTCCCCGATCGGCTGGGACAGCCGGTGCATCAGCGTACGGACGCCGGCCTCAAGGTTGTGAATATGCGCGAGCTGGCAGCGACGCGACAACGCCCACTGGTCATGCGTGGCCTTGGTGATGGTGCCAGCCCACCGTGAGGAGGACTCGGCGGTCAGGCCCTGCTTACGGCCCGCCCACGTGTCCGTGGAATGATCAGTACTGTCTGCACACCGTGCCTTGAGATCGCGAGACGCCAGCGTTCCCAAGTGCCCGCCGACGAGACGCAACACCTTGTCATCCTCGGCGGTCAGGTCCTTGAGCCGGTCGCGTATCGCCACACCGGACGGACCCAACGAGACGAACGGCGGAGCTATCTCGCGGAGCTTCTTCTTCAGCTCAGTCACCAGCAGCCGCCGCTTCCAACGCCTTCTTGGCGCGGTTCTTCGCCGAGCGGCGGCCGTACAGGCGGGCACAGAATGAGGTCAGGACCTCAACCATGTCCCGCACGAGGTCGTCTTCGACTTCGCCGTCGTCAAGGACGACGAGGCGACGACCAGCAGCTTCGAGAGCAGCCTCAACGAGTTCGGTGTTCATCCGGCCGAGGCGGTCCCGGTGCTCAACCACCACGGTTGTCACCTTCGGATCGGCGAGCAGCCGACGCGCCTTCGGGCGGCCCCCGTTCATGCCCGAGGCGATCTCCGACTCGACCCGGACCACAGTGTGTCCGGCCTTGGCGGCCCACTGAGACAGCCGGGCGACCTGACGCTCAAGATCCTGCTTTTGGTCATGCGAGGAGACGCGGGCATATAGACCCACACCACCCGTGATGGACAGTGAGGTGTTCGCGTCGACGTTGACCAGGATCGTGCGCGGCCCTACTCGCTCCGCAGGGACCGGCAACGTGCCCTCACGGAACCAGCGGTACGCCGTGCGGGGTGCAATGCCCTGCGCTCGCGCCCATTCCGTCAGGTTCACAAGACAAGATCATACGCTACTCATGACCTGCAATGGACACTCACGGACACTCAATTGACAGCCCCTCACTCCTGCGGGTCCGCGGGAGGCCGCCCCGGGTGGCGCCGCGCAGCAGGAACTCCACGGGCCCGCATCGGATGTGGCGCAGCAGCAGGGCGCTGAGGGCCAGTTGGGCGGCGTACAGGACGAGACAGCCCGCCAGTACGACTGCGGTGCCGACGCGGTCGTACAGACCGAGGCCGTAGCCCGTGAAGACCAGCGCCAACACGAGGGACTGCGTGAGGTAGTTGGTGAGCGACATCCGCCCGGCGGGCGCGAGCACGTCGCTGATCCGGCGGCCCGCGCGGGTCCGTACGAGCAG
Organism: Streptomyces sp. NPDC002889; assembly: GCF_042888425.1. Taxonomy (NCBI): domain Bacteria; kingdom Bacillati; phylum Actinomycetota; class Actinomycetes; order Kitasatosporales; family Streptomycetaceae; genus Streptomyces; species Streptomyces sp. NPDC002889. Next base: position 66,141 of record NZ_JBIAPT010000024.1, read on the forward strand.
CAGCAGACCGCAGGCGTACGCGGCGGTGAGGGCGGGCCCGGTGAGGACCCCGGCCGCCCTGCCGACGTAGAACCAGCGGTTGTCCAGCGGGCCGTTGGAGCACACCGCCATGAACACCCCGCCGGCGAGCCCGATGGGCAGCCCGCGGCGGATGATCCGCTTCATCCGTGCGCGGTCGCGGTCCGGGTCGCCCAGCGCCCGCCACTTGCCCGCGGCCAGGCCGGTGAGGAAGGCCGCCAGCAGGTCGGCGGCGAAGAGCAGATTCCCGGCGAGCGCGTGGGGCAGCAGCCGCACATTCGCCATGACCACCGAGCCGGGACCGCCTCGGTACCCTGCCACGGACTCGGATGCGACGGCCGCGAGATCCTCGGGCCGGACTGTCTCGGTCGCGGAGATGACAAGCAGGCCGTAGGTGAGGAGCAGAACGGCGACCGCGCCGAGAAGGCCGGCCGCGACCCGCAGCAAGGTCCTGGGCAGCGCCGTGCGGAACGCGAACAGCACGAGTCCGAGGGCCGCGTACGTCATCAGGATGTCGCCCGGGTACAGCAGTACGGCGTGGGCGAGGCCGAGCAGGAACAGTACGGCCGAGCGCCGAAGGTGGCGCGGTGCGAAGGCGGCTCTCGCGCGTTCCGCCGAACGCTGCTGGAGGGTGAAGCTGTAGCCGAAGAGGAACGAGAAGAGGAGATAGAACTTGGTGGAGACCAGCACGGTCACCGCCCAGGCGACACCATGGTCGATGGCCGAGGCGTCCGGGCCACCGCCGAGACCGGAGTACGGGCCCGCCATGATCTGCGCGTTGACGAGCAGGATGCCGAGCAGGGCGAAGCCGCGCAGTACGTCGATGTCGCCGATCCGGGCCGGCGTTGCGGCGGCATCGGGACAAGGGGGAGTGGACATACGCGTTGCTCAGGAGGCGAGGGGGGACGCGGACCGGGCGTCGGAGCCACGGACGGGCACCGGTGGGCGGGTGTGCTCCCCCACTTGAGCGGAACCGGTGTTCGCGGACCTGCGAGTGGCGATGGCAGCGAGAGCCCCGTCCACAACGAAGAAGCACAGGGCGGCCACCGCGAACAGGAGACCCGCCAGAGCGGATATGCCTGCGACTACCGCACCCGTCGGGGTCCCCGGCCACAGTGCCTCCGTCCCGCCGCCGACCAGGGCGGTCAGGGAGCCCAGGGAGAACGGCGGCGGGTTCCAGCCGTCGCCGACCAGCGCGACACCCAGGCTGCCGCCCAGCCAGACGGCGGTGAGGGCCAGCGCGGTCAGGGCCGTCAGAGTCATCAGCCACAGGAACAGGCCGGCCTTCCCCAGCCGGTCGATTCGGTCCGCTCGATCGTTCAGGACGCTCACGACGCCTCCATGTCTCGGACTGCCGGGGGCCGTACGGCCTCTGTCGGCACCCACCACGGGATCGGTCGTGAAACAGTTCAACCCCGGCCTCGGCACTCGCCGGCATGCAGCCATCAGGGCGGCGCTGCACACTCTGCGGGGGCCGTCGCGCTGCAACGTTGCCCGCAACCGGCGGCACCGGACCCTGCCCCGGGTGCACCAACGGCCGCGACGTCCCTGCCTTCGTGTGATCCTGTTCAGCGTAGTCACGGCGCTGACTGCTGCTTAGAGGCCCAAGGGGATGCCCCCGCAGCCTTCGTTGCCGCGCATCCACCGGAGGGCCGGATTTCGGGCCTCGTCGTGCGCGTGGACCGGGCGCGTAGACAGCGCGGGAGCTCGCTGAGTAGCCGGCGCAAAGCACACGCGAGCGCCGAACCCCAACATGCTTTCCAACTGTGTTGGTGGGGCGGAGGGCCGCGCACAGGACGGTTCACCTGCGTACATGCGGGTCCCATCCTGGCTCCGATCAGCGTCGCCGAAGGGTCGTGAACAGCTCCGAACGGCAGTGAATGAGACGGAAACTGAGACGGCCGGTGGACTCAGCTTCAGGTGGCATCGTTCTGGTCCGGCGTCAGCGCACTCGCCTCGGTGCACTGCGTAACGAGCGTACGAGGCTTTCCGCAGGCGCCGGTACGCCTCCACGCGCTCTGTCAGGCAAGGCCCGCGGGGTGGAACGATCTCAATGCTGGTACCGGCAGGGGGACGCCACTGGCCGTCGTGGAGGTGTGTGCGGCGGCGAGTGGATGTTGGTCCGAGAACCGCGTTTACCACTACGAGCAGCAAGGGGGCTGGACATGGCTGTGGTGATGTCGATGCATTGGGCAGGGGTCACGCCAGAGCAGTACGACACGGTGCGGGATGCGGTCGGTTGGGAGGAGATCCCGGCGGCCGGTGGCCAGGTGCACGTGGCCTGGTTTGATGCCCAGGGGTTCCACGTGACCGATGTGTGGGAATCCCAGCAGGCATTCGAGACCTTCTTCACCGAACGGCTCGCACCCGCGATCCAGAAGGCCGGCATCACCGGTACACCCGAGACCGGCTTCAGTCCGCTCCACCGGCGCTTCATTGCCGCCGGCGTCAGCGGTGCAGCATAGGGACAGGGCAAACGCCGTTTCTGACGCCGCAGAACACAAGTGGTTCGGCTGGTGTGCCAGACCCCGCCCACTGGTCCAGACAACAAAGCACCCCCGGGGCTCTGACCTGGGGGCCTGGCGCCGTTGCGCGGGCCTGGTCGCACCGCTGTTGACCGTGGTTGGCCGTTCTTACGGGCACGCTATGGGCACGGATTCGAAGAAGAGCGGGCAGCGGACGCGCATGAGGGGCTCTGCGCTTGGCCAGGCTGGTTCGGATGCTCGACTCCGGGGAGCTTCGCGAGAGCACCGGCCGTCCGGCGAAGTGCGCACTGCTACGGGATCGGCTGTCACGCTTCTTTCAGGACACCCGGCGCCCGGCCCTGGCTCATTTGCCAACTTCTGGCCGTGCCACGGCAGCGCCTGGCCGGTGACGGCGGCGATGCACTCGAAGTCCCCGTGCCTGCCGGGCGCTCAACCGGGAATGTCGGGGTTCCACTCGTCCCGCCCCCACTCGGAGGAACCGAGCGGATAGGTGTACGCGGGCCGTCCCACGTTCCCGCTCGTGCGGAAGGGCTTGCCGTTGTCGTCGATGCGTAAGGTGCCCTGCTGGTCACCGCTGGACCAGTCCAGCTCCAGGTGCCAACTCACCTTGTGCGCCCGCACGTCCGCGAAGATGTAGAAGACCTCGGGATCGGACTCACTCACCTTGTACGGGAAGTCGCGTTGACCGGCCTTGGGGGAGATCGTGGGCCGTCCGGCATCGAGGTCCACCCCGAACGCCGTCGTTTCTACGCCGCCACCGCACCCGACGCCCATCTCGAAGTCGTTCCAAGCGAGCGGCGCGCTCTTCTCCACCACGCGCACATGCAGGTCATCCAGGACGACGGTGGCTTTCCCGGTGCCCTGCACGGTCAGCGCGAGCATCTGCTGCCCGCCGGTGACCCCGCCGAGCGCGGTGACCCACCCGCGCGCGTCCGGCTCAGTCGGCGGCGGAGGCACCTGCTCGGGCTTCCGGTCGACCAGGTAGTGCGGGCCGCACGGGTCTTCCCACTTGTACGGATTGACGGCGACGATGGGCGCGGTGGCCCCGTCCTCGGCACCGCCGCCCTGGGCCGCCCCGGCCCCACCGCTCCGGGAGGCGGAGACGGATGCGGGAGCCGTGGGACTGCCGCTGCGCGAGGCGGACGGCGAGGCCGACCTGCCCTTCGCGTCGGCCGACTCGGAGGCGCCGGGGCTTTCGTCGACGGAGTCGACGGACTGGGAGGCAGTCCCCACGGACTGCTTCCCGCCCTGGTCGGCATCGCCCTCGCCGGGCACAAGATTCACCACGAGCGCGGCCGACACGAGGGCGGCGGCCACGGCGGCCCCGGCGAGGACGAAGGTATGCCGCCGCGCCACGGGAGCCTCCGTCAGGGGCCGCCGCTCGACCTCCGGAACGCCCTCGGCGGCCGCTTCGGACCCCGCCGTCCCGGACCCCGTACCGGCCTCCGCTGCCCCGGTCCCGGCCTCCGCCGTTGTCCGCGCCCGCGGTTCTTCCTCCGCAGGGGCCCCGCCCGCCTTCTGCCCCCGCCGGGCATCCGCGAGAACCCACCGCCGATGCAGTTCCACCAGTTCCTCGGGCGTCGCCTTGCACACCCGCGCGAACCGTTCCACGGGCGCGTAGTCCGTCGGTACGGCGTCCCCGTTGACGTACCGGTGAAGCGTGGACGCACTCGTGTGCAGCCGCTTCCCGAGCACCCCGTAACTGAGCCCGGATCGCTCCTTCAACCGGCCCAACAGCTCCGAGAACTCGTCCCCCGCCACCATTCCTCCCTCTGCCCACGTCCCGGACCCCCGTTCCAGGGGGAGGTCATTCCCCCAGGTCAGAGCCGTCGTAGGCGTTCCAGCGTCCCGGATACCCCGGCAGTCGTGGCGGTCGGGACGGATCACCGCACAAGCTTGGGCCATCCAAGCACGCCGCTCCCGGCACCCGGTCGAGCGGCCCATGCCAACACCCGTACCGCATCAGGGGGATTCACATGTCCACACGCACCCACCGCCGCATGCTCGTCGCCGCCGCGCTCACGGCCGCCACGCTGACGTTGACGGCATGCAACAGCGGAGAGGGCGTCCACGACGAGGGGGCATCGGCAGGATCCGCGTCCACGTCCTCCACCACGCCCTCTCCCAAGGCGAGCGGCGGAACCTCCACCGGGGCGGGACGGACCGACCTGGCGGGCCGGACCTCCGAGGGCTCGACAGGCGGCGCGGCCGGTTCGAGCGGCACAACGGGTTCCACGGGCTCGTCGGGTTCCACGGGCTCCAAGGACTCGGCATCCGCCTCGACCCCCTGCTCCAGCGCCTTCACCCGGACGACCGCCACGGAGGTCTCCCGCCCCCTGAACCACCTTCTCCTCACCGTCACCAACACCGGCTCGAAGAACTGCGACCTCACCGGCTATCCGGCGGTCAAATTCGACGAGGCCCAGTCCGTCCCGCCGGCCTTCGAGGGCTCCAAGCCGCAGGCGGTGGTCACGCTGGCCCCTGGCGAGTCGGGCTATGCGAGCGTCCTTGTCTCGACCGCGGACGGCAGCGGCTCCAACGGCTACACGGCCAAGTCCCTCACGGTCCACTTCGACAAGGGCGCGAGCGTCGCCGCCCACCCGTCACTCCCCGCGAAGGGCTTGTACGTCGACGACTCGATCGGAGTCTCGTACTGGCAGTCGACCATGGCCGAGGCCCTGGCCTGGTGATGCACCGGCTCACTGACGCCACGGTTCGAAAGGCCAGGGCCACGGCCGCGACGAAGGCACTTCGGCGGTCTGCCCGCGTTCACCCGCAAGATCGATGCGGTGTTGCCGGTGCCGGGTCACGAGGGTCGCTACTGGGTGTTCTCAGGTAGTCAGTGCGTCCTGGTCGAGGTCGCGGCCGGGACTTCCGGCAGGGGGCGACTCCAAGAACCCGCACCCATCACCGACTGGGTACCTTTGAGCTCGCTGCTCCGTGCCAATGCGGCCGACCAGTAGGAGAGTGCGCTCTCAGCTTGGGAAGCTGAGGTGATTCGGGAACCGTTGCCCTGCTGGCCTGGGGCGGAGCGTAACGGCCACATGGTTGGTCGTCGACTTGTTGTCCGGTGTTCCCCGTGGTTCCCCGCACGATCTGGCACGGTTCTGGCACGGGGTCTCTCCGTGCAGAACTCCGCAAGGACCACCTGGCAGGATCAGCTGCGCGGAACCCGTTCAATCGCCATCGGCGAAGCGGAGTCCAGTTCGATCGTGTCCCCTTCGTCTTCGTCATCAGGCGGGCTCAAGTTTGCGCATAGGTCGGTGGAGTCTTGATGACCCGGTCAAGCTGCCGCGGCAGCCGTCGGTGGGGCTGTGGTGAAGCGGCGACTGTCTCGGAGTAGGGCCCAGAGGACGGTGACGCGTCGGCGGGCGAGGGCGATGACGGCTTGGACGTGTTTGCAGCCCTCGGATCGCTACTTCAAGTAGTAGTCACGGTTGGGGCCTTCGCGGATGATGCTGGTCTGGGCGGCCGGGCGGGCCGACCCGGTGGCGTCGGCTGTGATCACGGTGTGGCGGGCGGTTCGCAGGGCGATGGTGAAGGACGGTCTGTCCGGGTCGATGCCGGCGGCGGTGGCTGCGTGGGTGATGGCCATGCGGGTGACCTGGAAGACGGCCAGCAGCGCGTAAAGCTCCTGCTCGACACCCTCGACGGTGTGTGAACGCAGGACACGGTCGGCTCCGCGCAGGGTCACTTTCAGCCCGTAGTGGGCGGTCTCGATCTCCCAGCGCTGGTGATAGTGGGTGGCGAGCTCGCAGGCCGGGTGCTTGTTCGGGTCGAGCAGGGTGGTGACCAGGCGCACGGTGCTGGTGCGGGAGGTGCCGTCGGAATTGGTGACGGTGACCTCGTAGCTGATCACGCGCATGGTGATCGCGGTCAGCCGGTCAGGCAGCGGGGTGATGCGGCCGCGGTGCAGCCACTTGGCCAGCCGGTCGTCGGAGCGGCGGTCTGCGATCAGGGTCAGGTGGGTGCCGTCCGGCAGCGGGTGGATGACCGGCAGCAGGCGCCCGGCCTGCACCCGCCACAGCAGGTCGGCGCCGGTGGCGGCGGCATCCCGGATCGCTTCGAAGCCGAGTCCGGAGAGCCGTATCGAGCAGGTCAACGACACGCTCAAACCGGCCTAGGGTGATACACAGGCACAACAGCGGCCGAAGGCTTCGTCCCCAGGGGTTCCCGAACTGGGAACGCCCGGGGACCACCCGGATCAGCGACGCCTTCGCCCAAGGCTGCGCACGCCACGGTTCACGCCAACAGCGCGGCGGCTTGCCGGCGTGCCTGGTCCAGCCAGGCCGCGCGTACTTCATCGCTGGAATCGGTGACCGTACGGAAGACGACGCGGCGTACGTCGGTAACTCCTACGTACGGCAGGACGCACGCCGACCAGATCCTTTGCAGTGGATCGCCGAACTCGCTCTCTTCACGGTCGGCGGGAGTGTCGGAGGTGTTCAGGACGAGGGCCCTCCCGGCCTTGAGGAGTCCCGCGGGCTCCCCCTGCGCGGTACCCAGTTTGTAGGCGACGCCGGGTGCGAGTACACGCTGCACCCAGCCCGTAAGGACAGCGGGTGGCATACCCCACCAGTTCGGGTGGACGAACACCATGGCATCAAGGGTGGCCACCTCTGTCCGGTGCAGCGCCACCTGCGCGTCGTGGGCGCATTGCGCCGACTGGACCGTGCCCGTCTCATCGGCGGACAGCAGCGGTGCGAATCCTTCAGCGCAGAGGTCATGGGCGATTGTCTGGCACCCTCGCCCGCGCAACTCCTCCACCACGGCATCGAACACAGCGTGGTTGAAGCTCCCCGGCCTCGGGTGTGCGAGGTACACCCCTATACGCATTTGGTCGTCCCCCAGTCGTCACGAGCCGTCGTCGGCCCCCGATCCGTATGGGCGTGTGCATCCGCTCCGCCACACGGCTGATCGTCATTATCGGTGAACCACTGCTGACGGGAGCCGCTTTCGCGATCACGGCTGAACCAGACGCCGTCTCGCAGCCGACCGCCACTGTCCGTACCGCCGCCGGGATGGCCGGCATGAGCGAGAGTTTGGGGAGCTGTTCTGGCGGGGGTAGTCGGCGGTTTGGGTCTCAGTGGCAGCGTGGCTGCCACCTCGGGCAAGTGCTGCTGATGACGAACCATCCGGCGATCGGGCCGACCCGCGCGGCTTCGACGCCCTGGCCGATTGGGCTGCCGACAGCCGGCAGGAGTCCGAGCACCGCCTGAACCTCCCGGCGGCCGCAGCGGGTGTGGTGCTCAGGTCCAGGGGAGTGCGGCTCGCTCACGCCAGTAGTCGGACGGTTTCTCCGCCATGTCGGCGAGGCGGCCCAGTTGTTCGTGATCGAGGTCGACGACCGCCGCATGCAGGTTCGAGGACAGTTGCACGGCCGTCACGGCGCCCGAGAGGACGATCGATGCCCAGGGTTCGCGCAGGATCACGGCCAGCGCGACCGCGTCACAGCCCAGACCGGTCTGTTCGGCGATCTCGCGCAGCGCGGCCGGGGCGTGCGGCGAGGCAAGGCGTCCGTTGGCCATGGCCTCCTTGACGATGACGGAGACGCCCGCGTCGTGGGCCTCGGCGAGCGCGGGTCCGGCGGAGGGCTCGAGCACGTTGTAGGTGCTCTGCACCGTACGGAACAGCGGTTTGTCGTCGACCGTGACGGCGAGGGCGGCCCGGATCGTTTCGGCCTGGTCGGGACCGCTGGTGGTGAAGCCGACGCTCACTCCGCTTGCGGCGGCGAACTCGGCGAGCCTGGTGTGGAGTTCCTTGTCGGAGAGGGCAGGGCTGTCGGGGGTGACGGAGTGGATCTGGTACAGGTCGAGCCGGTCCCCCAGGACCTCGGCCGTCTCGGCGCGCTGCTCCTCGAAGGTGCCGACGCTGTGGTCCTTGACCTCGTGGACGTCGGCGTCGGTGCGCCAGTCGGCCGTGTACCGGTAGCCCCATTTGCTGCCGACAACCAGGTCGTCGATGTCGCGTCGGCCGGCCAGCCAGTCGGCGAGGAACTCCTCGGAGCGGCCGTAGGAGCGGGCCACGTCCACGTAGCGGACGCCTTGGGCGTAGGCGGCGTCCAGCAGTTCGTGCGTCCGCCGGCGCAGGGCCTCGACACTGCGTTCGGCCGGCAGATCGGCGTCCCTCCCGAGGTTGATGTACCCGGGGCGGCCTACAGCCGCGAGGCCGAGGCCGAGGTGGGCGGTGGGGGTCGTCGCGGCTGCTAGGCGTGCGAAGGGCATCGCTCACTCCTGGGCTTCTGGGGTGCTCGTCGGCTGTGGATCGGGGGTTGAGGTCAGGGGTTGGGCGTCTCGGCTCCTGAGTTGTCGGGGTACCGGGGGGTACCGGTTCAACCACCGTACTCGCGCGTTTCACCGGTATCCCTCCATGCTGCGCGGCACAGCTCGGCTGCCACCTCCTCGGTGTACAGGACGGCGGCCAGCCAGGCCCTGGCGAAAGACCCGGTGTCGGTGGCCAGCAGTCTGCCGAAGGTGTCCCGGCCCCGCTCGGCGGCGGTGCGGAGGAGCTCGTCCAGCAGCTCTGCGGCGGTGGCGAGACCGGCGCGGCGCAGCCGTGCGGCGTCCGGAGCACTCTCGGCGCCCGCCAGCCCCAGGGCGCGACGGCCCGCGGCGGCGGCCTGCCCCGTGCGGCGCGTCAGGACGTGAAGGGGTGCGCTGTCCGGCGTGGGAGCGAGCGGGATCGGAAGCGGACGCGGGGCAGCGGTGTCGGCGACGGGGCCCGCCGCGGGGATGTCCGAGCGCTGGAGGCGGTCCAGCCCCATGTCGTACCGGCCGCCCGGGAGTTCCGCGGCCAGCAGCCGGAGGCGGGGGTGGGCGGCGGGTTCGAGCCGCCCGATGATGCGGATGCGCAGGCCCGCGACGGAGGCGAGCAGCCGCAGATTGTCGCGGTAGGGGAGTTCCGGATGGTCGTGGGCGGCCGTGATCCGCAGGCGCAGCGGGGGCCCGTCTCGCCCGTCGCAGTCGGCGAGGAGGCAGTCGCCGCCGGCCTCGTGGACGGCGCCGCGCAGGGTGACGTCGAGGAAGAGCAGCTCGTGCCCGCCCCCCGGGTTCCGCGCGCCTTGGAGTGCCCGGGCCACCTGCCGGAAGGGCGGGGCGGCCCACAGGGCGGCGAGCGGGTCCTCGTCCCATCCGGCGCCCTTCGCCCGGACGGCCCGTACGCCCTGGCCCGCACCGAGCCGCCCGTCGGCGGAGAGGGTCGCGCCGGAGACGACGAGGCCCGCGCGGGCGAGTTCGCGGTGGGTGAGGGCGGTGTCGCCGATCCTGACCGTGCGCGAGGCGGCCCCCATGGCGCGCGAAGGGCCGCCGGGGGCGACGTCGGGGACGGTGTAGAGACCGCCCTGGGCGTCGGCTACCCAGGTCACCGCTCCGGCGTGGCCGGAGGCGGTGAGTACGGGTTCGGTGCACAGGCCGAACAGGCGCAGTGAGCCGCCGTCTTCGTAGGTCCTGCGGGAAGTGCCGCGCAGCTCGGCGACGCGGGCCGGGGGCGCGGGACGGCGCAGGGCGTGGGCGGTGGCGAGGAGTTCGCGCAGTGCGGCGGTGAGGTCGGTGAGGCGGTACTCGGGCCGGGCGTCGCGTGCCGCGCGGAGCAAGGTCACCGTGCGCACCGCCGCGGAGGCGGGGCGCGGGAGCCCGGCCAGACGTGCGGTGTGCGCCGCCCGCAGCAGTTCGGCCTGGGCGACGGCTCCGGCGCCGTCCGCTCCGGCTTCGAGGGCGGTGGCCCCCGCCGTCCACAGGGCTTCGGCGGCGGCGAGCTGATCGGCCGCCGGTGCCTTGGGGCCGGACGCCGGGTGCTGCTCCGGTTGCTCAGGGGGCCGTGCGGGGGCGGCGGTCTCGGTGTCCGCCTCTGCCACAGGGGCGAGCGAGGCCGCGGCGGCGCGGTGCACGCAGTCGGGTGCCAGCAGGCACCCGCAGCGTATGGCGTCGGCCGAGGCCACTGTGCCGTTCGGGGCGTCGAGTTCGAGGGTGGTCTCGTCGTCGACGGCGATGCGGATCGTGTCGCCGTCGACGGTCACGGGACGGGTGGCGAGTTTGGCCACGGCCGCGTCCAGGCGCTTGCGCAGGCGTGGTGTCAGGGCATCGACCAGTTCCGCCGTGACGGCGGGCGGGACGGGAGACAGGTGGTGCAGTGGGCCGGTCAACGGATCTTCTCCCCTACCCAGCGGGCGAGTTCGAGCGGACTGAGGGCGGCGACGGGCATACCGGCGGCGACGAGCTGTCCCGCGACACCCTTGGAGTAGCGGGGCCGCCCGGCGTCGTCGAGTCCGGCGCAGCCCAGCACATGGCAGCCGGAACCGACCAATTCCCGTACCTCGCCGAGGAGTCCGCCCAAGGGGTAGCCCTCCTCGAAGTCGCTGACCACGACGATCAGGGTGCGCGAGGGCGCCGTCACGAGGGTGCGGGCGTGGCGGAGGGCGGCCGCGATGTGCGTACCTCCGCCCACCCGCACTTCGAGGAGCATGCCGAGCGGGTCGTGCACGTGGTCGGTGAAGTCCAGGACCTCGGTGGAGAAGGCCAGGAAGTGAGTGGAGAGCGCGGGGACTCCGGCGAGTACGGAGGCGGTGAGGGCGGACCAGATGGTGGCGGCCTCCATCGAACCGGACACGTCCGTGACGATGACGAGCCGCCAGTCCGCGGAGCGCCGGGCACGGCTGCGGAACACCGGGCGTTCGGGGACGACTTGGACCGTTCCGTCCGGGGCGCGGCGTGCGGTGGCGAGATTGGCCCGGAGGGTGCGGGCGAGGTCGAGTCCGCCGCCCGGTTGACTGGTGGGGCGCTGCTGGACGGCGCCGGTGAGGGCGGGGCGCATCCGGGTGGCGAGCTGCCGGGTGAGCTCGTCCACGAGACGCCGTACGAGGGGGCGCAGTGCGGCCAGACGTGCCTCGGGGAGGCCTCCCGCGTGCTGGAGCACGGTCCGCAGCAGGTCGACGGACGGCCGTACGGAATCGGGGTCGAGCGCGAACGCGGCGTCCTGTCGCCCGGCAGCGGCCGCCGCGGCGAGCACTTCCTCGCGTATCCCGGGTCCGAAGAGCGCGGCCAGCTCCTCGGACCACTCCCGCACCCCCGGATACGGGGCTTCCCGTCCGCCCCGTTGGCCGCCGGGCCCGGTGAGGTCTCCCCGGGAGCCTTCGCCGCGTCCCTGCCCGTACAGCTCGTCGAGCGCCGTCGCGAGCGCCGCGGCCCGCCCGCCGAGCTGCTCGGATCGTCGCCCGAGCACGAGCCTCCACCGCTCGCCCGCCGTGAGCCGGTCCCGGTCCCTCGTCCCGGGCTGCCCACCGGCCACGACGGCGGGCGCGGGTGCACGCCGGCCGGCCGGTTCGCCGACCTGGTCAGGGATTCCGTCCTCAGCGCCGGCGAGTGAGGGCCGGGACACCTCCGCCGGGGTTGCGGGCATGGGAAGCAGACCTTCCGCGGACAGTGTTTCGCGGGCCGTGAGGTCTGCGTGGGTCCAAGCGGCCAGGGTTGCGGGGGCCAGGTCGGCGAGGTCGGTGACCTGGGTGCCGGTGCGTTCCTCCACGACGGCCAGGAGGCGGTCGCGGGCGGCGGGGCTGAGGGTGTCGAAGCCGCCGCGCAGGGCAGGGAGCCGTTCGAGGAAGTCGCGGTCGGGCAGCGAAGTGATGCGTTCGAGGAGCGGGGTGAGAGTGGTGGGGGCGGTTTCGAGCAGGGGCGCCGAGGCGGTGAGCAGGCCGGTGAGGCGGGCCTTGAGGTCGGCGCGGGAGCCGGGTGCGGTGGCCGCGTCGAGCCAGGACGCGGCGCGTGCGCCGAGGGCGGACGGGTCCTCGTGGCCGAGGAGCACCCGTACGGCTCCTGCCGCGCCCCGCATCAGCGGCGAGCCTTCGGCCGCCAGCCGGGCGAGGGCGTCCGCGAGGCGGATGCCGCCGAAGGAGTCGGCCCTGTGGGCGAGTTCGAGCAGGGCCCGCGCGTCGGCGGGGTCCTCGGAGCCGGTGAGGCCGTCGACCTGCCGTACCGCGGCTGTGGTGAGTGCCTCGGCCGTCGCCGCGAGCCGGTCCGGCCAGTCGGAGGCCGGGTCGCTGCCGGCCAGACCGGGCACATGACCGGCGCCGAGCCGGTCGACGAGGGCCAGTGCGGCCAAAAGCTCCGGCAGGGTGCCGGCGGCGGGGACGACGACGGCGGTCTCGGTGAGACGGTCGGCTGCGAGCGCGGGCAGGCCGCACGCGGCGGCGAGAGCCAGGCCCTCGACGGCCTGGGCGGCGGTGGGACCTCCCTCGGCGAGGGCTGTGCGGCGCCGTTCCCGCAGGGTGCCTTCCGCGGCCTGCGCCGAGGTGACGCCGCGGTGTCCCGCCGCGGTGAGCAGGGCTGCGGTGGCCGGGGTCCACCGCAGCCGCCAGCGTGTGGTGAGGGTGCCGGTGCCCGCGGGCCCGGATGTGGCCTGCTCCTCGGCGTACGGGATGCCGCAGACGGCGAGCCGGCGCAGCAGGATCTCGCGGTTCCGGTCGAGTTCGGAGCGCAGCGGGTCGAGCCGCAGTTCGCGGTCGGCGGCGGGCGAGTCGGGTCCCGGCAGGCCGAGCGCGGCAAGTTCCGTCTCGACGGCGGGTGCGAGTCCGCTGCGCGGCGTTCCGGCGGCGGGCCGGCCGGTACGCCGCCCCACCAGCACCCGCTCCATCGCGCGGGCCACGGCCCGGCCACGGCCCAGCGGCTCCCCTTGGGCCAGCACACTCTGCACGGCCTCGACGAATTCGCCCCGCCCCGGCGCGGGCAGGCCCCGCAGCCGTGCGAGGTCGGTGGCGTGCCGCGCGATCTCCCGCGCGTCCGCGGGACCCGACGGGTGGTCCTGCGCCCGCAGCTCGGCACAGATCCGCACGGCGGTCCGTATGACGGCCTCTTCGAGCCGTACGACGTCACCGCCCGCTTCCAGGACGAGTTGCTGCCACTCGGGGTCCCGGATCCCGGCGGGGTAACCGGAACGCTCGTCGAGCAGCGCGTACGTGTACGGGATGAGGGAGACGGTGCACGTGGGGTGCGCCGGAACGGCGGCGCCGGGGGCGTCCTCGAGTGGGAGAGAGGCCGGTGTGGCGTCGCCGTCCCCGGGTGGGGACAGATGGTGGGGTGGAAGGGCCAGGGCCGGGGCGTGGAAGGCGCCGATCACCGCGGCCGGGCGGTGGCCGGCGTCGAGGGCCGCGCGCAGACGCGTACGCATCCAGTGTTCGCGGGCGAGGTCGAGCGGGTCCACGCCCCGGCCCTGTTCGGCGTCGTGGCGCAGGGCCCAGCCGGTGAGGAGGGCCGCGCGTCGTATCGCCTCGGAGGTGGATCCGGGGGCGGGAGCCTCCACGAGGCGATCCCAGAGGTCCTCGTTGTCGCGTCCGGTGAGGCGGGTGCGCAGCGTGTCGTGCAGGGTGGGGCGGGCAGGGGCGATCCCGTCTTTCGCGTTCTCGCGGGGGCTGCGCCAGGCCGGGTCGGCGAGCGGCAGATCGCAGGCGACGGCAGGCACGCCGCGGCGCGCGGCCCAGCGCAGGGCGGCGAGTTCGGGCGAGAACTCGGCGAACGGGTAGAACGCCGGGCCCTGTCCGGCTCCGCCGTCCGTTCCGGACGCCGCGCCGGCCTCCACGACGGCGGCGAGCGCGACCGGGGCGACGGTGTTCTCGTGGGCGAGCCATGGCAGCCAGTCCTGCAGTTCGGCGGGCAGTTCCACAAGCAGTACGTCCGGCCGGGCGGCGTCCAGGAGGTGCGGGACGGCCGCGGCGAGCGACGGTGCGTGGTGCCGTACGCCGATGAGGAAAGGCCCTCCGGGGTGGGTGAGGGCGTCGAGGGCCCCCTTGGCTCCTTCGGCTTCTGGCGTTCGCTGCACGGCGCTCAGCCCTCCAGGGTGTGGCGCAGCTCCCACAGCATGCGCCAGGTGGCCGAGCCCTGTTCGGCTCGGCGGCGTACCGCACCGTCCCAGTACCCGAGGAGGCGGGCGGCGTCGGCCGGGTCGTCCTTGCGGACGACGCCGGTCAAGTGGCCGGGCAGCAGGCCGAGTACGTCCCGGTCGCCCGGGAAGTACGCCGCGGCCAGGCCCAGCGCGGTGGCGACGGAGACGGCTTCAGCTGTGCTCATGACCGTGGACGGCTTCTCGACCTCCCAGCCTTCGACGGAGCGGCCCTGGCGCAGGTCGCGGAAGGCCGTGATCAGAGCTTCCAGGACGGCGTCGTCCACCTGGTACGCGGCGCCGGCCCTCTCCAGGGCGGCCCTGGACTGGCTGCGCACCAGTTCGGTCTCGGCGTCGAGGTCCCCGATGGGGCCGACAGTCTCGAAGTTGAAGCGCCGTTTGAGCGCGGCGGACATCTCGGAGACGCCCTTGTCGCGGAGGTTGGCGGTGGCGATGAGGGTGAAGCCGGGGGCCGCGTGGAGCTGGGCATCCGCCGTGCCCGCGAGTTCGGGTACGGCGATACGGCGTTCGGAGAGCAGCGAGACGAGCGCGTCCTGCACCTCGGGCAGACAGCGGGTGACCTCTTCGACGCGGGCGACGGCCCCGGCCGTCATCGCGGTCAGCACGGGTGAGGGGACCAGCGCCTGCGGGGTGGGGCCCTGGGCGAGCAGCAGGGCGTAGTTCCAGCCGTACTTGAGCTGGTCCTCCGTGGTGCCTGCGGTGCCCTGCACGGTGAGTGCGCTGGTGCCGCAGACGGCGGCGGCGAGCAGTTCGGAGAGCATCGACTTGGCGGTGCCGGGCTCGCCGACGAGGAGCAGTCCGCGCTCTCCGGCCAGGGTGACGACGCAGCGTTCGACGAGGGCCCGGTCCCCGACGAACTTGCGGCGGACGGCGAGCCGCCGGGGCACGCCCTCGGGGGCCGTGACCCCGTGGGGCAGGGACAGCGGCTGCTCACTGCCCATGACGAAGGTGACGACGGCCCGCGGGGTGAGCCGCCAGCCGGGCGGGCGGAGGCCGCTGTCGTGCGCGGCGAGGAAGGCCAACTCCTCGGCGTACAGCTCCTCGGGCGGGACGACCTGGCGGGCGGCCTGCGGGGCGGTGGTGGTGGTCGTCATCGGCGGCGGCCCTTCCGGGTGGCTCGGGTGATCAGTTCTTCGAAGGCGGGGGCGTTCCCTTCGCGTACGCGCTGCCAGGCGCGGGCGAAGAGTTCCGGCACGGGCAGCGTCGGCACCGTGCGGACGTGGTCGTGGACGGCGTACAGGCCGCGTTTCCAGGTCTCGAGCGGCAGGGCGGGCGACTTGAGGGCCTCCCAGCCGCCGGGCAGGAAGACGGAGCGTCCGGCGCGGGTCCGCTTGGCCTCCACCACGAGGTCGGTCGCGGCGAGCTCGATACGGGCCTTCTTCATGCGGGCGGGCTTCCAGCCGGTCCACCGGACGCAGTTGCGGTCGGTGGGGTCGGGAAGGGCCAGCAACTGGAGGTAGAGCGCGGCGGCGTCCTCGCTCAGCCCGTGGGCAGCGGCGACCTCGGTGACCAGGTGCGGGACGGAGCGCCCGGGGTCCTGGGCGCAGCCGGGCGCGGCCCCGTCCTCCAGGCCCGCGCGGACGGCGCGTTCGAGGTCGTCGCCGAGTATCGCCCTCAGCGGTGCCACGGACCGGACCCCGACGAGACCCTCGACGAGGCCCAGCGCCGGGTCATCGGGTCCGGTGAGTCCGGCGGGGCGGAGCACGGTCGACTCGTTGTCGCCGTACCACGGGTGCAGCACGAAGGCGTCTCCGGCGCGGGTGATTCCGTCCTGGTCTGCTCCGCCGGCGGCCGGCATGCCGTACGCCTTGCGGATTTCCGTGGCGATCGGCATCCCTTTGGGGCCCCATTGGTCGTGCAGGCCGAGCAGCAGGCCGGGGTCGGCGAGGCGTTGCCGCAGGGCGGCGAGGGCGCCCGGCAGGGCGACACGCAGCGGATCTCCGTACGGCAGCGCGTAGGCGAGCCCGGCGAGCGCGGCAACGGAGTCGCGCAGACGTTCGCCGCCGGGGACGGCCGCGGGGTCTTCGCCGGTGAGCTGTCCGTTCGCTTCGAGGCGCTGCACGGTGGTGCGGCTGAGCCAGGGGGTGTGCCGGTGATTCAGCAGTTCCCCGGCGGTGCCAGTGGGCACGCCCGGGATGTCCAGGTTTTCGGGGAGGCGTACGAGTGTGCCGAAGCGGGCGGTCCAGACGCGGACGGCCGCGCCTGTGTCCGGGCCGCTCTCCCAAAGGGCGGCCGGCTTCTCGGGCAGCAGCGCGGCGAGGACGGCGAGGCGGTCGTCGAGGTCGAGCCCGCCGAGCCGGTCGCGGCCGGTGGCCGCCTGACGTGCGGTCAGTCCGATGGTTTCCAGGACGGCCGGCGCGGGCGTGTGGGCGTGGGGGTTGGCGGCGCTCTCCCCGGCGAGGAGGAGTGCCGCCTGGGCGGGGCCGCAGCCGGGCGCCTCGGCCAGCGCGGCGGGGGCCTCGGGCCGCCAGTGCGCGGCGCCGTGTTCCCGGACGAGGCGGGTGAGGCCGGTGAGACGGTCCGCCGGGAGCGTGTCCGCGAAGGGCCGGTCGTCGACGAGGGTGAAGTGGGCGACAGCTCCGAAGGCTCCGGCCGGGTCGTGGTCGAGGGCCAGCCAGTCCGCGGTGTCCTCGCCCTGGTCGGCGCGGACGCAGGCGAGGATGACGACGGTCCGCCCACCGTGTCGCAGCACCTGTCCGCCGCGCCGCTTCTTGTGCCCCCGCTCGCGCAGAACGACGCGGCGCAGCGCGCCCTTCCGTGCGACGAGCGGTCCTTCGGCGAGGGCGTCGAGGAGGAGGAGCAGTGATGCACGTTCGTCCGCGCCGGTGGCCGGGGCGGCGGCGCGCCAGGCGAGAGCGCCGATGTGCTCGAGCAGCGGGGTCCAGTCCATGCTGCCCGCCGGGGCGGTGCGGGGGTCGGTGGTCCAGCCGCCGTCGAGCCTGTTCAGGTCGTGGGTGCCCGGGAGGGGCCGCCCCTCGGCGGCCTTGCCGGAGAGGACGTGGTTGGCGGCCTTGATCTGGTGCAGGACCATCCACGCGGTGCCGCCCCAGTACCCCTCGACGCGGTGACCGAGGACGGCGCGGACCGCGCCGACGATTGAGGCGCTGTCGCCGTGCGGCGGCCGGTAGTCCTCGAACATGGCGCTCTGGCGGCGTTCAGTGTCCCTCTGCGGATCCTCAGGGCTGGTGAACTTCGCGACGTCGGAGCGAAGTTGGAGCAGGGTGCGCACGATGGTGGTGACGCCGGTGCGCAGCGCGGGGTGGGTGATCTCGGGCAGCAGGCGGGTCGTCGCCTCGTTCTCGGCGCGCACGCGGGCGGGCCCGTCCCGCTTGTCGGTTCGGTGGCGTTCCAGCTCGTCGGCGAGTCCTTGGGCGATGTCGGCGGCCCGGGCGTCGGTGAGTGCCCGCAGCGCCTTGGATCCTTCCTCGTCCCGGGCCTTCATGGCGTGCCAGAACGGAGTCGGGGGCACCAGCGGGGTGCCCGCCGCGTACTCCTCGCCCTTGGTGTTGAACTGGGTGCGACCGAGGGAACCCGCCTCGCCGCTCGCCCCGTCGGCGTACAGGGCGATCCGGTTGCCGACGGCCGCGAGGACCGGCGTGGCGCCACCGGGCAGCCGGAGCGCCCCGAGCGGCACGGGACGGCAGCCGCAGCTCGCCTCGGCGGGCACCGAGACCATGGTGCCGTCGGGTGTTCCGGCGGTGAGGCGGTCCCCGTCGGCGCGCACCCAGCGGCCGAGCACCGCGCCGTCGGTGCCGAGCGGGGAGTCCTCGAGGCCGGGCTGTACGGGCATCAGCTCGCAGTGCTCCAGGCGCAGCGGGCTGCCTTCGAGCACGCCTGCCGCAAGGACGGAGGGCAGCGAGGTCCGGGCCACCGTGCCGGTGGCGGGGTCGTACTCCTGCCAGACGCTGCCCGCGCTGGTCTGCCGCAGCCGCCAGTGGCCGACGCCGTCACCGAGGATCGCCCACTGCTTGGGCAGGGCAGTGTCGCCCGCGTGCAGGGTACGACCGCCGGTGGCCCTGCCGCCGCCGGGCAGCGGGAGGGAGATCCAGCCGCTGTGCCAGGTCTGTTCGGCCTTGAGGGTGAAGATGTCGGAGGGACGGCCGGACCAGTAGGCGCGGTTCTTGCCGTCGTGCCACCAGTGGACGAGGAGCTGGCCGTCGACATAGCGGAAGCCGGGCTGCTGCCAGGAGTTGACCCGGTCCGGGATGCGCAGGTCGTGGTCGAGCAGGATGCCCTCGGGGCCGACGACGACCGCCTTGTGGTTCCTGGCGATGATCAGAGCGGGCCATGCCTCCTCGACGACGAACCAGTTGTGGCCCTTCTTGGCCGGCTCGCCGAGGAGTCGCATGCCCTCTTCGAGGGCGGGCCAGCCGAGTTCGTCGAAGATTCCGGCGCGCAGGGTGCGTGCCAGCGCGCCTACCAGGTCGTGCCCGGAGATCCGGGCGACCGCGGCGGGGTTGACCTCGGCGGCGACCTGGCGGAACGGCCGGATCCGGTCCAGGACGGAGCGTGCGCCGGGCAGTCCCGCGGCGGCGGTGAACTCGTCGGCACGCTCTGCCAGCCAGTCGCTCAGCGCGCCGCGCAGCACGGGCTGTCCCACGATGGCGTGCAGATGGCCGTTGCCGACGCCGCGCATGTGGGCCCGGCCGCCGACGGCCTCGCGCAGCAACGGCGTGAACCGTTTGTCCGCGCCGACGGCGGCGAGGTCCCGCCGTCCGGCGTCCTGGCCGCCGAACCAGCTGTCGATGTCGAATTCGGGTGCGCGTCCCCGCACCGGCGGGTCGGCGACGGGGATGCCGTTGGCGAGGCACACGTCGAGGAGGTCGAGGTCCACGGTGCAGCGCCATCGGCCGCCCCGGAAGACGTCGACAGGTCGGCCGTCGGCGCGCAGCCGCCGCGCCATCCGTGCGACCAGTGCGTAGGTGGCGGGGGATCGACGCGGTCCGCCCCAGCCGGACTTGAGGTACGCGGACCACTTCGAGAGCCATTCCGCGGCGTCGATGTCGGCACCCGTGTCGGCGTCGGTGAGCAGGGTCTCGGCGCCGCTGTCGGTGAGCAGCTCCAGCCAGGGCTCTTCGTCGCGGTACGCGTCGCCGCCGGCGGGCGTGATCTCCAGCAGCCGGACGCGTACGGCCCGGTCCTGTGCTGCGAGCGCGAGCAGCGTGGGCCGGAAGGCTTTCCAGAAGGAGCCCGGGGACCGTACGACGGCGGGCGAGGGCAGCAGCTCGGCGAGAAGCCCGGTCTCTTCGGTGACGCGGGGCAGCCCGGCCGCCTTGATCAGCCTGCGGGCGTCCTGCGGCAGCGCGGCGTACGGCGGCATGCCGGCCGCGCAGCGCTCGACGATCAGCTGCCGGTACTGCGCCCAGGCGTCGGCGGGGTCGAGGCGCTGCACCAGGTCCCGCACGTGGTCCTTGAGCGCCTTGACGCTCAGCGCCCCCGCGAAGGCGAACTCCAGGAAGACGGCGCGTTGCCGTGTCTCGTCGACGGCGAGGCCGTGCACCCGCTCGGCCTCGCGCGCCTTGCCGAAGAAGACGGAGGCGTAGCTGACGTTCTCGTGTCGGAGGAAGATACGGGCGGCCTGCTCGTAGAAGGTGGGCAGGAAGTGCGGGACGGAGCGGCCCAGCCGGACGCCCAGTGCCTCGAAGCCGTCCTTGGCGGCGCCTGCCCGCGACTTGGCCATGCGGCCGAGGCGCTCGACGTCCTTGACGAGGGCGAGCGCGTGGTGTCCATTGGCTGGATCGTTGACGAGAGCCCAGGCGGGAAAGCCGAGCGTCTCGCGCCGCACTTGGCCCAGGTCTTCCGTGACGCTCTGCCGTTCGAGGCCCAGGAAGTCCAGGGCCAGGTCCTCGGCCTCACCGAGGGTGCCGGAGACCAGGCGTACGACCTTGCGGCCGGGCAGCACCGGATGGGCGTATGTGCGGCAGGTCAGGGTGTCGGCGTCCTGGCCGGCGTGGCTTCCGGCCGGCAGGATCGCGCCCGCTTCCAGGAGGGCAGCCGTATCGATGGTGTTGATGCCGCTCATGCCGCCTGCTCCTCCTCGATGTCGCGGCCCGCATAGAGCGAGGCCGCCATGCGCATACCCTCCGACCAGGCGACGGGCCCGACCTGACCGAGCTTCAGGGACTGGCCGTGGGCCGTGGTCCAGCCCAGCGGCCCGGTCTCGGTCTGCTCGTAGCCGTCGTAGTCGCCGAGCCAGATACGGGCCTCGACCGTCCTGCCGTCCTCCAGGACGGGGCACACGGCGTGTCCTCCGCGGACCCGGTAGCCGAGCGAGGTGGCGCGCCCGATGAGGAATCGCAGTTGCTTGAAGGAGCCGCCCTCGTAGTCGTCGACGACGGTGGTCCCGGGATCCCGGGAGGTCTCGCGCCGCCAGACCTCGCGGAAGAGCTGCTGTACCTGCTGCCGTGCTCCGAGCTCGACGGCGAACTCGCGCAGTTCGTCGAGGTCGTCCAGGAGGACGGGGTGCGGGATGCGGACCTGTTCCGGCCGGATGCGGACGGTGTCGCCGTCGAGGTCGACCAGTCCGATGCCGCGCTCGGCGTCGGCGTCCCGCAGATATCCGGCGACGGTGCCGCCGCTGGCGCCCTCCACCGTGACCACCAGGTCGCGCAGCGCGGACTGCCAGGCAGGGTCGGGCCACACCTCGGCGAGGACCGCGGCGGGCACCGGGAGCGAGCGGATCATCCAGCGCTCCACGGTGGACAGGCACTCCCGTTCGTGGCGTTCCAGCCATTCGGTGAGCTGCCGCAGTCCGATCACCGCCGGCTCGTCGGCGATCTTCGCCGGTACGGACTTCAGCTGCCGTCCCGCGCCGTTGCGGCAGATGAGCTTTCCGCCGTCGTCCAGGGCGACTTCGTAGTCGCCCGCCCGCATCCACCCCATGCCGAACTCCCCACAGCGCAAGCCCATGACAATGTTCTGACCAGCGGCTGAGTGCTCGCTGATCAACTGCTCGAAACTGTAGGGGCCGCCACTGACAATGCGGTACGCCCGCCCCCTCGGGGCCCCTCGACGTCGCCGCAACCACCCTTGGCCGACGGGGATCGTCCAGCGCGGCTGTCGCGTATTCCTCGAAGTCCGGACTTCCCGGCGTCAGATTCGCATGCACGCCGTGGACTTCGGTCGGACCCGTGCGGAACTCGCGGCGGCGACTGCGGGTGTGCTGATCCCTGTGGTGCGTCACGGGAGAGCGAAGGGACTGCGCGACCGGGGTGGGACCTGGGGGAGACGGCGCGGCCGGCCGTGGCATCCTGTGGGCAGCCGCTGTCGAGGAACTGTGAGGAACCGTGCCACCGAACACCGGACTGGACGTCCGCCCCCTGACGTCTGGGGACCGGGCGGCCTGGGAGCTGTTGTGGCAGGCGTATTTGGACTTCTACGACCATGCCCTCCCGTCCGGTGTCACCGATTTCACGTGGGCTCGCTTCGGTGACCCGGCGGAGCCGATGGTCGCGCTGGGGGCGTGGGCCGACGGCGTGCTGGTCGGCATCTGCCACCATGTCCTGCACCGGTCGACATGGGCTGAGGGTTCCTACTGCTACCTGGAGGACCTGTTCACCGCGCCAGCGGCCCGCGGCACGGGAGTGGGCAGGGCGCTGATCGAAGCGACGGCCGCAGTGGCCCGGGAGGCCGGGGCGGAGAAGCTCTACTGGCAGACGCACGCACGCAATGACACGGCGCGTGCCCTCTACGACCGGGTGGCCCGCCACGAAGGCTTCCTCGTCTACGAGTACCCGCTCAGCTGACTGACGGGGCCCGGCGGCGTCGTGGTCCACCTGTCGGCCGGACAGGGCACTCAGGTGTTGTGGAAATGCAAGAACCGCCGCCCGGTCCGAGTCGGATCACACCCAGGACCTGAACTGCGACGCAGATTGCCCCCGGCCATGAAGGCGGGAGAACAGCCGCCGGCCCGAGCACGCTGCGTTCGCATGCAGCACAGGGGAGGCGTCCGGGTCGGAACGACGCCGGCGGCCCTCGCTCGAGCGCCGTGGCGGCGCGGCGGCGCGGCGCGGAAGGCTTGCCCGGCGGATCCGGGGGACCGTGCGAGTCGTGGCCGCGTCGGCATATCGCCCAGCCGCATGGGAATCACCGCACCGGGCTGTCGGCCGCTGCCGCTGTCGCCGACGGCCGGGAAAACTGCGGAAGGCTTCCTGACCAAGTAGCCCCCGGCAGCCAGGCGCCTCCATCGGCACCCGGCATGGCTCGACCTCGGTGGACCGCCGGTAGGCGGGGCGCAGAGATGCAGGCGGTGTCTCCAGCGCGGCTCCACCAGTGCTCCGACCCGGCAGTCGCCGGGGATACGGCCGCTCCGGGCGGGTGAGATTCCCCAGGCGCTGCAGTCCAGGGGAGCTCATCCGGCGTGACAAAGATTACATCTTTACGCCATTTAGCCTACTTTTGGTGCATTATTTCGTGCGAATCCACGTACACCGGGCTGTTTCCGCGGCCTGAAAATGCCATTCCGGCCGATCGCCACGGGAGAGACATTGGGACGCGCACCCAGCAGAACGGGCAACTGGCGGATCACTTTGCCCATCGCGGGCGGGGCTGTCGTGTTCGGGCTGGGGTGCCTCTACGTCACCGGGCTGGTGGCCGGCGACGACATCGCCGGAGGCACACGGGTGCACTCTGTCGACATCGGCGGGATGAGCAGAGCGGAGGCACAGCGGGTCCTGGACCGAAAGCTCGGCCCGACCTTCGCGGCACCGGTTGCGATGAAGATCGGTGACCGCATCGAGAAGGCCGATCCCCGAGTGCTCGGGCTGTCCCTCGACACCTCCGCGACCGCCGACCGCGCCGCAAGCGCAGGATCCGATCCGATCACCGTGATCGGCAGGCTCTTCACCTCGCACGGCCGTGACGTCGAGCCGGTGATACGCATGGACGAGCAGAGGAGCCGGGCCGCGATCGACCGCATCGGTGAGGCCACCGAGCAGCAGGTCCGCGACGGGGGGATCTCGTTCGAGAACGGCGAAGCGAGGGCCATCGCTCCCGTGGCCGGCGTTGCCGTGATCCCCGACCGGGCCCTGGACGCCATCCGCGACACCTACTCCCGTACGACGGATACCGGCCCCGTTGTGATGCCGGTGAAGCGGACGCAGCCGCGGATCGGCCCGCACGAGACCGAGCGGGCCATGAAAGGGTTCGCCCAGCCCGCGATGTCCGGCCCGGTCACGCTCACCCTTGCCGGGAATCGCATATCCATCGGCCCCGCCGCGCTCGGCAGGCATCTGACGATGAAGCCGGACGGCCACCACCGCCTCGCGCCGGTCCTCGACTCCAAGGGCCTGCTCGCCGACCCCGCTGTCTCTCGCCCGGTTCAGGAAGCCGCCCAGGGCCCTCGGGACGCCGTGCTCCGGCTCGGCGGCGACGACCGCGTGGTGGTGGCGCAGGAGGGTCGCGTGGGGCGGCCGGTCACCGACAAGGCACTCGGCGAGGCCGTCGTACCCCTGCTGACCCGCTCGGGCGCGGCCCGCACCGGCGAGATCGCCGCCGCTGCGGTCCAGCCGCAGCTCACGAGCGCATCGGCACAGCGGCTCGGCATCAAGGAGAAGGTCTCCTCCTTCACCGTCGCGTTCCCGGCCGCGCCCTACCGCAGCACCAACATCGGCCGCGCCGTGGAGCTCATCAACGGCTCGGTGGTCCTCCCGGGACAGGAGTGGAGCTTCAACCGAAGGGTCGGCGAGCGCACGAAGGAGAACGGCTTCGTCGACGGCATCATGATCAACAACGGTCAGTACGTGAAGTCTCCCGGCGGCGGCGTCTCTGCCGTTGCCACCACCATGTTCAACGCCATGTTCTTTGCCGGCGTCAAGCCCGTGGAGTACGGCGCCCACTCCTTCTACATCGAGCGCTACCCCGAAGGCCGCGAGGCCACGGTCGCATGGGGCACCCTCGACCTGCGCTGGACCAACGACTCAGGCCACGCCCTCTACATCCAGGCCGAATCCACCGGCACCTCGGTGACCATCACCTTCCTCGGCACGAAGAAGTACGACGAGATACGTGCGACCCAGGGGCCGCGCACCAACATCAAGCCGCCGGGCACGCGCACGGGCAGCGGCCCGAAGTGCGAGGCCCAGAGCCCGCTCGAAGGGTTCGACGTCGCCGTCGACCGCGTTTTCGTGCAGGACAACCGGGAAGTCAGGCGGGAAGACTTCAAGACCCACTACACGCCTCGTGACAAGGTCACGTGCACCCCGCAGGAACCGGCCCTCGCAGCGGCAGCGGACCGACCGGACACACTGCGCGCGACGGAAGCCAAGGACAGCGCCCGCCTCGGTTGATTCGTACCCGCTGCGTGGCCACCGAGCCGTCCCCCACGGGACGCCCGGCGGTGGCCCGGGGCAGCCGGTCCGTTCCGCTGCCGGCAGCGGAACGGCGGGTGGCCGTGGGAGAGCAACCGGATGCCGATCGGGATCGGTTGCCGCCCCACTGCCGCCCCGACCGACGGGACACCGGATCAGGCAGTACGCCGGGGTCAGACCAACGGAACCGGGTAGGTCGGGTACTCCACCCCGGATACGTGCTGGACGACGCGGATGACCTGGCAGGAGTAGCCGAACTCGTTGTCGTACCAGAGGTAGAGGATCGCGTTGTCGCCGTCGACCTTGGTGGCGCCGGCGTCGACGATCGAGGCGTGGCGCGAGCCGATGAAGTCGCTCGAGACCGCGTCGGGAGCGGTGATGAAGTCGATCTGGCGCTTGAGCGGAGAGTTCAGCGACACGTTGCGGAGGTAGTCGAGGACCTCCTCGCGGGTGGCCTCGCGCCCGAGGCGCAGGCTGAGGATCGCGATCGACACGTCCGGCACCGGGACGCGGATCGAGCTGCCGGTGATCGGCGCCTTGAGGTCGGGCAGCGCCTTGGCGACGGCGGAGGCCGCACCGGTCTCGGTGATGACCATGTTGAGCGGCGCCGAGCGGCCGCGGCGGTCGGAGCTGTGGTAGTTGTCCAGCAGGTTCTGGTCGTTGGTGAACGAGTGGACGGTCTCCACGTGACCGCGCAGGACGCCGTACTCGTCGGCCATCGCCTTCAGCGGCGGGACGATCGCGTTGGTGGTGCAGGACGCGCAGGACAGGATCTGCTCGTCCGGCTTGATCATGTCGTGATTGACGCCGTGGACGATGTTGGGGACGTCGCCCTTGCCCGGCGCGGTCAGGACGACCTTGTCGATGCCGGGGCGGAGATGCTTCGACAGGCCCTCGCGGTCGCGCCACTTACCGGTGTTGTCGATGAGGATGGCGTCCTTGATGCCGTACGCCGTGTAGTCGACCTCCGACGGGTCGCCGGCGTAGATCACCTTGATCTCGTTGCCGTTCGCGAGGATCGTGCTGTTCGCCTCGTCGACGGTGATCGTGCCCTGGAACTGGCCGTGGATGGAGTCGCGGCGCAGCAACGAGGCGCGCTTGACGATGTCCTGGTCGCCGCCCTGGCGGACGACGATGGCGCGCAGCCGCAGGCCGTTGCCGGAGCCGGCCTTCTCGATGAGCAGGCGGGCGACAAGGCGGCCGATGCGGCCGAACCCGTAGAGAACGACGTCGCGCGGCTCACGGCGCTCGGTCTTGTTGGCGCCCGTGGCGCCGGAGACGGCCTCGGCGGTGAACTCCTCCACGGAGAGACCGCGGTCGTCGGCCTTGTACGTCGCGGCGAGCATGCCGATGTCGATCTGGGAGGGGCCGAGATCGAGCCTGGTGAGAGCCTGCAGGAACGGCAGCGTCTCGGTGACCGAGAGTTCCTCACCGGCGATCTGCCGGGCGAATCGGTGGGTCTTGAGGATGCTGACCACCGACTTGTTCACCAAGGAGCGGCTGTGAAGCAGGACCGTGACGTCCCGCTCCCGGTGCATCTTCCCGATGATGGGGATCATCGACTCCGCGATCTCTTCGCGGTTCTTCCAGTTGGTGAACGAGTCGTCGTTGACAGTCACAGTTTATCTTTCGAGCTAGGCGGTGCTCATATGCTAACCCCCCGCCACTTTGATCATTCAAGCGGTACCACTTGAGCGGCAAGTGCCCGGGCTCGGCGGCCCACAGCCGGGCGGCGGCCGAGCGCAGGCCGCGGTCCAGCCGAGCGGCGTTGCCGCTGCCGCTGCCGCTGCCGCTGCCGAGCAGTGCATCGGCCATCGCCGGCGCCGAAGTCGCCGGATGACCCAGTTCTCGCCGGGGCGGGCAGCGGCGCGGATCCCCCTGAGCAGATCGGCGACGTCCGCGCCGACCGGGACACCGTGGGTCCACGGGTGGGGCGTTGAGCACTGACGACCGATCCCTGCCCGATCACCGAGGTGACGATCTGGTGAGCTCAGGGGGCAACTAACCGCGATATCGGGGCAGGAGGAAGTCAGAATCCCAGAGGAGGAGCCTTCATGCCGATCACGTTCCGCAAGTCCTTCCGCATCTTTCCTGGTGTGCGTCTCAACCTGAACCGTAAGTCGATCTCGGTCACCGTCAGTTCGAAGGCCGGAAGCCGCACCTGGTCGACGAACGGCCGGACCACCACCTCCCACAACCTGCCCGGCCCGTTCGGCTACCGCAAGACGGAAACCCGCAAGTGACGGGAGCGGACCCGGAGCACCAGGAAGTACCACCGGTAGGCCGTCCCGGCGACGTCGAGACGACGAGTTCGGCTCGGCGGGCGTGAGGTGGGGTGATGTGCGCCGTGTGCCCCGCCGGGCCGGAAGCCGGCCGGCGACGACCATGAGGTGGTACGGCGCGGCGTGCACGACCTGCTCAACGATGAACCCGACCTCCATGTGATCGGTGAGGCCGGAACCGTCGAGCAAGCGCTTGCCCGCGTGCCGGCGCTATGCCCGGACGTCGCGGTGCTGGACGTACGGCTTCCGGACGGGGACGGCGTCAGCGTCTGCCGCGAGGTCCGATCCCGTATGCCGGAGCCGGCCTGCCGCGCCATCCGCGCGACGTGACCCGGCCACGCAGAGAGATGCTCCTGCGAGCACGCATGCAAGGTGCCGCCCGTCGGTCCGGGTCTTGGAGGTACACCGCCGAGGAGTCCGGCACTGCGGCCGGCACATGGAACCCTTCGACGATGGCTCGATGGCTCGATGGCTCGATGGCTCGATGGCTCGATGGCACTGGCCGCACGAAATATCACTTTCTGTCACTGCTTTGTGGACGCCGGCAGCACAGCAAGGCTGACGGGCTGTGCGTGTGATCGCGTCCGGGTGCCCGTGCTTTACGTACCGTTGACCTTGATGAGTGGGGTGATGCCGTGGCGGCGGAGAAAGAACCGGCAAAACCGGGA
Source organism: Streptomyces sp. NPDC002889 (assembly GCF_042888425.1). Classification (NCBI taxonomy): domain Bacteria; kingdom Bacillati; phylum Actinomycetota; class Actinomycetes; order Kitasatosporales; family Streptomycetaceae; genus Streptomyces; species Streptomyces sp. NPDC002889. The sequence continues at coordinate 93,788 of NZ_JBIAPT010000024.1, forward strand.
AGCGAACGGCTTACGCACCTGCGGCTTACCCTGGACGACCAGCTTCCGGAGGCCACCGCAGCACATCTGCGTGCCCTGGCCAGGTCGAAGGACCGGCTGCAGGGGCTGCTGGACGCGGTGGTGGTCATCGGAAGCGAGCTGGACCTGCCCACGGTCCTGCACCGCATCATCACCACCGCCATGGACCTGGTGGGTGCCCGTTACGGCGCACTGGGCGTGCTGCACGAGTCCGGTGATCATCTGGAGCAATTCATCACCGCCGGATTGTCGGACGAGGAACGCGCCGCACTTGCCGGAAGTGACTTCCCGCTCGGACGCGGCGTACTGGGACAGCTGATCCACCATCCCGAGCCGCTGCGCGTGAACGACATTCCCTCCCACCCTGCCTCGGTCGGCTTCCCGGCCGGCCACCCGCCGATGCGGACCCTGCTGGGGCTGGCGATCAGCGTCCGCGGCGAGATCTACGGCGACTTGTACTTGTCCGAGCGGCACGATGGGAAGCCGTTCGACCAGGCCGACGAGGAAATCGTGCGTGCCCTCGCCGTCGCGGCCGGGATCGCGATCGACAACGCCCGCCTGTTCGGGCACGTGCGCGACAGTGCCGAGCAGTTCCAGCGGCTGCTGCTGCCGGCCCTGCCGGACCTGACCCCGTTCACCGGTGCCGCGGTCTACCGGCCCGCTGCCCAGCCGGCGAGTGTCGGCGGCGACTGGTACGACGCCGTCGTTCTGCCCGACGGTGCCTGCGCCGCCGTGATCGGCGACGTGGTGGGGCACGACCTTCATGCAGCTGCCGCCATGGCCCAGGTCCGCAACATGCTCCGCGCCCTGCTCTACGACCGCAGGACACCGCCGAGCGAAGTGCTGGCCCAGCTCGACAACACCGTGCACGCCATCACCGACCTGCCGGTGACCACCGTCTGCCTCGCTCGCATCGAACCCGCAGCCGAAGGCTGGACACTCCGCTGGAGCACCGCCGGCCACCTGCCGCCCCTCCTGCTCTCACCCGGCCGCCATCCCGAGTTCCTGTACGCCGAACCCGGTATCCCGCTCGGTGTCGACCCAGCCGCCCCCCGCCCCGACCACACTCATCCGCTGCCCGTCGGCGCCACTGTGCTGTTCTTCACCGACGGCCTCATCGAGCACCCGGACCATCCCATCGACGACCGGCTGGCCGCCCTCGCCGACCTGACCGGAGCACACGCCGCCCTGCCCCTTGACGACCTCGTCCGCACCCTGGCCGACCAGCACCCGAGCGACGGTCACGACGACATGGCCCTCCTCGCCCTGCGTACCCCCACCAAGGACGTCAGAACGGACACAGCGGCGCCGCCGAAGCCCCGGAGCTGAAGACCCGGCGCCCCTCGCACGGCTCCGACGAGGGGCCCGTAGTCGTTGCAGTGCTCGCTTCGCCTTCGGGGCAGCCGGCGTCTTGTCCGCCCCGGCTTTCCCGGCAGGTGCACCGTCCTGGGGCCACGCCGCGGCAGATGCCGCTCAGGTGCTTGCGCGCTCCTGAGGGCGTGAGCTGTCCGACCACGGCTCGGAGTAGCTCTTCCTTGCGCTCACCGCGGCAACCCGAAGGGGGGCGCGCCGGTACGGGTGGCGGCGGGCTCACCAGAGCTGGACGTCGGCCGATCCCCGTGTCCCTGGGGCGGTCCGTACCGAGGCGGTCCGGGTCCGCCGGTCCGGGAGCAGCGGTACCGCAGCCTGCCGCGAGATGCTGCTCGGCCTCCTCGAAAACACCGCCCCGGCCTGTGGCTCACCCGAGCGAACGTAACCACGGCCCCCGCATGCCGGGATGGCCGTCGCAGCGGGCACTGAGCAGGCTGGGCCCTTCCCGCTGCCCCGTGAGTGTCCGAGCTGCTGGGGCGGTGAGCCGACGTGGACGGCCCACCGCCTTCCTATCCATACGGGACGACCCGTATGGTTATGATTGTGACGCTTCCCCATGCCCCTCGTGGGCGTCCCCGAGACAGTCGTGCTCATCAGGCGATCCTGACCGCCACGGCCGAGTTGCTGGCCGAAGTCGGCTACGCGGCCACTTCCATCGGTGCCGTGGCCGCTCTGGCCGGCGTCGGCAAGGACACCATCTACCGCCGGTGGTCCGGCAAGGCCGAGTTGGTGTACGAGGCGGTGTTCACCCGGGCCGAGGCGGCGCCAGTGCCGGACACCGGCAGCCTGACCGGAGACCTGACGTCGCTACTGGACGCCCTGATCCAGGAGTTCACCGCCTCGGCCGCCGCTGCCGCCCTGCCAGGTCTGCTGGCCGACTTCGCCGCCGACCCGGACCTGCAGAGCCGTATTCGGTCGCGCTTTCTGGCCCCGGCCAAGGCCGGGTTGGTCGAGCTGTTCGCGCGAGCCGTCCAGCGAGGAGAAGCCGACCCCGGCGTCCCCGTCGACCTCGTCCTGGACACGCTGGCCGGGGCGGTGTTCTTCCATGTCGGGCTCGTCGGCGAACCTGCGGGGCCGCAGCTCGCCACTCAACTGGCTGCCATCGTCGGCCAAGGAATCGAGGCACGATGAACGGCTGGTTCCTGACCGCCGGCATTACCGCTGCCGTGGTCGCCGCGATCCATCTCATCGCGGGCGGACGCGACGTCGTCCGGCCCCTGCTGGCCGGCAATGTCCCCGACGAGCCACGCCGCGTCCTGCACGCTGTCTGGCACATGGTGACAGCCGACCTGTTCCTGGCCGCCGCTGTGCTGATCTGGCTGTCCCTGTCCGACCATCCAGGCAGCGACGCCATCGCCTGGCTGCTCGCCGTCCACTTTGCCGTCTACTCGGCCGTGTTCCTGATGGTGTCACTGGCGGCCGACTGGTCCAAGCCGCTGCTGCGGTTGCCGCAGTGGATACTGCTCCTGCCGGTGGCGGGGCTCGCGGCGGTCGGCACGGTGTGAACACCGAGCAACTGGATGACTTGGTGAGAGGGCTCCACCCCCGTCATGCCGGAAGCGGGCGGGCACTTGCCCGCGGCCAACTGCGGACGGCGGGCACCCGGTGCGCGGAGCGCCCGCTCCAGGATGGGTGCAACGACGGATTCGGCTTCGGTGCGAGCGGCGCCCGCATCGGCGGGAGGCTGTCTCGGTGTCGGCCGGGTCCGGCATCCGGTCGGTCCGGAAAGGATCCTGTCGAGGTGATGGACGACCCACCGCGACTTCTCCGCCCGCCGGGGGCCCGGGGCGGGCGGTCGCGGTGGGTGGCCGGTTACCGCCACTCTCGCAATCAGGCGAGTGGACTGATGGTTGCGAGGGGCGGTTCTTCGACGCAGGCGTTCGGCGCGATTCAGGATGGTCTCACAGCCGTCGGCCTCACTAGCATGACGCTTTGTGGCTACGCCGTTACCCGGGCCCAGTGCGGTCCGCACCGCTGTGGAGTTCGTCGCTTTGCTGCGCGCGGTGAAGACCCGGTCAGGCCTCTCCTACCGGGACTTGGAGCGCAAGGCCAGGAAGGTGGGCGAGAGCCTGCCGGTGAGCACCGCCGCGAGCGCGCTCAACCGGGCCTCGTTGCCGAGTGAGGAACTGGTCGTGGCGCTGGTCCGGGCATGCGGTGGTGACGCCGCCACGGTGAAGGAATGGGCTGAGGCGCGCTGCGTCTTGGCACTGCGAGACGATTCCGCGTCCTTGCCGGGACTGTCCGGGCAGGTTCCGGATCGGGCGGATCACCTCATCGAGTTGGGTCACGAGGATCAGGGCGGGACGATCGGACGGCAGCTCGCCCCTCGTCTGCTTCCGGGGAATCCTTCGTTGTTCGTCGGCCGGGAACATGAGCTGAGCCAGGCCTGTCGGCTGCTCGATCAGGAAGTGTCCGGGCCGGTGACCCTGTTGGTCACCGGCCCTGCCGGTGTGGGTAAGACGGCCTTCGCCGTGCGTACCGGACATCTTGTGGCTTCCCGCTTCCCGGACGGCCAGCTCTATGTGGACCTGCGGGGATTCGGCGACGAGCCGGCCGAGCCGTTCACGGTTCTGGGGACATTCCTTCGCGCGCTCGGCGTACGCGGTGGGGCCGTCCCCCCGGAGCTGATCGGCCGGATCCATCTCTACCGCACCCTCCTTGCCCAGCGGCAGGTGCTCGTCGTCCTGGACAATGCGGCCGATGCCCAGCAGGTGAGGGACCTCCTGCCCAACGGCGCGCGCTGCGCAGCCGTCGTTACCAGCAGAACCATGCTGGCGGAGCTGAGCGGTCACCGACTTCCCCTGGGTGTTCTGGACTCCGCGACAGGGATCGCCCTGCTGCGCGAGATGCTGGGGTCGGAGCGGACCGCCGCAGAGTCCGACTGGGCCCGCTCCATCGTGGACACCTGCGACGGACTTCCCCTCGCGGTGTGGGTTGCCGGGGCACGCCTGGCCGCACGACCGCACTGGCCACTGGCCAAAGTCGCCCGCGCGCTCGCCGACGAGCAGCGCAAGCTGGACGAGTTGGCCGTCGGCCACATCGCCGTACGGGCCAGCCTCGAACTCACCTACCACGGGATGGCCGCCACCGCGCGGCACGCGCTGCGGATGCTCGCGCTGCTCCCTGGACCCGACTTCGGCGCCTGGGCCCTGGCCGCGCTGCTGGACGTAGGCCTGTCCGAGGCGGAGAACCTGCTCGATGACCTGATCGAGGTACATCTCGTGGGGGTCGGTTCGGTCGGCGGCACCGAGTTTCGCTACCAGTTGCACGACCTCGTGCGGTTGCTCGGCCGGGAGCGAGCCGGGAAGGAGGTCGATCGACAGGACCGGACTGCCGCGCTCACCCGGCTGCTCGGCGCGAGCCTGCACCTCGCCGACCTCGCTGCGGACACGCTCAGCGTCGACTTCCAAGGCATCTCGCAGGCCGACCTCGCGGCCTGGCGGCTCTCCACAACGGACACCGAACAGTTGTTGGTCGACCCGCTGGCCTGGTTCAACGAGGAACGTCAGTTCCTCATCGACGTGGCGAACCAGGCACTTGACAGAACAGAGGTCGCACCGGCGGCCGGGCTGGCCACAGCGCTGACGACACTGTTCCAGGTCGGCAGCCACTTCGACGACTGGGAGCGGCTTCAGGACCGGGCGCTCAAAGCGGCGCTGCACGTGGGAGACATGCGTAGCGCCTCCCAGCTTCATCGGTGTCTCGGCGAGCTCACCACCATCCTCGACCGGTACCCGGAGGCGCTGGGCCACTTCGAGCAGGCGCTGCTTTTCGCAGAGGGGCAGGGACCGACCTACCGGGCCAGTGCCACGGCAGGGCTGGCGTACGTGCACCGGTTGCTCGGCCAGTACTCCTTGGCCGTGCGCCACTTCGAACAGGCCGCCGAGCTGGCCCGAGCTGCAGGAAACGTCAACTGCCTCGTCTACGCGACCAACGGCGTCGGTGTCATCGGCCTTGAGCAGGGCCGTGTCGAGGCGGCCATGGAGCGCTTCACGGAATGTCTGCGGTTGAGCCGGGGCGAGGGCTACCGGCCCGGCGAGGCCCAGGCCCTGCGATGCCTGGGACAGAGCCACCGCGCACTCGGTGCCCATCAGCCCGCCGCCGAAGCCTTCCGGCTGGCCGCCTCCATCAGTGAGGACCTCGGCGACCGGCTCAGCGCCACCCACGCGACCTGCTGGCTCGGTGACGTCCTGGTGCGACAGGGCGCGCATCTGGAGGGGCGCCGATTGCTGGCCCGAAGCCTTTGGTCCTACCGCGAATTCGGCAACCAGTGGGGGGAGGCGGCGACGCTGTACGCGCTGGCGGAGGCGCAACTGGCAGTCGGACGTCCGGCCCCGGCTCTTCGCCGTGCTGAAGCCGCGGTGACGCTGTGGCGGCAGATCGGCGCCCGCACCTGGCTGGCGGTCGGCCTGGACACCCTGGCAAAGGCACATGAACTGGCCGGCGATCAGGCGGCCGCCACCCGGGCCCAGAACGAGGCCATCAAGGCGCGCACAGCCTGGGACGGCGGCTCTTGAACGTTCGTCCTCTTCGGGACGGTACCTCTCGTGGCGGTGTCCCAGGGGCCCGTACCGGGAGCGGCCCCGTCCCCGCTCCGGCGTTCGTGGGCCGGGGCAGGGACGGGTGAACGGCTTCACCGTGCGCTGATGGCCGCTGTCCGTGCGCCGGCTCCCTGGCGGACCCGGCACAGGACCACCGCGGTGAGAAGGTCGAACGGGACTGGTCCGGTATGGCGCGAATCGTAACTGGCCTCGGGGTTGTCCCCCAGAACGAACACATGCCGGGCGGGTACCACACCCGGGGCGGAGGAAGGGCCCGGCACCCGGTCGCCTGGAAGAGCGGCAACACGTTTGATCAGACAGGTGGGGACGAGGATGCCAGGGGGGAAGCCATCGGCGGTGTCCAGGTCGGGAGCCGCTCGCATCCGGATCGCGACGGCTGACCCCCGGCGCACCAGGCGTGCCGGCACTTTGACGGCCAGCAGCCGGTCACCTTCGCGGTAGGTGGGCAGCATGCTGGAGCCGGTGACGTCGAGCAGTGTGCAGTGACGGCGGAGAAAGTGCGGCGTCGCCACGGCGAGGGCCGCGACGGTGGTGGCGGACATGGTCACCGCGTGGATGAGACGTTTGTCCGCCGGCTGTTTCATGAGCCGTGGCGGGGAAGGGAAAGGGCGTGGACCGCGTCTTCACCGCCGTCCCCGGTGCCGTCGTGCGGCTCGCGGTAGCCACGGGACTGCAGGGTGAACAGCCGGTGGTACGTGCCGCCATGCCCCAGGAGCTGCTGGTGGTCACCGAGTTCGGTGATACGTCCGCCTTCCAGTACGGCGATGGTGTCGGCGTCCTTGACCGCACCCAGACGGTGTGAGATCAGCACGCTGGTACGTCCGGCTCGGCGGGCCCGCAGCCGCGTGTGGATCTCGTACTCGGCATCCGCGTCCAGACCCGAACTGGGTTCATCGAGGATCAGCAGGTCGGCGTCCGAGCGGAGGAACGACCGTGCGAGGCCCATCCGTTGCCACTGCCCACCGGACAACTCTGCCCCGGCACCGTTCTCGTCCTCATCCCGGAACGTACGGCTGAGCAGGGTTGCGTAGCCGTGCGACAGACGCGAGATCTCCTCGTGCAGACCGGCCAGCCGAGCCGCTTCTTCGCACCGGTGGGTCGTGTCGAGGGCGCTCGGGTCCCCGACGCCGATGTTCTCTCGGGCGGTGAGTTCGTAGCGCATCGGATCCTGGAATGTGGCCGCGATGCGCCGGCGGAGTTCCGCGGGCGGGATGTCGCGAAGGTCGGTGCCGTCCCACAGGACGCGGCCGCGGGTGGGATCGTAGAACCGACACAGCAGCTTCACCAAGGTCGACTTACCGGAACCGTTGATCCCTACGAGAGCCAGTGCCTTCCCGGCTTCTATCCGCAGGTCGACGCCTCGCAGGACCCAGGGCATTCCTTCCTCGTAGCGGAACCAGACGTCCTGGAACTCGACGGCGTCGCGCAGGGGCGGGGCCGGGCTCGCGTGAGGGGGAGTGGGGAGATCGGGACCGAGTCCGACCACGCCCATGTAGTGGCGGAACATCATGAGTGAGTGATGCGCCTGCCCCGTCTCGCTGGCGAGCCCGCCGATGCCGCTCTGGACAGCGGGGACAGCGGTCAGGAGCAGAGAGACGTCGCCGACCGTCATAGTGCCTCGTGCGGCGGAGCGGACCGCCCACAGCAGTGCGGCTCCGGCGAGGACAGCAGCGGCGATCTGCAAGGAGGACTGCACGCGCAGTTCCCTGCGGTCCATCAACTCCCGTAGGGCATCGGCCTTGCGACGCTCGGACAGGAGCCGCTCCCGCAGGAGGCTCCCGATGCCGTAGAGCCGGATCTCCTTCGCGGCCTCCACGCTCGACAACAGTGTCGCGTAGAAGATTTCCCGACGCTCGGTCGGGCTGATCTCCCAGAAGGTGGCAGCTCGTTGGCGGCTGAGCATGACCTCCGCCCAGAGCACGGGGATGCCGGAGAGCGAGACGATGACGGCCAGCCCCGGATGGAGCACCGCGAGGGAACCTATGAAGCCGACGAGGAGCACGGCGCTGCGGACGATGCCCGCCGCCCCCTGCACCACCTGGAACGGAGCCAGCCCCCCGGCATGCTGCGCCAGCCTCAGCTGGTCCAGGAACTCGGGGTCCTCGAAACGGCGCAGTCCCACGAAGGTGTCGACCGAGGAATGCAGCCGCTCCTGGACGAGCAGACTGGTCGCACGTGTCATCCTGCCCTGGAGGTAGCCGGTGAGCTGAGGAGCGAAAGCCATCACCGCACCGGTGACGGCCAGGGAGAAGGCAGGGGCGGAGACCTGTCGCACGCCGGCGCCTTCGGCGAGCCCGTCCAGGATGTCCTTGACCCGCCAGGTGACCACAACGGGCGCTGCGGCGGAAACCAGGGTCACCGCCAGATGACCGATCAGTGCCCAGGGATTGGCGCGGACGGCGACACCGAGGGCCAGCCTCACCGCGCGGGCGAACGGCTGAGGACCGGGCGGGGAGGTGGCCCCCCGGGCGGGGCTCATGCCGACCGGACCGGCAGGGCGGCGAGGACCGCGTCCCCCACAGCGGCGACGGTGGGAGGCTCCCCGTGCGGAGCCGATACGGCGAACTGGGAGGGGAAGGCCCGGACTCCGAACGCGGTCGTACAAGGGTCCTGGGGACTTTCCCGTACCACCCGCGCGACGACCGCGAGCTGTTCGGCCATCTCCAGTGCCTCCGTCTCATCGTGTGCTCCGCCACTCGGCGACACCACAACGGCGATCACCTGGCGGCGGCCTTGGAGAGGGGCGGCGTTCTCGACGAAGTCGGGCAGTTTGTCCCGGCACGGTTGGCAGCCTGTCGTGAAGAACGCGACCACCGCACCGTCGGCAAGATCCCTCTCCGTGAGCCGTGCGCCCTCGGCACACTGGGTGCTGAAGGGTGCCACGGCCGCCCCGACGGAGATACCGCCTTCCTCGGTGAGGGCGGGGGACGAGGCAGGACGGTCACGGAGCCGGCGAAGAACGGCGAGTGTCAGCATCAGGTCCACTGCGCACAGGGCGGCGACGGCCACGAGGGCTATGGCCAGATAGACCATGGGAGCCTCTTCCGGGTTGGAGGGTCAGAGATTCACGTGGGCCGGGGAGACGGGATGGGGCCGTCGTCGCAGCAGGGCTGCCAACTCGTCCCCGACCACCAGGACGAGAGCGACCGTGAAGCCGCACAGCCAGGCAGCGAAATGGGCTTGCCAAGACAGGTGTCCGGTGTGTGCCGTGCCCGGGAGCGCCGCGGTCGCGGCCGCGATCAGCAAGGCGTTGCGCAGGAGTTGGACCCGCCCCAGTGGGCCGGCCGAAGTGCCGAAGCACCGGCAGGACACCGTTTCCCCACCGCGCCGGGCACGGACGATCGCGAAGGTGAACGAGCACAGCAGACCGATCGCGGCCGGCAGACCGATCGACCTCGGCAGACTGACGCCGGGCGGCCACGGAACGGCCAGGAGAACCACGATCACCGCCTCCGCGGAGACGATCCCGGCCGCCAGGGCACCCGCCCGAGCGGCGGGTACACGGCCCAGTGTCACGACGGCTTCCCTGAACGCGGCGAACGACGTCGCGCTGCGGGCCTTTCCGAAGACAGCGGTTCCGAAGACGAGAACGAGCAAGGCTTGGCATGTTGCCGAGACGAATTCCACAGGATCTCCCGGGGAAGGACCGTGGTCCGGCCTCGGCGAGGCCGGACCACGGCGCCGTGTGTGCTGGGTGCCCGAGCGGAGCGGGCCTCTCGCAGCCGCAGCGGATGTTGCGTCCGGTGCGTACGGAGCACTGGAATCGCATGTGCCTCGAGGCTGCGTAGGGACGGCGGCTGCCTTCAGCTCCGCCCGGGCTCATGTGGCCGGGCGGTCCGGCACGTTCACGAGCAGCCGCAGTACAGGAACTCGCGCCTGTTCAGGTTGCAGGACCAGACACGCTGCGTGTAGTTGCTGTAGTTCGCACACCTGCCGTTGATGCACCGGGGGATCCAGTAACCGGTGCACGCACTCGCTGTCTCCTGCGGCACCAGGCGTTCCAGCATGCGGTCAGCGAACCCGCGCATGATCTTCATCTCGTGGTGTCCCTTCCGTCGGATCCTTCATTGGCGATTGCGCCGGGGCGCCGGACCGCACCTGCCGCTGGCCCGCCCATGACGAATCTGAGGTGCGCCCCACCCGTTCCGCCGGCCAAAAGTCTGGTGCGGCCGGGCAATAGCGAGTCTTCGACGAGAGGCGGCCGGGGACAACAGCCGGAGGTGTTCGGGACTGTGCGGGACACTCGCCGCTGAGTGACCGTCAGCACCATTCATCCGTTCCGGCGCTGGTCACAGGCGTACGTCGCGGGCGGGGCGGTGGATCCGCCTGCGCTGCCCCTCGACGGCGCAGGCTCGGCAAAGGGGCTCTTCGTGGATGAGCCCCGGTGAGCCGCTCTTCGGGCAGCCGAACCGTCGCTGATAGCTCACCTCCACCGGGCAGGTCCAATGAGACACCACGCCTCCAGCGCGCCTGTCGTTCGCCGCTGAGCCTTCCCGCCGGCAAGGCGTCGTGCAGCTGGTCTCGACCCGCCTGCTCACTTTGAGGCGACCGCTCCGGCCACGGGGCCGCTCCATATGCTGCGGGAAAATCCGAGCGCGACCCGTCAGCGACACCGGCGGGCGTTGAGCCGGGCGGCCTGGCGCGTCAGGTGGTCGCGCTCGGCGAGGTTGGGTGCCTTGTGGGCCGCCTCGGCGTACAGCCGTGCCGCCGTCGCCAGGTCGCCGTCGCGCTCGTGGAGGTACGCCGCCACCGCGGCGTGGCGGGGCAGTGAGTTGTCCAGCGCCGCAAGCGCCGCCAGGCCGGCGCGCGGTCCGTCGGCCTCGCCGACGGCCACCGCGCGGTTGAGCCGGACGATCGGGCTGTCGGTCAGGCGTGCGAGCTCGTCGTACCACTCGACGATCTGCACCCAGTCGGTCTCCTCGGTGGTGGGCGCGTCGGCGTGGAGTGCCGCGATGGCGGCCTGAGCCTGGAACTCGCCCAGCCGGTCGCGGGCGAGGGCCGCCTGCAGGATCTCGACGCCCTCGGCGATCGACTCAGTGTCCCACCGGCCGCGGTCCTGCTCGGCGAGCGGCACCAGGCTGCCGTCGGGCGCGGTCCGGGCGGCGCGCCGGGCGTGGTGGAGCAGCATGAGGGCGAGCAGCCCCGCCACCTCGGGGTGGTCGATCGCGGACGCGAGCTGCCGGGTGAGCCGGATGGCCTCGGCGGCGAGGTCGACGTCGCCGGAGTAGCCCTCGTTGAAGACCAAGTAGAGGACGCGCAGCACGGTGGCGACGTCGCCGGGCTGGTCGAACCGCACGCTGGAGACGGTGCGCTTGGCCCGGCTGATGCGCTGCGCCATGGTCGCCTCTGGCACCAGGTAGGCCTGGGCGATCTGGCGGGTGGTCAGCCCGCCGACGGCGCGCAGCGTGAGCGTGAGCGTGAGCGCGACCGCGGACGGCGGCGTCAGCGACGGGTGGGCGCACAGGAAGTAGAGCTGGAGCGTGTCGTCCACCGCCGGCGTGGGCCCTGGCGCCGGCTCCTCGTCGACGAGGTCCTCACGCCGGCGGCGGGCGGCGTCCGCCCGGGTCGCGTCGAGGAACCGGCGCCAGGCCACGGTGACCAGCCACCCCTTCGGGTCCCGCGGCCGGTCGGCCGGCCAGACGCGGACCGCCTCGACCAGCGCGTCCTGCACGGCGTCCTCGGCCGCCGCGAAGTCGGCTCCGCGGCGGACGAGGATCGCGAGCACGCTCGGCGTGAGGCTCCGGAGCAGGACCTCGTTCACCTCGGAGGTCACTCCGTGATGGTGGGCGGCGCGGCCAGGAACGGGCGCACCTCGAGCCACTCGTGGATCGGCTCCCCGCCCGCCCCAGGGGCGGCCGACAGCTCCCCGGCCAGCTCGATGGCGCGCTCGTAGCTGTCGACGTCGATCACCATCCAGCCGGCGATGAGGTCCTTGGTCTCGGCGAATGGGCCGTCGGTGACCGGCGGACGACCCTCGCCGTCGTACCGGAGGAACATCCCCTCGGGGGCGAGCGCCTGACTGTCGACGAACTCGCCGGTCCCCTCGAGCCGGGCCGCGAAGTCGTGCATGTACTGCACGTGGGCCGAGATCTCCTCCGGTGTCCACTGGTCCATGGGCACGTCGTTGACCGAAGCCGGGGCGCCGCGGTAGTGCTTGAGCAGCAAGTACTTGGCCATCGTGTTTCTCCTCGGTGCTGGTGCGACCCATTGTTGTCGCGTTCATTGCGGGGACGGAGCCGGCCACGGGTTCTCGACATCGCCGTCAGATTTTTTGGCTCTCGTAGATGAGCCTGGGTGCGCCGTCTCGCGGTGTCCGGGTCCACGGCGTGGCGCGAGGGCGAGACGGAGCGAGGCCTTCCAAGATCAGCAGCGACCAAGCAACTGAATCAAGAGAAGGCCTCGCGTGCGTCACTACGTGTGGTCCGGGCGCATCGTGGTGCGCTCGGACCGATGAGGTGTCCGGCGTGGAGGGCATGCACGTCCTCGACGTCACCCACGATCCCGACGTCGGCGGTGGACAGGGCCTGGTGATGCTGGACGTCGAGTCCGCCGCCGATCCGACCGGCTGTCCGGACTGCGGGGGTGGTCGCGGTCGGCCACGGGCCGGCACGTCCAGGCCCTGCACGACGCCCCGTCCTTCGGCACGCCGGTGCGGGTGCGGTGGCGCAAGCGGATCTGGCGCCGCCCCGAACCCTCGTGTCGTCGAGGGACCTGGACCGAGGAGCACGACTTCGCGCCGCCGCGGGCCAAGCTCGCCGCAGACGGCACCCGCCCCTACCGGCGGCCGTCGACCACGTCTCGATCAGCCGAACGAGCCGACCCAGGCTGATCTACGAAGAGCCGGCAAAGGTCAACGCCGTCGCAGGCCCGGCTGCATCACATCAGCCGGCCAAGCGGCGTTGGTCGCGCAGCTGCCTGGAAAGTGGCTGACCTTGCCGTACGAGATGAACGCGAACGCCTGAGCGACAGCAGGTCCACGGGCGGAGTCGTGCGCCACCGGATCGGGTACCGCCCCGTGGGTGACCACGTTCGCCAACGCGTCGGACGGCTGGCGCACCCGACCTGGCGTCCATCGCGTCGGCCCGCCGGTTTCGAACCGGCGGGCCGACGCTACGGCGGTCCCGTCAGCCGATATCGATGAGCAGGTCGCCCGCCTCGACCTGCTGGATCTTGCCGATCGCGAGTCGGCGTACCGTGCCGGAGGACTGTGCGGTGATGGACGCCTCCATCTTCATCGCCTCGATTGTGGCCACCGTCTGGCCGGCCGACACCAACGTGCCCTCCTCCACCTGCAGCGTGACCACTCCGGCGAACGGCGCCGCGACATGGCGGTCGTTGCCCCGCTCGGCCTTCTCCGCCGCCTTCACCTCCGTGGCGACGGACGTGTCACGCACCGACACGGGCCGCAGCTGCCCGTTGAGCGTGGCCATCACCGTACGCAAGCCGCGTTCGTCGGCCTCGGAGATGGCCTCCAGCTCAATCAGCAGGGTGACGCCGGGCTCGAGGGTGACCGTGTGCTCGGTCTCCGGTTCCAGGCCGTAGAAGAAGTCCCGCGTGGGCAGCACGGACGTGTCGCCGTAGACTTCGCGGTGAGCTTCGAACTCCTTGGTGGGGCCCGGGAACAGCAGCCGGTTCAGCGTCGCCCTGCGCGTCTCCTGCAGACCGCGCCGGTCCTCGGTGGACAGCGTGGGCACCTGCGCCCGCGGCGGGCGCCCGTTCAGCGCGCGCGTGCGGAACGGCTCGGGCCAGCCACCGGGCGGGTCGCCCAACTCTCCGCGCAGAAAGCCGATCACCGAGTCCGGCACGTCGAACTTGCCGGGGTCGGACTCGAAGTCCGCGGCCTCGACCCCGGCTCCGACCAGATGCAGCGCGAGGTCGCCCACCACCTTCGACGACGGAGTCACCTTCACCAGCCGGCCCAGCATCCGGTCCGCCGCCGCGTAGCAGTCCTCGATCAGCTCGAAGCGGTCGCCCAGGCCCAGCGCGATGGCCTGCTGGCGCAGGTTCGACAGCTGCCCGCCGGGAATCTCATGGTGATACACCCGGCCGGTGGGCGAGGCGAGACCCGACTCGAACGGCGCGTAGACCTTCCGCGTCGCCTCCCAGTACGGCTCCAGATCCCCGACGGCCTGCAGCGACAGCCCGGTCGCCCGCTCCGTGTGATCCGTGGCCGCGACCAGGGCCGACAACGACGGCTGGCTGGTGGTCCCCGCCATCGAGGCGACCGCGGCGTCGACCGCGTCGACCCCGGCGTCGATCGCGGCGATCAGCGTCGCGAGCTGCCCGCCGGCCGTGTCGTGGGTGTGCAGGTGCACCGGAAGGTCGAACCGCTCACGCAGCGCCTTCACCAGTGTGCGGGCGGCCGGCGGGCGCAGCAGTCCGGCCATGTCCTTGATCGCCAGCACATGCGCGCCCGCTTCGACGATCTGCTCGGCCAGACGCAGGTAGTAGTCCAGTGTGTAGAGCGATTCGGCGGGGTCGGACAGGTCCGCGGTGTAGCAGAGGGCGACTTCGGCAAGGGCCGTGCCCGTGGCTCGTACCGCGTCGATCGCCGGGCGCATCTGCGAGACGTCGTTGAGCGCGTCGAAGATCCGGAAGATGTCCATCCCTGTCGCTGCGGCCTCGGCGACGAATGCTTCGGTCACTTCCGTCGGATAGGGCGTGTAGCCGACGGTGTTGCGCCCGCGCAGCAGCATCTGCGTGCAGATGTTGGGTACCGCCTCGCGGATGGCCGCAAGTCGCTCCCAGGGGTCCTCGGCCAGGAATCGCAGCGCCACGTCATAGGTCGCGCCGCCCCAGCACTCCAGGCTCAGCAGCTGCGGCGCCGTGCGCGCGACGTGCGGGGCCACGGCCAGCAGATCGCGCGTCCGTACTCGGGTCGCGAGCAGGGACTGATGTGCGTCACGGAAGGTGGTGTCCGTGACGGCGACGGCCGGCTGACGGCGGAGTTCGGCCGCGAAGGCGTCCGGTCCGAGGGCAGCGAGGCGCTGCCGGGAGCCGTCGGGCACCGGTGCGGCGAGGGAGGTGGGAGGCAGTTTGTCGATGGGGTCGATGACGTCCGGGCGGGGCCCGTGGGGCCGGTTGACGGTCGTCTCGGCGAGGTAGCTGAGCATGCGGCTGCCGCGGTCGGCCGAGGGGCGGGTCCGGATCAGCTCAGGATGCTGGTCGATGAAGCTGGTCGTGATGCGGCCCGCACGGAATTCGGGGTGGTCGAGCACCGCACCGAGGAAGGGCAGGTTGGTGGCCACTCCCCGGATACGGAACTCGGCGATCGCGCGGCGCGCGCGACGGGCGGCGTTGGCGAAGTCGTGCCCGTTGCAGGTGAGCTTGACCAGCATGGAGTCGAAGTGCGCGGACACCTCGGCGCCGGTGTGCACCGTGCCTCCGTCGAGCCGGACGCCGGGCCCGCCCGGTGAGCGGTAGGCGGAGATGGTGCCGGTATCGGGCCGGAAGCCGTTGGCGGGATCCTCGGTGGTGATGCGGCACTGCATGGCCGTGCCGGTCAGGACGATGTCGTCCTGGGTCAGGCGCAGTTCGGGAAGAGACATGCCGGCGGCGATGCGCAGTTGCCCGATCACCAGGTCCCGGCCGGTGACCTGCTCGGTCACCGTGTGCTCCACCTGGATACGCGGATTCATCTCGATGAAGACGTGATTGCCGCGTTCGTCGACGAGGAACTCCACGGTGCCCGCGTTCACGTACCCGATGTGGCGGGCGAAGGCGACGGCGTCGGCGCAGATACGCTCGCGCAGCCGGGGGTCCAGATTCGGTGCGGGCGCGATCTCGACGACCTTCTGGTGGCGCCGCTGCACCGAGCAGTCCCGCTCGTACAGGTGCACGACATTGCCGTGGGCGTCGGCCAGGATCTGCACTTCGATGTGGCGCGGGTTCACCACGGCCTGCTCGAGGAACACCGTCGCGTCGCCGAACGCGGACTGCGCCTCGCGCATCGCCGCGTCGATCGACTCCCTCAGCTCGCCGGGTTCGGCCACTCTGCGCATGCCCCGCCCGCCACCGCCGGCGACGGCCTTGACGAACAGGGGGAAACCGATGTCGTCGGCGGCCGCGATCAGCGCGTCCACGTCCGTCGACGGCTGCGACGACTTGAGCACGGGAACGCCGGCCTCCCGCGCCGCTGCGACGGCGCGGGACTTGTTCCCCGTCAGGTGCAAGACCGACGCGGGTGGTCCCACAAAGGTGATCCCCGCCTCCGCGCAGGCTGCTGCCAAGTCGGGGTTCTCCGAGAGGAACCCGTAACCGGGGTAGATCGCGTCGGCGCCCGCCTTGCGCGCCGCTGTGATGACCTCGTCGACCGACAGATAGGCCCGTACGGGATGGCCGCGTTCACCGATTTGGTACGCCTCGTCCGCCTTGGCGCGGTGCAGTGAGTTGCGGTCCTCGTAAGGGAACACCGCCACCGTGGAGATACCGAGCTCGAACGCTGCGCGGAAGGCGCGGATCGCGATCTCACCACGGTTGGCGACCAATACCTTGCCGAACATCAAACTCCCCTGTCGTCTTGGGGCGGGCGGCTTCAGAACGTGCGATGTGGCATCCGGTGGAGCGCTGGCCACCGTATCCGTATCGGCCGACTCCGGACGAGATCGTGAGCGGTGTCACGCTCACCGGCTCGGCCACGGACAGGCAGGTCAGATGTCGCTGTCGGCCGTATGGCCCCGCTCCCGCTGCTGCCTCTCGGCCGTGATGCTCCCACGGTCGAAGGGACCCACCTCACCCACCGGTGACGCCCGAGTGGCTCGATGCCCTTGCACGTGATGTACGGCGTGATGTCCCGGCAACGGAGCCAACGTCGTAGGTGGCCGTAGGCGTAGCCCCTGTCGGCGTGCAGCACCCGAGTATGTGGCCGCGCGTGGCGGACCACCCGGCCACGACCAGGTGATCCGGACTCTGCCGGCCCATCCGTTTTCGTCTCATCGGAACACTTCTCGTCCCCGGCGGGGTGCGCCCTGCCGGCACCGAGTGCGACCTCAGGGTAATTCTTCGGCATCCGACCGGTAAGCCGTGAGCAACAGATGCCGATAGGTGAATTCGCTCACCTTCCTCTTCCTGCGCGAGAGGAATGATTTCTGGTCGACACCGATGCCGAAATTGAAAAGAACGGGTCCGTCGGCCTGCGGTTCGAGAGAGGTGCCCTGATTTCTGAAGAAGTGCACGCCGAGTGTCCGAGGCGGCAGGAGTTTATCCGCGTAGTAGTCGACCCGGGCTCCGTTGAAAACAGGGTCCGTTCCCTCGGCGAGGTTGACAAGGCAGAGCGGGTCCTCCAGCACCGCAAGGAGCTTGCACAACTCCCTCCTCGCCTCAGCATGACCGTTCCTCTTCACGTCGTACGGCGGAAGCACCACTGTCAGACGCTCAAGGCGCTGCAGTTCCACGATCTTGCGTACCTCCCACCAGGAGGACGAGCGAATCTCCTGGTGGGGCGGCAGGATCAGGACGATCGAGTGAGCCCCGGTGATGAGTTCTTCGACCGGTTTCTTCCATGCGCTGTGCTCGGCCCTCATGTACACGAGGCCGCCGGGGGCCAGGACGAGGTTCGGGTCGACCACCGCGTACGCCTCGCACCCGTACTCGTCGGACCAGGCTCTCGCAACCACCTGTTCCATGGTGGAGGTAACTTTCATTCCGGACAGGGCCAGGGTCCGCCGCCCCCTGCCGCTGCGCACGACGATATGCCCGGCAGACCCGAACGGCCGCAGGATCAGGCAGTATCGCGCACCTGATGCGACCAGACCCTGGGCGATATTGTCGATCTCCTTGATTCGGGGGCTCGGCGTGAACCGCAACAGCCACACCATCCTGAACACGCCTACCGTGAAGAGCAGGAAGACGCAGATCGGGAGGATCGTCGGGCCGTTCCGCTCGGAGAAAAGCGCAATGATGAACATCAGGATCATGATGTTGAAAAGCCCGAAACAGCCGATGCTCCGCCACAGTCGCAGGACGACGGCCCGCGTCCCGGTCTCCCGTTGAAATGTGTGCCGTTCCGTGTCGGGCATTCGGCATTCCTTCCCCGCGGCGGAACGCAATGGCTGCGCCGACGTCCGTCCCCACCTGGAACCCCAGATCAGGATATCCATCGACTTGTCGCCCGCGCTGGGGAATGCGGATTCCGTAACCGTCCCGCGCAGCCCGTGTCGTGGGAGCGGGAACACCGCAACTTCCGGGTGGCTCTGTCGTACGGCACGTCGGCCCGGGGAACGTCGCCCGCGAGGCCGACACGGTGGGCGTGCGAACTCGGGCCGTACAGCATCCGCGTGGTCACTCCGATGAGCTGACCGTGCGTCACGGCGATCGGACCTCGGTGGATCTCCCCGGGCGGCCGGCGGTTCCGTTCGCCCTCCGGCGGTAGCGGCTTCCTGGCAGAGTTCTCCTCAATCGCCGGTTACCTCCAGGCATTGGGGGAGTGGGGTGCTCTGTGACGTCCTTCCGGCGCGGGCTCGTGGCCCGAAGACTGCTGTCCTTGGTCGCCCTTCTGTGTGCGATGGCAGCCGTGACGTGGGGGCGCGACGTCCGCCAGGCGCCGGTGGACGCTCTTCTCCCGCCCTACAAGGAGCCCCAGGTCCGATCGCGGCTGCTGGCGACCGCTGATCTGCCACTGACCGAATTACCGGTTCACAGCGCCTGGATACCCGTCCAGGACGGTCCTCCGACCACCGGGCTGTTCGTCGGATCGGGCCGGTTCCGCGCCGAACTCCGTCACGCGACACTGGTCGGAGGCTGGCAACGTACCTGGGAAAGCACGGACGGTGCGGCAGCGCTCCACATCCGGCTGGTGGAAGCCCGCAATCATCGCTACGCACGGCAGGAAACACGCAGTGCCTGCGCACCGCGCACGTCGCTGGGCATCCCCGGGGCGGACGACGCCGGATTCGAGAGCCGAGGCGCGGCCTATGCGACGGCTTGCGCCGTCGACGTCAGGGGCCGTACCGCGGTGGTGACCGACGCACGCGTCGCAGGCAAGGACGCGCCCGAGAAGACCGAAGCTCTGCTGCGCGGCGTCTTCACGCGGCAACTGACCCGTGTGCCGGTCGCTCCCGATCTGCCGCAGATCAAGGACGCGTTCCCCTCGACACGCAACGCGCTCAACACGGCGGCGATGAGCGCGGCCGTGGCCACACCGGCGACCCTCGGGCTCATCGCACTGGCCCGGGACCGCTCCACCTGGAGGCGCCTGTGGCCGTGGGCGCGGCGACAGCGACGGCACGACGCCCTTTCCGTGGACGGACTCCTGAAGCTGCGCATGGCCGCCGGCAACACGGCGGTCATGATCCGGTTCGCCGTCTATGCATGGGCGATCCGGCTCTCGGAAGAACTGCGACTGGGCATCTGGGCCACGATCGCCATGGCCGTGGGCACCGTCACCTGTGTGCTCCTGATCGAGTGGCTGGTGCGCCGCCGCCGGCCCGCTCGATGGCGGCCACCCGCCTTCGACGGCCCCCGCAGGCTGTGGGCCGTGCTCGGTGTCGCCGTGTCGGCCGCCCTCGTCCTCCTCGCGGCGCTCTTCTTCGTCGCCGGCTCCGTCTTCGAGGCGCTCGGTGTCAACCCCGGTGGATCCGACTACGTCGCCACCCAGTGGGGAATCCTGCTCCGGGCCCTGGGCCTGGTGATCCTGCTGCTGTCCTTCGTCCCGTTCGTCCTCGTGCGCCGGATCGCCATGCGGCACCTGCGCCGGCGCCCCAGAGAGGATCCGCGCCGGCCCGTGCTGCTGCTGCGCTCGTTCGCCGACGACCGGCGGATGCTGAGAGCCAGACGCCTGGACCGGGCATCGGTGCTCGAGCGGCTGTGCCTGCGCCGCTTCGAGCGATTCGAAGAGGTCACGACCTCCGCACTTGCCCAGCACGGCCCCGTGGAAGCACTCAGCCGCGTCGGCGAGCGGCTCCCGCCCGCCCTCGGTGCCGTCCGACGCAGTTTCGGCATGGACGAGTGGAGGGACGGCGTCCGCAGGCTCATCACCCAGTCACAGCTGCTGTGCGTCACCGTCGGGCGGTCGCAATCGCTGCTCTGGGAGATCCGCCAGATCAGAGCTGCGGGCGCGTTGGGGCGGACCATCTTCGTGCTGCCGCCCGTGAGCCGGGCGGAACAGCGCAGGCGCCTGGCCGTCCTCGGGTACGCCCTGGGCATCGAGTGGACGGTGCTCGATCACACCCGCCCCGGCACCGATGTCCTGGCCGTCACGGTGCCGTACGAGTCGCCGGTCGTCATCACTGGGCGGATCCCCAACGACGTCGCCTACGAGGCGGCCGTGGAGGTCGCTGCTCTTGCCGCCACCGGGACGGCACAGGTCGCCGATCCGGAACTCCAGAAGACACTGGACCGCTACCTGCATCTCGCGCACGGCGGAGTTGGATCCGCGGCTGCCGTACACCCCACACGCCCGCCCGAGGTGCAGATCCACGCGCCGGGCAAAGCTCCCGAGTACCGCCCGTGGTATCGCCACATCTGGATCGTCGCCTGGGTTGCTGCCGGAGTCGTCGCGGCTCCGATCCCGTTCCTCCTCGGACACTACGGCGAGGACGTGACGACCGTGTCGCTGCCTGCCGCCGTCACCTCCCTGGCCCAGGACCAACGCTCGCCGGATGTCTATGCCGTCGTCGCCGGCCGTCATGTGATGCGGCTGGACAGCAGCTTGAGAGGCCAGCAGGTCGCCACGACCGACGACTGGATGGACAGCGTCGTCGTCGACGGACGGCAGGCGTATTACGTGTCGGGCGCGACCGGCCATGTGGGTCGAGTGGACCTCGGCACCGGGCACACCGTATGGCGACGATCGGTCGGCCCCGGTGTCCGTGCTCTCGCACTCGCCGGACGGGACGTCGCGGTCACCTCGCCGGCGGACGGCAGTGTCATCGCCCTGGCCCGCGAGAACGGCAGGCCCGCCGGTCGGGCCGGACTGGAAGGCCACCCCTACGGCATCACCGCCGCACGGGGCCGTCTCTACGTCAGCCTCACCACCGGCAACGAGGTGGTCGAACTCGAGGCGGAGAGCCTGGCGGTCCGGTCGCGTACCGGGGTACCTGGAAGCCCTCGCCAACTGGTCAACCAGGGCAGCCGGGTGTGGGTGCACGCTCCCTCGACCCACAGGGTGCATATGGTCGACACACCGAGGACCAGAGCCGGTCCCCAGAAGGGAGCGTCCGTGCTGCTGTCACTCCAGTCGCCTCTGATCTCGGGCAACGGCGCCTACCTCGCCGTCGAAGGGCAGGAGAGGATCACTGTGCTGCATCCCGAGGACGCCCTGCGACGGCTGGCCGTGCCCGCCACCGATGCCACCTCATTGCTGGTCACGCGGGACGGCATGGTGCTTGTGGGGTTCGAATCGGGGCAGTTGAGCCGATACGAATAGGGCGACCGGAAGGGGAGCCCGCCTCGGGAACGTGGGCCACGTGTGCCTGCCTGTGCGCAGTCAGGACGGACTTCACCATTCGGCACGCCGGCGGAGGCTCGGCTTCTAGTCTCGGCCCATGACGATGACACCACAGGAGTTGAGCGCCCAGGAGCCGACACTGGAGCTGATCAACAGTGAGCTGGAGTCGCGGCTGGCCCGGCAGTCCGACGTGGGATCGAAGATCGACACCAAGGCCGTCTTCCTGGTGGGGTTCGCCGCGACTGCCGCTCAGTTCCTGGCTTCGAGGAGCGCCCAACCGCTGCTGGCGGGCGCGGCCTTCGTGGCCTACGCGGTCGCCATCGGGTTCGGGGTGGCCGTCTTCCACCTCGCCGACTACGAGGACATCGAACCCCGACAGGTTCTGGAGCACCATGCCCGATCGACCAAGGGCGAGACGCTGGTGCAACTGGCCGCCACCCGGGTAGGCATGTTCGAGAAGAACAGCGCGGCCCACCGGCGCAAGGCACGACGATGGACGATCAGCCTGACGGCGCTCGTGGCAGGGATCGCTCTCTCGACGGCCGCCATTCTGCTGCACACTGATGGCCATGACAGACGAAGAGAACCAGGGAAGCCCGTCCCCTCCTCCTCAGTCCCCTCCCGATCCGTCTCCTCCTCCGCCCCCGCCCAGCATCACTGACGCCTTTGCCAACCCGGCACTGGTGAGCACCGAGAAGAGGGGCGAGGAAAAACCTGCTCCGCCCAGGGCCGGCAGGCGAGGAGGCTCCTCGAGGCGCTGAACCGCTGCGAGGCCGCCCGCATCGCCCCGGGGGAGGCGGGCGGCCGCCTCCCCGGGGGACTCGAACTTCCCTGGCGCACCAGTCGTGTTCGCGCAAAACGGCGTCGGACTGCCGATGTACCTCACTAGCCTGATCGGAGCACAAATCCCGCGCAAGATCGCCAGAATGGGGCCGATCGTGGCAATCACCACCATCTCCGTGGCCTATGCCGAGCAGAACGAACCGTCGGGCAACCTCCTCATCCGCCGACCGGCCAACGCGGCGACGTCCAGAGGTCGACCTCTCCAGGGCATCCGAATGGCTCCGAACTGCCGCACCGGACAGGGCGAGACGGGGTTATCGCCAGGCGGAGAACGGACCTGGGAACGGTCTGCGATGTCGCCACTGCGGTCTGAAGCATGAAGCGCGCTCTGCTGGTCGGGATCGACCACTACAGGAATCGCCCCGACCTCACCGGCTGTGTGAACGACGCAACCGCGCTGCTGCCCCTGCTGGCCCGCAACGAGGACGACTCTCCCAACTTCGGTTGCCGTCTTGTGACCGTCGACAACGCGGCCCAGGCGATCGGCCGTGACCATCTGCTCGGCCTGCTCGACGACCTGCTCGCTCCCGGGTCCGACTTCGCTCTTTTCTACTACGCCGGGCACGGCGCACCGCAGAACGGCGATGTGGCGCTGATGACGCCGGACGCCACAGACATCACGCCCGGCGTCAGGTTCACCGAGGTCCTCGAACTCGTCAACAGAAGCGATGTCAAGGAGATCGTCATCATCCTGGACTGCTGCTTCTCCGGCGGCGCCACGACAGTCCCCGCCCTGGGTACCACACAGGCGATCCTGCCCACCGGCATGACCGTCCTGACCGCGAGCCGCGGCGACCAGTTCTCCGTGGAAACGGCAGCGGGACGAGGCCAGTTCTCCACGTATCTCGAAGGCGCACTGGAGGGCGGTGCCGCGGATGTCCTGGGCCATGTGAACGTGTCGGGGCTCTACGCGTATCTGTCCGAGTCGTTCGGAGCCTGGGACCAACGCCCCACCTTCAAGACGAACATCGACCGGCTGCACGACATCCGCATGTGCAACCCCCGACTCCCGCTGTCCGTACTGCGGAAGCTCACGAAGTGGTTCCCCACCCCCGATCACAGCTACGCCCTCGACCCGTCCTACGAGCCGACCGAGGCGCCGCAGCATCCCGAGCACGAGGCGATCTTCTCCGGACTGCAGAAGTATCGCGCCTGCCGTCTTGTCGACCCTGTGGGACAGGAACATCTCTACTACGCTGCGATGCGGTCCACGGGATGCGTCCTGACTCCTCTGGGTAAGCACTACTGGCATCTCGTGAAGGCAGGCCGCGTATGACGCGTATCGGTATCACCGGTCATCAGGGCCTGCCCGCGCCCGCGGTGGTGTTCGCCACCGAGCGAATCCGCGAGCTCCTGGCGTCACTGCCCTCGCCTCTGATCGGCTACACCAGCCTCGCAGAGGGAGCCGACCAACTGTTCGCCAGGGAGCTCATCGACGCGGGTGGTCGTCTTCATGTGGTCGTTCCGGCGCACGACTACGACGGTACGTTCGCGGCGGCGCACAAAAGCATCTACTTCGGCCTCCTCCACCAGGCGGCGGATATCACCTGCCTCGAGTACCCGACGCCGGGCGAAGAGGCCTACGACGCGGCGGGGCAGTGGGTCGCGGAGCAGTGCGAGGTGCTGATCGCGGTGTGGGACGGTGAACCTGCCCGGGGACTGGGAGGAACCGCGGACGCCGTCGCGCACGCCCGGCGGCTCGGTCGCAGGGTTCATGTGGTCTGGCCCCCGGGGGTGCGCAGGAGATGACTGGCCGACCGGGAGGCCCGGCGGGCAACGGGCAGCCCGCCTACGGACGTTGTGCGATCACCGGCCGGTTACCGCGCCGACGCCCACAAGACCCTTTGCGACTGTGGCCTCGCCGTTGTGCGGGACCAGTCCACGGTCCGGTCCTCGACGGGACAGCGCGGCGACTACCTCATCCATGACGAACGCGGCGACACGCTCGACAGGTTCCGCGGGCTGCAGCACCGCCGCTCCGGAGAGCTGGTTGGGTCATGCAGGCCGACTCTATGACCCGATCAGTAACTCACCGGTAGCGCGTGCAGGCCGCGGCACGCATCGACGGCCGCCATCGAGTCCGGTCGGCGGGATGTCGAGGGCCAGCCTGGGGAAGCGGTCGATCAGCGCGATGAGAGCCGACGGCTTGACGCATCGCGTCCGGACGGTGCCATGAACGTAGAAGCTGGACAGGGGTCTCACCATGACTGTCAACTAATACTCAGTCATAAATCGACTGTAATAAGGTGATCGGTATGCAGTTGAGGTACAGCTTCCGCCTGTACCCGAACGGTCCTCAGCGTGCCGCGCTGGCCCAGGCGTTCGGGTGCGCCCGCGTGGTGTTCAACGACGCGTTGCGCGCTCGTGAGGCCGCCCGCGCCGCGGGCGAACCGTTCCCGAAGACCGGGGACCTGTCCAAGCTGCTGATCACCGAGGCGAAGAAGACCGACGGCCGGTCCTGGCTCGGCGACGTCTCCGCCGTGGTGCTGCAACAGTCCCTCCGGGACCTGGACACCGCCTACCGGAACTTCTTCGACGGCCTCAAGGGAAAACGCCCGCGCATGGGCGCACCCCGCTTCAAATCCCGCAAGGACAACCGACAGGCCGTACGGTTCACCGCCAACGCCCGCTGGAAGATCACACCCGGCGGGGACCTGTCGCTCCCGAAGATCGGAGACGTGCGGGTCAAGTGGTCCCGCGCTCTGCCGTCCGTTCCGTCCACAGTAACTGTGATCAAGGACGCGGCCGGTAGATACTTCGCGAGCTTCATCGTGGAGAGCGGGCCCGAGCCGCTGCCCGAGAAGGAACAGGTCGTCGGCATCGACCTGGGCCTGGGGCACTTCGCCGTCCTCTCCGATGGCACGAAGATCGACGCCCCGCGCTTTCTGCGTCGGGCCCAGAAGAAGCTCAAGCGTGAACACAAGCGCCTCAGCCGCAAGGCGAAGGGCAGTAACAACAGGACCAGGGCCCGCATCAAGGTCGCCCGCGCTCACGCGCAGGTGGCCGACGCGCGGCGGGAGTTCCACCACCAGCTCTCCACCCGGATCATTCGCGACAACCAAGCGATTGCCGTTGAGGACCTGGCGGTAAAGGGGCTCGCCCGTACGCGGCTGGCCAAGTCCGTGCATGACGCGGGCTGGTCAGCGTTCGTCGCGATGCTGGAGTACAAGGCCGCAATGCACGGGCGGCGGTTCTTGCGCATCGGGCGCTTCGAGCCGACCTTTCAGGTCTGCTCGGCCTGCGGCGTCAAGGACGGCCCCAAGCCCCTGCACGCGACGACAGTGGACGTGCGGTGCGTGCGGGACCGTCCTCGACCGGGACATCAACGCGGCGGTCAACGTCGCCAAGGCCGCCGGACTGGCGGTGTCGGCCTATCACCAAGGCTCCCGGAGGCGGCGAGGTGGCCGGTCGCTCACCGGTCGACCGCGGCAAACAGGGCCTGAAACGCTCGGGCATGACGGACGGATACGGCATTCCACTGGGTCGTGTCCTGGCCGGTGCCAACCTCCACGACTCCCCGTTGCTCGCCCCGACCCTGGACCGCCTGGACGACCTGGGGCCGTTACCCGACGACATCACCGTGCACCTGGACGCCGGCTACGACTCGGACAAGACCCGCACGCTACTCAGCGAACGCGGCCTGCACGGACGCATCGCACATAAAGGTAAGAAAGCACCCATTCAGGCCAGTAGGCGTTGGCAGGTCGAACGCACCCACGCCTGGCAGAACGCCTTCTACCGCCTCGCCCGCTGCTACGAGCGGCGCACCACCGTCATCGACGCATTCTTCGACCTTGCCGACACGATCATCACCGTGCGTAGTCTGATCCGGCAGGCATGGACGACCGACCGCTGGGGCGAACGCACGAACCGCCGACCGTAACCGCACCCTTATCCGCACGGCCTCCTACAGAGGCCGCGAGTCCGTTGCCAGTGGACGGTGTTACTTTCTGTGACATGACCGATCATGCGCTATGGCTGCTGCGGCAGGACCGCCGCCTGGCCGAACTGGCCGCCTTCCCCTTCGACTTCGACCTGGACCGCGCCGCCCACGGCCATGTCGAGGAGGTCCGCCTCGCTTCGGGCGGGCCGCTGGAGACGGTAGCCGGGGACGATACCGGCGGTAAGTACTTCGTGTGCGCGGACGGCTCGGTGCTCTACGCCGACTCGGAGGGCGCCGCGGGGATCATCGGCTCCAGCGTCGACGAGACCCTGGAGCTCGTGATCGGCCTGCCCGGCTGGCGCGGCTACACACGTTTGTCGCCAGACGACGGCGAGGAGAAGATCCTGGCGTGCGTCGCGGAGACCGAGGACGAGATCCGTGAATACTACGGAATCGACGAAGAGCGGGCCGAACTCCGTGCGGCGCTGGGCTTCCCGAAACGCTCCCCGGTCGAGCTGGTGGGCAGGCTGCGTGCCGCGCTGCTGCGAACTGAGCCGGACTTCGTACTGCTCAACGCGGACGAGGGGTGCGCGTACGACCGGATAGGCCCGGCCGGTCCCCCGCTGTGGGAGCCAGTGCTCGCGGCGGGCCGCGCCGATCTCGCCCGGCTGCGGGAGGGCGACCGCACGGCATGGCGTGAAGTCGCCGAGGACCCGGTGCGGCGCCGGATCACCCTGCGGGCCGCGCAGTTCGACCGCGCCGAGGGCGATCTGGAGTTGCTGCGGCATCTGCTGCGGCACGAGACACGGTCATCGATGACGGACGAACTGCGGCTCGCGGCCGTGCTGGTGGGGCTGCGCGGGGACACCGGAGATCTGCCCCTGCTGCTTGAGGTCCGGGAGACGGACTTCGACACGGCGTGCGGCCTGGGCGGTATGCCGGAACCGGGTGGAAGCGCGGACGAATTGCAACAGTGGGCGCGGGCGCTCGATGAGTCGATGTTCGGGGCGGACCCGTCGGACGAGCCGGTCTCCACATGGACCGACCTGGCGCGGGACCAGGGGATGACGGACCTCGCGCGGGTGACGCTGATCCGCGAACTCGACACTATCTTCATGGACCAGAGCAGACTCCGCCGCCCCGAGGCGCCCCGCACCCTGGCCACGGCTCTTCTGAGCGGGCTCGCCCGGGACTTCGAGGAACTCGGCGACCTTCCCCAGGCGCTGCGCGCCCAGCACCTGTACGCCACTCTTCAAGAGACGGCATGGGACCGGGCCTCGGCCCGGCACACCCTGGCCCGCCTGGAACGGGAGGCGGGCCGGCTGCCGCAGGCGGCGGACAGCCTGGCCGCCGTGCGCGTCGCCCTGGGCACCCCGGGCGACGACTCACTGCGCTACTGGCAGCAGGTCAACCTCGGCCGCTTCATCGCCGAGGAGCACTACCGGCTCACCCTCGCCCTGGCCGACGCGGGCCGCCCCGAGGAGGCCCGTGCCCTCCTCACGGCCGCCAACGCCATACTCGGCGAGCTCTCGGAGAACGCCGCGAACGGCATCCGCGAGCTCGCCGAGCGGTCGGCTGCGAGAGTGCGGGAGGTCAACTGAGGACGCGCACGGCGGGCGGGCGGTCCCCCAGGAAGCAGTGGGCGCGGCGGGCCAGGTAGTCGGCCTGTTTGGCAGCAGGTGCTGTTCAACAAAGTGATCGAGCCGATCCAGGTAGAGGTTGGACAGGATCGGGGAGGCCACGCCACCCGGTGGTGCACCGCTGAGCGTGGCGTTCCACCGCCAGCCCTCCAAATACCCGGCCTTGAGCATCTGCCGGATCAGCCGCAGAACTCGTCCATCGAGGATTCTCTCCTCCAGAATTACGAACACACCTCGTCATCCAGGCTGCCGAAACAGTCTCCTCGCCCGCCGCTACGAGCGGCACACCACCGTCATCGAGGCATTCTCCGACCTCGCCGACATAATCATCACCATGCGTAGTCAGATCCGGCAGACATGGTTCGCCTCACCACTGGGACGAACGCCCGAACCACCGACCATGACCGCATCCCTATCCGCGCGGCCTCTAAGCGAATCAAAGACCCCGACCAGGATAAAAACTTACTTGAGGTCTGAATAACCGTCATGCGGTACGTTCCGGGGATCCGTTCTCGGTTCGCGTGAGAGCGAGGATCGCCATGTCGTCTTGCCGTTGATTGCCTGTCCAGCTGGATACGTCCTGTGCGAGGGCGTCCACAAGGTCGCTCGGATGGCTGTACTCGCCTGCGGGAAGCTGGGTGCAAGGATCGTAGAACCGGCCGTGCTGGTTGCGCGCTTCGGTCACGCCGTCGGTGACCAGCAGAAGTGAGGCGCCCGGCCGCAGGGTAAAGACATCCGTGGCGGACACATCGCCCCCGGCCCCGGTCTCCGGCAGCCTCATTCCAAGCGGCAGTTCGTAACTCGCTGGTTCCAGTTGGACCACGGTTCCTCCCTCCACCAGGAAAGGCGCCGGATGGCCACGATTGACCAGTTGGACTGCGTCGCCGTCTGACGGGATCTGGACCAGTACTGCGGTAGTGAAGTCCTCGAAACCGCTGACCGTCTCACGGCCACGGTCGCTCTCCCGGGCCAGAGCGCTGTCCAGCCGGTGCGCCAGCTCGGCCAGCGTGGGAGCCTGCTCGGCTTCCTGACGAAACGCTCCGACGATCACTGAGACGGAGGAGACTGCCTGCAGCCCCTTGCCCCGAACATCACCGATGATTGCGCGGACTCCGTAGGGGGTGGGCTGCACGGCGTACAGATCTCCACCGATCCGAGCCTCTGCCTGCGCCGTCTCGTAGCGAGCGGCCACGGCGAGCGGCCCCGCGCGGCTCGGAGGGTCCGGCAGTACCGCACGCTGCACCGCCTCGGCAACATCGCGGGCTTGCGCAAGGTAGCGGCCCTGCCGATGCAGCAGGCGGTTGATCCCCAGGGCGATCGTACTGACGATGAGTACGTCGGCAAGGTCGACGAAGAGCGCCGTCGCAGGACGCCGGAGGTACAGGTCCAGCGCAATCGAGAGCACGCACGCCAGCACGGCGAATGCCAGCCCGATGCGGAAGGTCAGCAGGACACATGCGATCAGCGGGGCGGCCGCCAGAAGAGGCAGGCCCATGTACGGCTGCGGCCCGAAGAGGTCAGCAGCCGCGCCCCCGAGGAGCAGCAAGGCAGCGACAGCCTGCGGGAATGCGAGCGGCCCCCTGCGGAACATCGTCATCACGTCTCTCTGGTCGGGGGCTTCCACACGGTGTGATCGGACCTT
Source organism: Streptomyces sp. NPDC002889 (assembly GCF_042888425.1). Lineage (NCBI taxonomy): Bacteria > Bacillati > Actinomycetota > Actinomycetes > Kitasatosporales > Streptomycetaceae > Streptomyces > Streptomyces sp. NPDC002889. The sequence continues at coordinate 123,132 of NZ_JBIAPT010000024.1, forward strand.
TTCCGGCGGGCGGGCAAGCCCATTCCCGCCGCAGCAAACCTGCTGCCGAGCCATAGCGGGGTTTCATGAATCCTTTCGGCATTGGCTCACTCCAGCCCCAGATCCACTGACAGAGCAACGACGACACGCGGGACCCGGCGTACCGGTCGGTCTGCCCGCATCCGGGGCCGCGCCGGCACACTTAACACGGCCGGTCGGATTCGGTCAGGGCAGCGGTTCCTGTCGGCGACGCTTGATCGTGACCCAGTTCCGGCGCTCGGGTTCTAGCTTGTCGCAACATTCCTTGATTGCGTCCGGCCTGGCGGCGGCACAGAAGTGGATCACCGAGCTCGTCCCGGGCGACGAGTCGTCCGCGGCGTGAACGGCCGGTCCTCCGGCGGCCGCTGGCACGGGGTCAGTGGGGGCGGAGCGCTCCAGGGCGCAGCGGCGCGCCGAAGACCTGCGTGACCAGCGTGCGGTGCGCGGCGTGCGCACCGCGGCCCGGGTCAGGCCCGTCGGCGGTCTCCTTGTCGAGCGGGTGTGGCCCGGTGTCCAGCTCGACCTGGGGGAAGGGCCGGTGCTCGAGGTCGACGTCGGCGACGTCCAGTCGGTGGAGTTCGGGCACGGAGCGGCCGGTAGTGGCGACGAGCGCGGCCACCGCGGCGGTACGCAGCGCCGTGGTGGCGTCAGCGCCAACGGGGCGCTTCACCGCGAGGTGCGCAGCAACTTGTGGGCCTGCTCGGGTTCGAGGTAGTCGCCGTGGTCGGGGGGTGGCACTTCCAGCCGTATGCGCAGAGACCAAGGTTCTCGGCGAAGGCGTTCCAGGTCTGGATTCGTACGCGCTGGGAATTCCCGGCGGCAGCAGCGTCGGGGCCCTGCAGGGTGTTGCGGCGCCGTGTCTTGCCGGCGGCCGCGTCGGCGAGCCAGGCGTCGGCGCGCACCAGGTCCATGAGCTCGACTGCGGTCATGGAGACCGTCTCCTCGGCGGCAAGGGCGTGCTCCAGGTATTCCATGAGGAAAAGGCTGCGTAGGCGCCGGGTGTCGTAGACGAAGCCGCGCTCTTCGAGGTGGGTGAGGAAGCCGCTGATGGCGGTGTGGGCGTCCTCGGCGCGGTGGGAGCGGAGCGGCATGGGCTCAGGACAGGGGTGGAGAGGTGCGCCTCTGCTGGCGGAGGTGGCTCGGCTTCAGCCATCCTCATCGGTGTCCTCCATGTGTATGCGGGGGTCCCCGGCCAGGTAGTCCGGGAGCCTCGTTTTATGCGTGATCCGGGCCTCAAGGAGCTGTTCGACCGTCAGGTTCTTCGCCTTATCAAGGTACGCACCACTCAGATCCGCCCAGCGGAGGTCTGCTCCCTTGAGGTCCGCCCCGAAGAGGGACGCGTGTTTCAAGTCGGCACCCTGGAGAGAGGTGCCGCGAAGGTTCGTCGACAAGAATTCCGCAGTGTTGAGGTTCGCGCCCTGCAGGTCGGCTTGGCTCAGGTCCGCGTCTGGGAAGTTCACATCGCGTAGGTCAGCAGCAACCAGTACTGCCCTCGTAAGATTTGTCCCTTTGAATACTGCCTCCCGCAGATCAGCGCCGCGGAGGTTGGCTTCGCTGAGGTTCGCGCCGTCGAAGCGCGCCTTGCGGTAGGCGCCGGCGAACGGCACGGGTTCGCTGGCCTCCTTGCCGTCGCGCGGAAGGGCCCACCAGCCGCGGAGATCCGTTTTGCGCAGGTTCAGGTATGCGTCATGGTCCTTCGCGGCGTCACGCGTTCGCAGGACGTCGAGTGCTGCTGCGGTGTCCGGTGCGTCGACTGGGCGTTCGTCGGGCATCTTCTGCGCCTTGCCGGAGCCGGGTGAGTGCACGCGGATGTAGGAGCCGAGGATGCGGATGACGGCCGGTTGGTCGCGGGGGGAGTCGGCCATGATGCGTTGGAGAGCGAAGATGCCCCCGATGCGAACGTCGATGGACTCGGAGCCGAGATTGGCGACCGCGTCGTTGTAGCGGTCGGTGACCTGGCCTTGGCGTGCTACTTCGAGGCTTTCCTGCCCCTGCCGGATGCTCTCCTGCGCCTGCTGGATGCTGTTGGCAGTGAAGATCAGTGCCCCGGCGGCAGTTAAGCCCGGGATGAGGGTGGTGCCGACCATGCCCCACTGCGCCCGTACGGCGCGCCGTTCACGGCGGTCTTCTGCGCTCTCGTGGGCGCGTCGGGCTCGTCGGGCGGCGCGGCGGCGACGGAGGGCCGTCCATGCCGGCCGCCAGGCGGGGGCGGGCGGCGGAGCTGGGGGATCGCTTGTAGGTGCGACTGGACCAGGGTCAGGGGTGCCGCCGTTGTCGCCTCCTGGAGGGGAGGGCGGGGGAATGGTTGGGGCGGGTCTCGCGTCAGAGTCGGGCTCTGGCGTAGGCGTGGTCAATGGTTCTCCTGGGTGGTGCTCACGCACTGGGAGGTCGCCTGGCCACCCTAGGGTTCGATCAACCCCCGTCGCCGGAGAACTTCAGTCTTGATAACAGCAAGAAGCACCAAGCGCCCGCCCTCTGTGCCAGCCTACTGGCCAGGCGTGATCTGGGCAGTGTCGGCTGCGGCAACCGCGGCGTCCGTGCTACCTCCCCGACCATCTGGCGCAAACTGTGTCGCGCTGTCACTCCCGACGGACGACAACTCTGTCTACTGCCGTCAGCGTCCGTTTCGCCGCCCGCGGCCATACGACGACCCGCACGACCGACAACCTCGGCAACTTCCTCGGTACTCAACAGCACGACCTCATGACCGATCACGCCGCCCTCACCGACGCCGTGCAGAGGTTCATGGTGGCTGCCCGCGACCATCTAAACGGCAACAGCCATCAGCCCCGCCTCTTCGGGATCCGGCGGAGAAGCCCGGGCCACGCATAGAGCTCGGCCTACTTACGCCTTAGAGGGTGTCTCACGTGGCAAGTTTCGCGAGCTTCTTGTAGCAGGTCAGGGCGGCGGCCAGGCCGAGGAAGACGAGGAAGTGCGAGCCCTTTCGTTCGTATCGGACGGTGAGGCGGCGGTAGCCGAAGAGCCAGGCGATCGACCGTTCGATCTTCCAGCGGTGCCGACCGAGGCGTTCGCCGGACTCGATGCCGGGGCGCGCGATGCGCGCGATGCGCGCGACGAGCCCGCGCTCGCGCAGCCAGGCCAGGTGTTCGGCGGAGAAGTACGCCTTGTCCGCGCGGAGTTTGACGGGTCGTCGCCGCCGTGGTCCCCGGCGGGACCGGACGGCGGGTATGCCGCGGATGAGCGGCTTGAGGGCGAGGCTGTCGTCCATGTTCGCGCCGGACACGGCGACGGCGAGCGGGATGCCCTGGGCATCGGACAGCACGTGCAGCTTGCTGCCCTTCTTGCCGCGATCGACCGGGTTCGGCCCGGTCAGCGAGCCCCCTTTTCGCGCGGACGGAGGCCGCGTCAACGATCGCCGAGGCCCAGTCCACCTCACCCCTGGCCCCGAGTTCGTCCAGCACCACCCGATGTAGCCGCCGCCACAAGCCGGCCTCGGTCCATACCGTGAAGCGGCGATGCACGGTGGCGGGCGGCGTGCCGGACGTCGGCGGCAGATGCCGCCAGGCACATCCACTGGTCAGTACATACACCACCGCCGTGAACACGGCCCGCTCGTCGCACGGCGCGGTCCCACCACCTTGCGGACGAGCAGCGAACGACGGCAGCAACGGTACGACCAATTCCCAGAGTTCATCAGGAACCAGACGCTTCGACAGATCAGCACCCACGACCAGCATCATGCCGCTGTGCCGAGGCTCAGTAGTTGTCACCGGCGTAGCCGGATGACGTGGTGAGTGGGATCGGTCGAAGCAGTCCGGCCTGCACCAGTGAGGCAAGCGGCCTGTCACACACCCCGGTTCGGCGGCACTTCTGTCACCGGCTGCGGGAGGGTGCGCGACAGGCCCGACGGCTCACTGGATCAGGTCGGTGTGCGGATGCTCGGGGGAGGTCGGGCAGACGTAGATCTGCATGTTGTCGGTGCTGCCGACTTCGACCTTGGTCGGCTGCGAGGGGCACTGGCCACAGCAATGACCGACGGTGTTGGCGGTGTTGGCGGCGGCCTGGTCTTCGTAAGGTGCCCAGCTGTGTCCCTCGCCGCCGTCCCATTCGCCGGAGGCGATGGTCAGCAGCGGGACCATCTGCACATCACAGACAGTGCAGTACCGGGGGTTGGGGTCGGTGCGGCCCCATGGAGGCCAGCCGCCGACCTTCCATCCGGGCGCGTCTGCCAGATGGATGTCATAGAAGTCCCGCGCATAGTCCGCGTAGGAGCTGTCCACGTCGGCGCCGGCTGCCTGCCATCTGCTCCAGTCCTCCACCATGAGCCGCATCTGCGGGCTCAGATCGAGGCTATCGGGGTACTCGGTGATCGCTTCCGGTGCCAGCACGCACGGCTCTGGCACATAGCCCTCATAGTTCACCTCGTACGGCTCGGGCGGTGTGGCGAGGATGTCGACGACCGCGGCAGCGGACCGCCAGAACAGTGAGGTCGACGGCTTGTAATCCGGATCGTGGTCGTAGGGGCACCAGAGGATCTGGAGCAGATCGGCCTGGCCGGGCGGCCGCAACAGGGGTATGTCGCGCAGATACAGCTGGGCCACGGGCAACATGGGGACCGGGCAGTCCGCGGGCCACGGAGGGCCGGCGTCGAGTCGCTCCGCGAGCATCGCGGCGTTCCGCTCCTTGATCGCCTCCTCCTCGGGGGTTATCCCAGGACCACCGTGATCAGCGTGCCACCGGGCCCGCATGCGCCTCATGAGCCGCACTTCGGCCGGCGACTGGCGGAACCCACTGTCCACGTGCAGGTGCGAGCTTTCGCAGTGCGGCCACGGCTCCTCGGCCGGCCACAACAACGGCCCCCCGACCGAGCTCTCCCCGACCGAAGGCGACCCCGGGCGGGGATGCAGACGAATCGCAGGCCGCGCCAACGGCGCCAGCTCGGGAAAGACCGCGGTCACATCCACAGGCCGCGGCGGAGTCGTACGTACAAAGACCATGCCGGTGATCTTGCCACCAGCCACCGACAGTCCCCTGCCGCCTCACCCGGCGTCGGTGGCGTCGGTGCTCAGCTGGTCAAGTCCAACGCACGCAGACCGGGCCACGGTGACAGCAAGCCCGCCTGTGTGACACCTATCGGGCTTCGGCTCAACCGCACGAACATCACACCACATGAGACAACCTCTTATTAGCCCCCATTCTGCGTTTGTGAGATCTCCCCGCCCCATGACCATGCCAACGAGCCGTCACTGAGTCGGTCACATGATCCGCCGGACAGACCTTAGTGGGCGAGAAGTTCACGGTGCGCGAGCGTAGGCTGGAGATCACGTTCCGCGAGCATGGCGTCGAGGCTTGCACTCGCATCCAGGTAGCCGCAGGAGCGGGCGCTGGCATGCGTGATCAACTACCTGTGCATCCCCTGGTGACGATGATGTTCCGCCAGTTGCGGGCTTTGAGAGGCCATGAACCTGACCAGAAAGCGGCATAGGACGTCGTTATGGGCACCGCAAAGCAGGACGGCGCAACGAACGTCGATGAAGAGCCGACCATGGATACGAATCTTGAGGTCGTCGTGATGCCGGTGGCTCACGTCGATCGTGCCCTGCGCTTCTACCAGGGCTTGGGGTGGAGGCTCGATGCGGACTACGAGGCGGGTCCGGAATTCCGGATTGTGCAGCTGACGCCTCCGGGGTCGGGATGCTCGATCCAGTTCGGCCGCGGAGTCACCCCTGCGGCAGCAGGCTCCGCCCAGGGCATGTACCTCGTCGTCCAAGACCTCGACCAAACCCGCGCCCGACTGATCAGCCAGGGTGTCGAGGTTAGCGAGATCTTCCACCGCGTCTACGACACCGGCGCCCAAGAACAGGTAGACGGCCCAGACTCTAATGGTCTCAGCTACAACTCGTACGCGACGTTCAGCGACCGGGACGGCAATGGGTGGCTGCTTCAAGAGGTCCGAGTGCGACAGCCTGGACGATGACGGCCGCAGAACCGAGAAGATCACGCCACGGCGATCACCTGCGTGAGACCTGTCAAAGACCGAGGCAGGACAATCCCACGTCGCATCCCCAGCGGCCGTGCGGCACGCGCTTCACACGAGCGCACCGGCATAGACCATAGATGCAGTCATCACAGCTATCCGATCAGGACGGGCTGGGACGGTTGTTCACCCCGAACCGGGGGCTCTGCGGACGCTCCTACCGCTGGTCCCGCCGTCGTCCACTCACACGTCCTGTGATGCGGAGCGTCCACGGAAATGGGACTCTTGAAGCTCAGCCTCGGGGTACGGGTCACCGACTCGAGATTGATTGCTCAGCAGGAGGACCGCTCATGATCAGAGTTATGCGGCCGCTTCTTCACGGCGCTGTTGCGGGACTCGCCGGTACGGCCGCGCTCAATATCGCAGGTTATGCCGACATCGCGCTTCGAGGCCGGCCCATCAGCGATACACCTGAGATCACAGTGCGTAGCCTTGCTGCGAAGCTCCGTATTCGAATCCCCGGGGACGATCAGATCCTGGAGAACCGGATCGCTGGCCTTGGCGCCTTGACCGGATACGCCGTGGGGCTGGGCATGGGGGCGGCGCTGTCATTGGCACAGGCTGCTGGTTGGCCTCCGACGAAGGCTTCCCGCTGTGTCGTTGCGTCTCTCTTTGCCCTAACTGTCACAAATGCGCCGATTATTCTTTTGGGAATCACGGATCCACGGACCTGGGCAACCTCGGACTGGGTCTCGGACATCATCCCGCATGTTCTCTATGCGGTAGTCACAGTCCGCGTCATTGACAAGCTGGAAGCAGCGGGCCCCAGCTTTGATGGCCAGATCCCGCAATGACGCCCTCGGGCTGTCCTTCACCCAACCTCGATTCGTCAGGGGTGATCACTGGATCTTGAAGGCGGTGAGGTTCTTCATCTGCCGACGGGAAGTTTGACCCGGCGCACGATCAGCCGCATGCCCGCCGGCCAGCCTCCACGGGTGTTGAGCGCGGTCAGTTACGCGACCGCGTAGCCGTCCTGCAGTGTGCCGTACTGGTGTAGGGAGGTCTCCCACGCTGTTTCCGGCAGCTTGGCGATCGCCTGCTCGTCCGCCTCGCCGATCTTCCAGTCGACCGTGTAACGGACCGTGCGGCGTGCGGTGTTGAGGGCTTCGAGGTGCGTGAGCAGGTCGTGGGTGGCTCCGGCTTCGTCGACCCCGCACCAGGATTTTCGCCGACGAGGAGTGCGGGATCTGGGCCAGTGCGCCGGTGAGGACCCGGATGTGATCGGCCACCGTGTTGGCACCAGCGTTGCCTTCCCGCAGGAGCATGGCCAGCGACTCGGTCGTGTTCGCGCACCATGCTCCCAGCGGATGAGAGCCGTACGGTCCTCTTGAATGTGGCCTGTGCGCCCTGTTTTCGGACGCCGAGGTGAAGGTGGTGGCGTCGAGATCGATCACAATCCAGCCGGTCAGGCGTTTGCCCGCCACCGTCAGCCAGGGAAACCCGCCCGGACGCAGGTGCAGCAGGCCCACCCATGCCGGCGAACGCGCCGACGCGCTCGCGCAATCTTGACCAGGATCGTGTCATCCATGCTGTCCAGCAGCCTGCGCAGAGTGGAATCCGAGGCCGGGAGCCGAACACACCGGCCTGATGGGCGAGCAGGGCCTCCGCCTCGGGCAGGTTTCCCGCCCCGAGCACCAGCGCCACCGCGAGCTGGACAAGCACCACACCCCGCCCCAGGAAGTTCACCGCCCTGCGGCAGCACCCGCTCCAGCCCGTCCGTCAGCCCGGCCCGGTCCGCACACCGGCGCAACAGCACCGCACCGTCATGCCCGACCAATCCCTTACCGGTAGCCGCGACAGACAGCCCACGACCCCATCCAGCAGTGTCTCTCACCAGAAAGGTGCCCCTGGTTTCTGCTCCGATGCGACCTCAACAATCACATCCTGGCAGGCCAGGCGGCACCTTTCACTGTCGGGGCATCAGCTCGACTAATCCGGCTGAATAGCCAGGGTTACTGAGGTTGAACTCGTGGAGTCGTATGGGCTGACGGCTCGTCGCTCGTGCGGTATCACCGGGGCATGCGGTATCCACAGGGCGGCGGGCT
>NZ_JBIAPT010000025.1:0-126092 GCF_042888425.1 Streptomyces sp. NPDC002889
CGACCCGCTACGACAAAACCGCCGAGTCCTACCAGGCAGCCGTAACCCTCGCCTCGCTGCTGATGTGGGCGTGACACTTTGACGACAACTCCTAGCGAGCCCCGCTCCGCCCCCTGCCTTCCTCGCCGCAGCAAGGGCAGCCCGCAAACGGCGACGCGGTCTCTCAGCCGGTGCGGGGGTCGAGGTCGGCCGCCCGGCTTCTGCGACATCGGTCAGGGCAGGGTGCAGTCGAGGGTGAAAGCTGCGACTGGGACCCCTTTGAAGTCTCGTTGTATCTGGGCCTGTTGTTGCTGGTGGCGGTCAACGGACACGAGTGTGTGATGGGTTGCGGGGCACGATCGTCGCCTGGTGTCCGTCCAGCGGTCGCAGTCGAAGTAGCCGGTCAGCAAGATGCCCGCGGTTCGGGGGGTGTGCAGGTAGCGGTCGACGAGCTGGTGCTCCAAGGCCGTGGACAGGCTGTTGTTCCAGCAGCCTTTGCACTCGATCACCAGCTTGACGGGATCGTGTCCGCTGTCCGGCGGGGCGGGGACCTCGATCTGGATGTCGGTGCGCCGGCCGGCAAGGCCCGGCCGGTCGAGCTGGACTTCACGGTTGACCACCACGCGGTGGCCACCAATGTCCTGCACGAGGAACACGGCAAGGATGTCGCTCAGATCCTCCTCCCAGCAGGGCCACCACTCGGCCCGGGCCGCGGAGGCCTCCGATCGGTTCCACAGGGCGATGCTCAAGCCGTTGGGGCGGTGCAGGGCGTACTGGAAGCGGCCGAGGGCCTCCAGCACGAGCGCCAGGAGGTGCCCTTCGTCCGTGACCCAGCGCCGTTGCTGGGACTGCTCTGCAAGTGCCCGCAGTTGAGGCGGCGTTACGGGGGTGTGCAGCGACTCCGCGGCTGCCAAGGCAGTGCGCCGGGCTAGGTGGCGCAGGCGCCACAGTTCTGTCTGGGTGGCCATCCGGCGCAGCTGGTGGGCTGCCTGCGGTGTGTTCTTGGCTTCCAGAAGCGGCGGTATGGACCGGATCAGCTCGCCGAAGTGGTCATCACCGCTCCAGCCGGAGCGCAGCGGCGGGTCCAGCGTTTCTGCCGCCACATGTCGGGCGAGCGAGAGGTAGAGCTCGGCGAGGGCTTCCTCGTTCAGGCTGGCCAGCTGGTGGGGCTGCGTGTGGTGGAGGGCGGGGCGCTGGCCGAGCCGGTCGATGTAGGCCTGGGCGAGAGCGTCGTCGGTCAGACGCTGGTGTACGAGCGGCCACAGGCTTGGCAGGGCCGGGCAGTGCAGCAGAATCTGTGCCGCCATGAGCCATCGGTTCAGGGTGCCGGGTGTCGCCGCAGGCCCCGACGGGTTGCTCTCGAGGACCGATTGCAGGCGTGCGGGGGCGCTGGGGTGCCCGGTGAAGGCCAGGGCGCTGGTGATGCTCTGCCAGTGTTCGAGGTTGCGGTCGGGGTGGTCGGCCCAGACGGTGAGAGCGTCGAGGACGTCTGGCTGTGCATGGGCGCCGAGAGAGCGGGCCAGGTCATGCGTGGTGGCGGGATCGGTATGGGGGTCGCGAAGAACGTCGTCGAGCAGCGGGATCAGTGACGGGCCGGCGTGTTCGGCGCAGGCAGGCAGGAAGGCGTTCCGGATGGCTTGGGCAGCAGGGTTGTAGGCGTGCGTGGTGGCCAAGCCAAGGCTCCAGCCGGCCCAGCGATCGGGAGGGGCCGGGGGGAGTTCGTTCGGGGTGCCCAGGATGGCGAAAGCGCTGAGCTCCAGCATCCGCACCGGATTGGCGCGCTGGCCGTAGGCCAACAGCTCAGCTGGCAGGGGTGGCACGGTCGTCAGGACATGCCGGGCGGCGGCCTTCAACTCCGCATCGAGGTCACTGCCCTGGGCCGGGCGGGAGGGGGTGTGATGCGCCGACAGGAGCAGCGGCTCTGCCCACAGGTGAGGGGGTTCGGTTCCATCCTGGGTGCGTCGCATCTGGTCGATGACGGCACCCCAGGCGCGCCGGATGGTCTCGGGGCTGGCGGTGCGGACGGCGCCCAGTGCTTCGCGTAGCCGTGCCTCACTGTAGGTGCGGCTGTCGTCGGGAGCGGTGTCGGTGTGTTGCTGGGGGTGCGGGTCGGGGTCTTGGTCCCATCTCGCAGTGAGCTCTCGAAGGGTGGGATGGGTGCGGCGTGCTGCTTCAGCCCGGGCCTGCAGCTCGGGGTCGGCCGGCGGGGTGATGGATACGACGAGCCGGGCGAGTGCGGGTGGCACGTCGGCGAGTTTGTCCCAGTGCTCCATCCAGTAGAACGCGTCGTCGTATGTGGTCAGGCAGCCGCGCGGGACGGCAACCAGGACGCCGAGGAACTGATCTGCGCTGGTGTGGGTGAGCAGGTGATGCGTCACGGCGCGGCGCAGGCTGTGCTGTGCGCGCAGGGCGTCGCCCAGAGTCTGTTGCTCGGTGCGGCCTTCGAGGCTGTGCAGGACAGCGCTGTGGTTGGCCAGTGCGATAAGGGCCTCACCGATGAGGGTCTCAGGATGGGACAGTCCGGGAAGTCCGTGGGTGCCGGCCAGGGTGACCGCGCGGCCGATCAGGGTGGTGGCTAGGACAATGCTGCGCCCGGGCAGAGGCTGTTGCAGCGTGTCGCGGGCCCACAGCAGAGCCTGAGCGGTCTGGGCGGCGGTCAGTTGATCGGGTATTTCCGAGCGCAGCACCCACGCGCCACCGTAGTAGTCGGGATCCGGATCGCGCAGGAAGTCGAGCAGCTCGCGCAGGGTCAGGTGGGTGGGCCACAGCCGGTCGAGGGCGGCGGCGACGACTTCCGGGGAGGGGTCATGGGCGGCCAGTTGGCTGATCCGATCCACTGTCTGGACATCCGGGGGACGGAAGTCGGCGACGGCCTGCAGGGCAAGAGCGCGTCGTTCCTGAGACAGGCTGGTCGTCTCCGCGACCCGGAGCAGGGCGTCGGTCAGCTCCGGGCGGCGGCAGCGTCGGGCTATGTGCAGCGCGAGTCTGTCCGCGTCTGGTTGCAGGCGGGGCAGGAGTTGCTGTGGCAGTCCGGGGTGGTCGAGGCGGTGCAGGGTGGTGTCGTCGAAGTCGAGGGTGTCGTCTCGTTGTGCCAGGTTGAAGAGGGCGTCGACGACCCGGGCACGGTCGGCGGACGGCCGTGCGGGCAGGTCGGCCAGCAGCAGCACCATCGGATCCTCACGCAGCATGTCTTCGAAGAGGGTGCTGTCGCTGCCGCTGCGCCAGGCGGCCACTTCACGGTGAGCGGGGTAGATGTGCCGGGCCGCGCCGTCTCCGACCCACAGCAGGCCGGCTTGAGCGCGCGGGTCGACCTGGTGGGCCCCCAGATAATGAGCGGCCAGGAATTCCTGGTAGCTACGGTGTGTAAAGGTCCACCGCAACAGGCCTACAGGTTCGAACAGATGGGACTCAGACAGCCGGCGCAGTTCGTCGGTTGTGCACGGGACTTCGCTGCCTTGAAGGCCGGGCTCCTGCCCGCCCTCCAGCTCGGCCAGGGTGATCTCCCCGCTGCCGGGGAGCTGCTGGGATTCATCGCTCAGCACGTTCTGGGCACCGAACTGCATGGCCGCCGCCACGCGGGCGGCGACCGGCAGCAGGCGTTGCCCCGTTGGCTGGGCACGCAGTTCACGGATGTCGTTCGGACGCCTGCTCTCGGAACACAGCAGCAGGCAGGCTTGCTCGTAGGCATCGGCCGCAGTAGCGGGCAACGTCCCATGAACACGGTGGTACTCGAGCAGCTGCAGAAGTGTGACCGGAGCCCTGGACAACTGCGTCAGACCGCGTTCGCGCAGCACCGTGGTGAAGACACCGGCGTCCAGACCGTAGTCCTCAGCGGCAACGGCAACGTCGCTGGCGCTGAGCGGGGTCAGGATCATGTGCTGCACCTGAAGCCGCTCGGGCCAGTGCCGCGTGAGCGTGTCCTGAAGGACGTCGGGCCAGCGCCCTGTACGGCAGCTGAACCGCAACCGCACGCGGCCTCGCTGGTCGGCGGGGAGCGAGTCGATCCAGTCGGCGATCAACCCGCCCAGGGCAGGCAGGACATTCAAGCCCTCATCGACGCTGTCCAGGAAGACCCACCACTCCCCCGCCTCCGGGGCCGCGGGGGCATCAGCCAGCGCCGACCTGACCTGGGACTCAGTCTGGCACCGCCCCAAGTTCACCCATCGCGTAGCAGTCTGACCCGCCTCCAATGCCTGGCACTCCTGTAGGAGCGCCACTGACTTGCCCGCACCCCGCTCCCCGAACAACGCCAGCACCGGCACATCCCGCAACTCCTCCAGCCGCCGGCCATGGCCGCCCTCCCCCGCAGCGGGCAAGCTGGTCCAATCCCCTCGGAGTGCGGAATCCGCTAGCGGCACCGTCTTCCTCGCCCAGGGATAGACCACTCCCGGCAATGCAGCTGTCGTCACAGCCACCGAGCGTAGAGGTCAGCACTGACAGCACCGGTGCGGGAGCCGTCCGGCCCGTCATCCGCAGGCCAGCACGTACGACCTTGAGCGGCCGTGGCCGGCCACACCCTCCCGGGCAGGTGGCTTTGGCCAGGGGCGCCTTCCAGAGAACCGACACGCTCCTGTTTTGCCGCTGCGGAAGCGATCTTCCCAGCCTCCGGCAGGTCGAGGGCAGTTGCCTCCCCGACTACTACTCGTGGTCGGTCTGTACGCCAGGGGGCCGGCAGTCGAGGACTTTGACGCGGACTTCGGAAGCGTGCTGTGCGGCCTGGTGTACCTGTTCTCGCTCGATCTGGTGCCGGGTGTGGCGGGGCGAGCAGCGCGGCCGTTTTTCGGAGTGCCACTGGTCGCAGTCGAAGAAGCCGACAAGGAAGATGCCGACGGTGCGGGGGCGGCGTAGGTAGCGGGCGACCAGTTGCTCGGCGAGGGCGGTGGGCAGACTTCGGTTCCAGCAGCCTTTGGCCTCGATGATCACGGTGAACGGCTCCGTGTTGTGGGAGGGGTCGGCCGCCTGGATGTGAATGTCGGTGCGGCCTCCTCCCGCGCCCGGGCGGAGCTGGCGGGCGCGGGCGCGGCCGGCCTGTTCCATCTCCTCCTCGGTTAGTTCCTTTTTGTGGGCCTGCCAGCCGTAGGGCGGGGCTCCATAGGCGTACTGGTCCTTCTCACCCTTGATGCGGCGGCCGCGGCGAAGCATGGCCACGGTCATGCCTCGGTCGAGCTGGGCAAAGACGCCCATCATCTGGCGCATGGCGGTGCGCATCGGGTCCTCGGGGTCGTCGGGCATTACTTGCCGGGAGCCAGAACGAGACTGCGAGAACGGACCACGCGAAGAGTGTTCGCCTGGTTGGATCAGTGCATGCTTGTCACCGCTGCGGCGCCCTTTTATGAGTCAGGCACCTTTTGGGCCGCTGCCGCCGTGTTCGCCACCCTTGGCGTAGGCGTCGGTGCGATGTGGGCGACTCTGCGAGCGAACAATCCCAAGCGCCGACTCGCCTACTGGATGGGGAGCACTCGCCTTGTGGCCTCCGATCACCTCGACTCGCTAGAGATCCGCCGGCACGGCACCTTTCTAAGTGAGCCCCGCGTTGTCCGGGTGCAGTTGGTCAACACCGGACGCCGCGACATCAGTAGCGCTGCGTTCGACCGGGACCTCCCCATCGTGATGGACCTCGGCATCCCGATCCTCGAACTCCTCGGCACCGAGTCGCATCCGCCCATCTCTGCCGCTCCTGAAGCGGCGGCGCAGGGGACGACACTGCGTATCGGACCCGGTCGGCTCGGCCGCAAGGAGTCGGTCACCTACCTCGTTCTCGTCGACGGTCGACCCGAATACTCATGCCAGCACACCCTGGTCGACGTCGATGTGAAGGAGACGGACGACCTGCTCTTCCCAGCGCCCCCATTCTGGGGAAGGTTGTTCTTTGGTCTTCCGCTTGCCCTGGCCGCAGCGAGTGCCGGCGCATGGCTCTTCAAGACGCTTTAGGGATAGCTCAAGATGAGGCAACGGCTCCCTGTCCTACAGGCCGATGCCGTCGGTGGCGGCGTCCTCCCACTTCTCGCCGTCGCGGACGTACTTCCAGAAGACGGGGCTGTTCTCGGCGTGGCCGGACTGGGCGCGGAGCTTCTCCACGCGCTTGCCCTTCTTGCGGCCGGTGGTGATGAGGCCGGCCCGGTAGGAGTGGCCGGTGATCCGGGATGAGAGCCCGGCGCGTTCGGCGGCGCGGGTCTGGGCCTGGCGGCAGCCGTCGGGGCTGAGCCGCCTGTCGGAGAGGTTGCCCCACTGGTCGACGGCACGGAAGGCGGGGCCGCCGTCGAGGCTGGCGGCTTCCTTCCAGGGCGTGCGGCCTGACAGATTCATTGCCGGAACACCGCCACACCGGGACCGAGAAGGGAGAGTGCTGTCACTGTTGAAAGGAGCCAGCTCTCGTGGACGCCATGCCCCTTCCCATTCTCCTGAGTCGCGCATGGAACTGCTCCCCACGAAACGCCCCGTCTGGGCGCTCTGCGACGCCTCCCATGTGCACCACACCTGGAAAGGCGTCTAGCGCTATGCCAGCCGCGAACACCGCTCATGCTGTCGGCTCGCGAGGAGATCTGATCGCCATCGGCCTCGGCGGCGAGCTTGTCCAAGTCGGTAATCGGGTACCGGTCGAAACGGCTGACCGTGATGCGGCCCCCGGTTCCCTCCGCAGGAGGTCGCCTGCCTGCCAATCCGCTCGGCCGCATCCCCAAGCGGGCTGGCCTTCGCCCAGGCCACGCGCTCGCCCCGCCTCGTCCGGCTCTGCCATCGACACCGGCCTCGGTAGGCCGACGCAACCTGGAAGCCCGCTCGTCAATAACGTTGAACACCGCTCAAAATCTCTCCGTCATCCCTCTATGAAAGGCACGAGCACATGACCCTGCGCCGCGTCCTTGGCGGACTGGGAGCCGTGGTGGCCCTTGTCGCCGCCTGGCGGATCACCACACGCCGCCGCGCTCTCGCCGCGGTCTCGCCGGAGTTGCGCCACCCTGTGCTCTACCTGCCGTTGAACCTCATCGATGCCGTCACCCTGGCCATCGGCCGCCGCCTGCCCGCGGTGGACTCCTCCATCAGGCCCAGCATCCGAGCCGAACAGATCACCGTCACCGCCGCCGATCCGGCCCTGACCGTAGTGACCTACCAGGCCCCCGCACGCAGCGAGCCGAGCGGAGCACTGCTGTGGATCCACGGCGGAGGAACCGTCATGGGCACCGTGCGGCAAGGCCACGCCTGGTGCAGCCGCGTCGCCGACGAACTCGGCGCGCTCGTTGTCAGCGTCGACTACCGCCTCGCGCCGGAAAACCCCTACCCCGCCGCTCTCGACGACTGCTACCGCGCCCTGCGTTGGCTGCACGCCAACGCCATCAAGTTTGGCATCGACCCCGCCCGCATCGCCGTCGGCGGCGATAGCGCCGGCGGCGGACTGGCTGCCGCCCTGGCCCAACGCGCTCACGACACAGGCCTCCCGGTCCGCTTCCAGTTGCTGGTCTATCCGATGCTCGACGATCGCACCGTCCTGCGTGCAGAACCCCACAAGCGAACCATCTACACCTGGACGCCGATGTCCAACCGCTTCGCCTGGACCGCCTACCTCGGCCACCCACCCCAGGAGTGGGACGACCGCCCCTACACCGCCGCCGCACGCCGTGCGAACCTCACCGGACTCCCACCCGCGTGGATAGGCGTCGGCGATCTCGACCTGTTCTACCCGGAAGACATGGATTACGCCCGTCGCTTGCGCGAGGCCGGCGTCGAGTGCGAACTGCGCGTCGAACCGGGCATGTACCACGGCGCCGACGCACTGTTCGACGGCAAAGCACCCTCGATGACCGCCTTCCGGAACAACATGCTCGATGCCCTGCGAAGCGTACTCACCAAACCCTGATTGGATGTTGCTGGGCCCGGTCCGAGCGCGTCACCCACCGGTACCAGCACCATCCCGGGTGACCTCGCCGCCCAACGTGGCACGCGACAGCGACGCAGCGCTGGCCGCCGTCATCTACGCCGCCCAGACCACGACGTCCTCGCCAGCGAGCGTGGTCTCCTCCCAGCTGGCTGCGGCAGCCATTGAGGTCCTGAAGGCCATCAGCCGGGTCCGGTAGCGACCGACCAGCCGGGGCCCCGCGCGGGCCTCGGCCGGTCACAGTTGTGCGTGAGTCGACTGCACCGCCCGGCCGTGGCCGATGGGGAGCTGGCTGCTGCCGCGATGGGGCTCGGGCCGGTGTGGTCGCTCCGCGTTGGTGCCGGCATCGCCGCGGCCGAGGAGCGTGTCGTCAAACCTCGAACTCGTAGTCTGGATCCTCGATCAGCCCGCAGTAGATCAGCACTCTTTGAACGAAGCCACGGGGAGCAGTGCGTGCGCTGTCGGCGTCCTTCGCTGCCCGGCTTCGTTCACGGGCTGCCTTCTTGCTCCGAGCATCCTGGGGCAGGCGTGGGCGGGAGGGACTCAGCCAAGCGGGTAACTCGTCGATGCCTTGGGAAGCAGGGCGTCCAGGGTGTGCCTGCGGTTGGACACCCTCAGCCCCGGCGGTCAGGCTCTCGTCATAGAGCGAGGCCCTCCAGTCATCGTCCTCTTCCGGGGGGGTCCTCGGACTTTGGACAAGGTCAGTGTTCTCCGCAGCCTGTTCCTGCTCTTCAGCTGCTTCGTACCTATCTTCCTTGAGGATGCGCTCTGCGTTTTCCCGAAGTCGGGCGTCCTGGGGCTGGGCGCTTTGGACGATGCGCTGTGCCTCTTCTCGAGCCTCGATACAGGCGGCCTCTGCCTCTTTACGCGCCTCGGCGCGTATGTGGTCCGCCTCCTCATGGGCCGCGGCGCGGATCTCCTCTGCCTCGCGGAGGGCTTGGTCGAGGGTCTCCTGCGCCGTGGCACGTACGTGCTTCCAGGGGCCCTGGGCCTGCCGCTGCAAGAACTTGACCTGCTGCCACCGGGTGCGCCAGGCGTCGCGAAGTTCCGCAGAGGCGCGGAAGGTGGCAGGGGCATCGGGTAGGGGTGGCAGCGGGTTGCTGACGACTCGGACGAATTCCAGCAGTGCTTCCAGGGAGGGCAATCGCTTACCAGACAGCGCCTCGTTGAGTCCGGCCTTGGTCAGCTTCGGCCGCACAGAGAACTTGGCGATGGCGGCGTAAGACGGTGCGCCGAAGGCGATGTGCAGACGGTTCAGTTCCGCGGTGAAGTCGCGGAGTGCCTCGTCAGAAGCGGCGATAGCGGCGGTGTCTTTCGGATCCACCCCGGGACTGCTCTGCGTCACTGGATACCCCCTCAGCGTGACGAAGAAGCCCAACATAGAGCGGTCCAGCTCTGAACGTCTACGGATTGTGTTGAACGTTGCTGAACGCCCCCGGCGTTCAGTACAGGGCAGCTGCTGTACAGCGGCGGCGTAGCCGTGTCCGGGTGCATGCGAGGGTGTACGGATCTCTAGGTATGCGGGCTGCGGCGACGTTCTGCTGGGGGCATGGACATCGACACCACTTCCCAGAACCCCGAGCCCGACCTGCCCCGCGACCCCGGGGCGCCGGCACCACTCCCACAGGGAGAGCCCGTTCCGCGGCGTCTGCGCGCGGCCAGCCAGTGGCTGCCGAACCTCGTGGCCCTGCTGGCCGCCGTCTGCATCCTGCCGCTGATCGTCACCGGTCGCACCGATCCGATCGCAGCAGTCGCCGCATTCGGCGGCGCTGTCTTCCTCGGCGGCACTGCAGCCACAGTGACCGTCAACATCATCCGCCGATAGTCGACCAGCCCGGCGACCACCGTCTCCGGGGCCGCCGCCACGCGTGGGTCATTCGGTCCCGCTGTACTCACTCTGCCGCAGTGGCCGAGGCCGGTGTGGTCGCTCCGCGTCGGTGCCGGCATCGCCGTAGCCACGGAGCGTGTCGTCAACCTCGGGGCTATCTCCGGATGACGACAGTCACCCTGACACCGCCAGCAGCACAGACGGCGGAGGTCCTGAGACCTCACATCGAGACCGCTCGGGGCTGTCGTCGCGGGTAAGACCGGTAGGCGCGAATGAGTGTGGTGGGGAGCAGAGCGGCTGCCGCATCGGCTTTCTAGGGGTGCTTGAACTGATACGGGCGGGCCGGTGGAAGAGGCGCTCTGTCGCCCAGCGGGCCCGGGAAGTGGCCGCCTGCCGATCCGCCGGTTCCTGTGACCCGGCGCCCGCCGCACGGCGGGCCTATGGCGCACGCCATGCGCGGCGAATGCGAATTCCCTTGTAAGGCCCGCATAAACGCACAGGCTTTCGGGCATGGCGGGATTCCGGCAGGGCATACGACTGCTCGGAGGTTGATAATTATGGTTCCCCTGCTTCTCGTTCTGCTTCTCGCGCTGATTCTCTTCGGCGCCGGCTTCGCTCTCAAGGCCCTGTGGTGGATTGCCGTCATCGTGCTGGTGGTCTGGCTGCTTGGCTTCGTGGTTCGCCCCGTGGGCCACGGCGGCCGCAAGGGCCGCTGGTACCGCTGGTAGAGCAGCTCACCATGCGTGTGGGGCCGAGCCGGAGATATCTCCGGCTCGGCCCCACACGCATGTCCAGCCGCTACCCGGTGGATGAAAAAGACGTGGAAACGCAAAGCGGGTCAATAGGGCTGTGCTTCCGGGGCAGACGTATGAGCGTGGCCGGGGAGGGTGGCGTATACGCAGGGAACCTTGCGCCTCCAGCGTCATCCGCCCCGGCTGCTTTCCCTTTTGCCTCTCCGGGCGCGCCAGAGGTCGTTCGGCTGGTGGTGACAGGCCGCCGGAATCCTCGCGTTCCGGTCCCGGGGAGGGGGCCATATCCTGACGGTGGGTCGCCTCGTGGGCGGCTCCGCATTTCGCTGGCATGACAGGGCATCAGCTGGCGGACCCCGGTCAGGTCCAGCAGCCGCGCCACCCGGCCGGGGACCGCGGCCAGGGCCAAGCGCTACCCGCCGGCTCCCATGGCACCGCGCAGGATGCCGATCAGGGCGTTGAAGCCGGAGGAGTCACAGAAGGGGACCGGCGCCATGTGCATGATCAGCTGACAGTGCCCCTGCTCGACCAGCCCCAAGGCCTGGTCGCGGCTCTCCACCCCGGTGCCCCGTCCCGGACGGGACGGGGCACCGGGGTGGCTCTGCCGTTAGCGGGCGCTCGTGGTGTCGATGTCGACGATGTGGTTGTACCGCTCCAGCAGCACGAAAAGCTTGGTCTTCTGCGTCGTCTCTCCGCTGCCGAAGGTCAAGGTGACGATGACCTCATGGCCGTTACCCACGGTGCCGTTGTCGGACACCATCCACCGCGCCGGGACGTTTTGGGCACGCAGGATGCCGTCCGCCCCATTCTTCTTCTCCCAGGCCGCCAGCCGCTTGGCGAAGGCGGGCGTCAGGTAGTGCTTGCGGAGCGCCGCGGTCAGCGTGACGTCCGGGACCGTGTAATCGCCCTTCGCGTCGACGTACGTGCCGTAGAAGTCGGCGACCCGGGTCACCGCCTGGCCGGACGTGCCGCTGACCGACTTCTGTGCGGCGGTGGACACCTTTGCGGGGGCATGGACGGACGCCTGTGCCGACGCCTGTGTCGACACACCGAGTCCGACAGCCAGGACGAGGCCTGGCCGGGGCCTTTTTGCGGGCCCCGGCCGCGTGCTGGTGAGCGCGCACGATCGTGGAGTCCACCGAGACGGCCCAGTTGACGTCTTCGTCGGCGTCGGCCTGGGCCATGAGCGCGGCCCCGCACCGCCGTGAAAGGGCCGGACGGGCAAGGAGCGCTGCGGCCGTGCTGCGATTCCGAGCCTTCAGAATCAGCGGGCGTTCACCGGGTTCCCGGTGCCTGCGTGGCGGATGCTCGACGGGGACGGGTTCTTCGTGACCATGCCCGGGTTCGAGCACTGCACGTCGGTCGCGACCACCTACACCTGGAAGAAGATCGGCTGATCTTCCCCGGATGGCGGGCGAGGACAGCGAAGGGGCCCGGCCCCCTTTTGTGTGTGTGGCTGGTCAGCCGCTGAGGGGCTGCCAGATGGCCTCGTGCGCGGGGTAGAGCATGCTGCCCCACACCAGCGCCTCACCCACCAGGCCGGGCTTGTCCCGCGCCGCCAGGGCGGGGGTTTCGAGCATGTCGGCCATCTCCTCCAGGTAGGTAACCAGCGTGTCCCGCTCGTCGAGGTGCGTGTCTGCGTAGCGGGACCAGCGGCCCAGGAAGCCGGACTCGGTGTCCAGGTACAGGCCCGAGGTGCGATCGGCAGGGCCGAAGGAGATCACCGGAATCCAGGACGCCTTCCACACGGTGACCCGGTCGCCTTCGGCGCGGCGGGCGTTGAGGGTGTCCTGGTCGGCCTGGTGCTCCAGCTGCTCCCGGTAGAACACCGGCACCGCATCCAGCGGCATGAGGGCCTTGTTGCCCGGCAGGCACCCGGTCCCGTCCACGCCGTTGTCCCCGGCGGTAAGCCGCCACAGGGCGCGCAGCTCGGCGGGCACACGGAGACCGAGGTCGTGTTCGAGGGCGGTGATGGCATCCTCGCTCGCTCCGGCGCGGAGCGCCGCGTGCGAGGCGGGGGCGTTGGCGGCCAGCCAGGCGGCGATGCGCTGCCAGGCGTCGGCGATCTGCCGGGCGGCGAGCTCGTCGCGGCCGGCATTGTGCTCCTGGCCCGGGGCCTGGGCATGGGCGTCCTCTGCCGGGGTGGCGGGCTGCGCCAGGGATACGTACCGGATCTCGATCCGGTCGGGCTCGCGGATGTAGCCGATGGCCAGGGCGGGGCAGTCCTCGAACAGGTCGCCGTCGACCGTCACGGTGAGGATGCCGGGCAGACCCGAGGGCCGGCCCATGTCCGGGTCGTCGGCCAGCTGACCGGCCAGGACCTTCAGGGCGTAGGGGACGCCGGCCCCGAGCTGGATGGCGGTGTCGCGTATGTGCGGGGGAACCTCGACGTTCACGGCCTGATGCTCCCTGCTGGTCGGATGGAGGGCAGTGCCCCTCACACAGTAGGACGCCCGCGCTCCAGCGGTGCGCGGACCAGGGCCTCGGGCACCTGCAGTGTGTCTGCCGGGCGCAGGCGGTGGGGAAACGGAAGCCTCCGCGGTCCTCGATGTCGCTGAGGTTGACCTGAAAGACGCGGAACTCGTCGAGGTCGAGGGCTTCGAGCTGGTCGAGGTCGAGGCTGTGCAGGGCGCCGCCCCGGGATGGCGGAGGACGAGAGGACGGCGCCGCCAGCACGGCGCGGTGACCGGAGACGCACCGGTGGTGCGTCGGATGGCCGACGCCCGAGCGCTCACTCGCCCGTGTCGTCCGCCGCCCTGCGGCGGCGCCGCGACCTCGCGCGGATGAGCGCCGAAGCCAGTGCCACGGCCCCGGCACTCACCAGCGAGGCCGGGAGGTTGGTCAGCAGCCCTTCCCAAAACACGTGCATGATGCTCCTCCCCTACAGGATGGTCCCGGCGGGTGACCGGAAGACCAGGCTGAGGGCGGCTTCTTCGTGCCTGACGGGATCAGGCGCCGGCTGACAAAGCCTGACGGCGTACGACGCTGTGCAACAAGAACTGACAAGCAGCAGCGCTCTGAGAGACCATCAGCACACACGAACACCGGGGGGAGATACGAGGTGACGAGCCGACGACACCTGGCGAAGCCGGCGTTGGAGGAAGGGGCGCTGAAGGATCTCAACGACGCACTGCACGACCTGCTCCGTAAGGCAGGACGGCCCAGCACCAGGGAGATCGCGGCGGATCTGGAGGGCGAGCTCGACCCTCCCCCAAGCCATACGCGCGTCTATGACCTGTTCACCAAGGGCCGCTTACCTGACTGGCGGCTCACCATGTGTGTCGTCGAGGTCTTGGCGAACCGGGCAAGAGGACTGGACCCCCAGGCCGAGGGAGACCGGTTCCATCATCTGTGGACCGTCGCGGACGACGAGCTCGTCCTCGATCCGCGCGTCACCGCCGCCGATCTGCCCCCGCGGGGTGCGGAGGCGGGACCGGATCAGCAGGCCGTCCACTGGGGCACCTTTGCGGACCGTGATCAGATGCTGCCGGACCGGGGAACCTCCCGGTCCGTCTTCGTCGGAATCTCGCAGTACACGACGCTGACGCCGCTGCCGACGGTAGACCAGGGCACACGCGACCTCGCCTCTGCTCTCACCAACCGCCATACCGGAGGATTCTCGGAAGCCGGCTCGCATCTTCTGCTCGAACCGGGGAGCGCGGAGGAGGTTCTGGAGTCCATCCGTTCCGCCAGTGCCCAGGCCACGGACACCCTGCTCCTGTTCTTTGCGGGACACGGCCTCGTCGACGACCACAGCGGCGACTTGCAGCTGGCTCTGCCCGACACCCGGATCGGAGCCGAGTACTACACGACCGTCCCCTACCAGTGGATCCGCCGCTCTCTCCTGGACAGCACCGCCCGCCGCAAAGTGGTCATCCTTGACTGCTGCTTCAGCGGACGGGCCTTCGCCGGGACCATGAGCGGCGGCCATGCGGACATGGCCACGATCGAGGGGACTGCTCTGCTGACCGCGACAGCGCAGGGCAGCCTCGCCATGGCACCCCTCGGCGAGTCCTATCCAACCTTCACCGGCGAACTCATCCGCATCCTTCAAGACGGAATTCCAGACGGTCCACCGGTCCTGGGCATCGACCTGATCTTCCGTGAGCTGCAGAACCGGCTCCGGGCGAAGGCACGACCGGAGCCACAGTTCCGCTCCCGCGGGACTGTGGGAGGTCTCGCCCTCGCAGCCAACCCGGCCTACCGCCACCCCTGACTCAGCAGGGCCCAGCGACGGCCTACCCGGCTGTGAGGTCTGAGCAGTGCCTCGGACAGGGCATCCTCCGTCGGATGACGGCGCGGCGGTAACGCCTTCGACGACCGGCACCGGCCACCACCCTCCGGTGCGGGGCCGCTCCCCCGGCGGTCGACCAGGTGTACGGCATGACCGCGCTTCACCAGTTCGGTTGCCAGTGCCGTGCCGTCGGGTCCGGAGGCGAGGACAACGTGCACTGGCATCCTTCTGTGCAGGCGTGCCGCCGAGCAGGGTCAGCCAGTTTCGGCGTGAGGCGAGAGGCGAGGCCGATCAGGGCGGTGAGGGCCACTGCGGTGACGAGGTCCGGGCTGGCGCGGCGACGGCAACGCCTTCAACGAGGCCCGCGGCCACCTCCTTGCCGATCGCCTGGGCGGCGCCGGCAAGGGCCGCCTCGCCTGGCACAACCTGGTCACGCAGACCAACAATCCGACGAACTCGCCGGACCAACGCGACCAGGTGGAGCAGGTCATCTTCGATCAGGTGACCAAGAACAAGGAGGTGGTTCAGTACCACATCAGCCGGCAACGTCCGAACCGGCAGATAGCATCGACGCCGAACAGCCCTGGAGGACTTGCGTGACGCGCACCACGCCACCGCGCCTTGTCGACGTCGAGGCGGTCTTCCCCGCACTCGCCGCCCACCGGCGGACCGCGACACGGCTGCACCCGCGCCCTGGTGTGCCCAAGACGGAGGAGAGTTCGCTCGCCGGGCCGCTGCTGTGGCCGGCCGACGAACCGTGGCCGGTCTGCACCGCGGTCCACCCCAGGGGCACGGGCCACCTCCTGTCCGACGTGCACCTGCGGCGGCGCATCCAGGACGAGGCGCGGGGACGGGACTACACCGACGAGGAGCAGCTGCTCCTGGAGGGCATGACGTCCGGACTCCACGTCCCGGATCTGGGCGACGCCGACCCGTTGCCGCTTCTGGCTGTGGCCCAGCTCTACGCACGGGACGTGCCGGACCTCGTCGGGCCCGACGGATGCGACCTGCTCCAGGTGTTCTGGTGCCCCTTCGAGGTACACGGCCAGGACCGCACGATCGACGTGGTCCTCAAGTGGCGGCGTGCGGAGGATGTCGGCACCGTACTGACGCCGCAGCCCGAACCGCCGGTTGCCGGCCGCGAGGAGTGCGTCCCGACCACGTGCGTTCTCCACCCGGAGCAGGTCGTGGAGCACGAGTACCTCGGCCTGCTGGGTGAGGACCTCCAGGAGGAGATCGCCGAGTGGGAAGAGGGCCTCCTTGACGAGGAAGACGCCGAGGACGCCTACGACTCCTCAGCTCCGGCGAGCTACGCCACCTACGAGGAGTACGAAGCGGCCATGGCCGCCGCCCGCGCCGAGGAACCGGACGAGATCGACTACATGAGCGACCTCTCCATCGCCCCCGGCTGGAAAGTCGGCGGCTACGCCTCCTGGCACCTGACCGACCCCGCCCCCGTCGACTGCCCCCAGTGCGGGACGCCGATGCCGCCGCTGCTCACCGTCGACAAATGGGAGTGCGACGGCGGCTCACGGAGCTGGCTGCCCATCGAGGAGAGCGCCGACGATGACCCGGGAGTCATCGATCCCGTCGGTGTCTATCTCGGCCGCGGCCAGATGCGCGTCCACACCTGCCCGACCGACCCAACCCACCCACACCGTCTCAGCTTCCAGTGAGCCCCCATCAGGCCGCATGGCAGCAAGCGGACGCTCGACCCCGGCCAGAAAAGTAGAGGTGGAAGGGCCCGGCCGCCGCCGTCCCTGCCGAAGGTGCTCAGCCGAGGTCCCGACGGCCCTGCCCACAGGCACTGGCTTCATGGGACGCCCCCGCTGGCCGGCCAGGCACCAGCCTCCTTCCGGCAGCAGCGTGAAGCGCCCCTCCTTCCCCCGCCTCCCGTCCCTCTCCTTGTAGCCGATGCCGACCGACGTCACATTCGGGTCCTTCAGATAGCCCGCCCCCTGAGTCCGGATGAACTGCCGCAACGACGCGATCAGCTTGTCCTGCCCGTTGCCAGAGGCCTTGGACGACGCGGCCTTCTTCATGCTTGGTGACAGAAAGGGGCTCCTTTGCGGAGTCGATGTCACCAGATGTTCGGGATGCGGGAAATCCGGCCGCTCAACGGCCGTCCGAGACCTCGGCGCGCGTGGGGATGTTCTCGGGCATGGGCTCAGCGAGGGGAGCAGCGTGCTTCGTGACGAGCCACGTGCAGCGTGCACCTGGGACTGCCGTAGCGCTCCACGAAGACCACCCAGGCGGCCCTACGTGATCAAATCGCTACTACCTGTACCCGACGCAGTGGAGGGCCAGCCCCACACGCCACAGCAACCTGCGCCCAAACGTGCGAACCACGCCAAGCGGTACGACTTTCACCAAACACAGCGTCAGCAGCCGTAGCAACACCGATCGGATACGGGCGGGCACCTGGCGGGGCCGCCGCAGGAACCTCCTTCAGCCGCTGAGGTACCAACTCCGTGTTCAGGAGCGCGGGGCGGCACGCAAACGCCGCTGAGCGCCGCCCGAGCCTTACTTGCTCTTGCCCCCGATGCGGGTGGCCTCTGGCTCCGCCGCCCGCTGGCGGCGAGGCCAGAGCTGGTTGTGCCGCTCAGTGGAAGCTGACGTAGCCGTTGCCGTCGCGGTCGTTTCCGCTCTTGGTGTAGGAGTGGACGTCGGCGCGGCTTCCGGAGGGCTTGTAGAGGTAGATCGTGTCCCGGTCGTTGTTCCACATGAAGTTGCAATTGTCGCGGTAGACGACGTTATTGGCGTCGGAGTCGGTGC
Source organism: Streptomyces sp. NPDC002889 (assembly GCF_042888425.1). NCBI lineage: Bacteria > Bacillati > Actinomycetota > Actinomycetes > Kitasatosporales > Streptomycetaceae > Streptomyces > Streptomyces sp. NPDC002889. Next base: position 17,436 of record NZ_JBIAPT010000025.1, read on the forward strand.
CGTTGCCGCCGCGGAGCTTCACGTAGTCCCCGGGCTGCAGGTAGTGGTTGGCGGTGAAGGTGAACCGGTTGCCCGCCGCGTCCTTGACGACATAGCCCTTGAGGTTGACCGTCGCCGAGGACGAGTAGTTCTTGACGGTCAGGTACTCGTCGCGGGTGTTGCCGGTGGAGCAGCTGTTGGAGTCCCTGCCCGGTGCGTCGTACTGGATGCCGCGGATTTTGAGCGCGGAGGAGTATTCGGCGGCCTGGGCCGGGCTCGCGGTCAGTGCGGCGAACGTTCCGGCCACGACGGCGGCGGTGATGACGGCATGGGTACGCAAGGTGAGGTCCCCCCTCAAGAGTGCTGATGAACGGGCAGAAGCCTACAGACAGGACGAGCCGCTGTTGCCGTTTCAACCTTTTGGTCCAGGCGACTGCCGTCACGGTGTAGTGGAGCCGGATGGGGCCGGTGCCGGGCGAGCCGGGGCGGTGGAACGGGGTGCGGGCCGGAAGGGTCAGGTTGCCCGGCCCACACATTCACGGCTGCCGGCGGGGCGGGGCGGGGTGCCTGATGTCCAGGGACAGACACCCCGTCACCGGCCGGTTCGACTAACGGCGGTGGTGGCGGCCCCACGCTTCGGTGTCGACGGTGCGGCGATGGTCGTCGCGCAGGGTGGCGGTGTCGGAGCGGTTGTCCCAGACGTAGTGCCGGAGGTCCTGGTAGAGGTCGGTGCGGGTGTCGCGGCCGATACCGGTGTGGATGCGGACGGTTGCACGGCCGGCGAGACGGTAGTCCTCGAAGCGGTAACGGTTGCCGTCGCGGTCGCGCAGCGTCCAGCCGTCCAGGTCCACCGAGCGGCGGCCCTTGTTGGTGACCTCGACCCACTCCCGGTTGAGGGAGCGGTTGGAGCCGTTGTCGCGTCCGGGACTGTCGGCCTGCACGGCACTGATCTCGACGCGCGGGTGGCGATGGCGCTCGCCCTCGTGGGCGGAGGCCGGCAGGGCGACGGCGGAGACGACGGCGCCGGCGGCAAGGGCGGTCGCCGCGAAACGGCGGGCGGTCGAAGAAGCAGACATGTGATGTCCCCTCAAGAACAGTGCTCCACCAGCCGATACAGGCTGGAGGTGGCGGTGCGGTTCCCGGCCCGGTGCAGGCCGAGGACCCAAACTGTGGAGCTTCGATGGAGCCTGCGGCGCGCCGACCGGAGCCGGTTACCGTATGCGGACATTTCTGTAACTGTCGCCTGCATGAGGCATGTATGTGCGGCGGGCGTGGCCCTGACATTCACTGAGCGCTACACCGACCCGTTGAATGATCAACAGCGAGCCCTTGTGTGCTCCGGCGCACACCCGGTCGCGCCACCCGGCGCATCATCCGGACAGCGGACGCAATCTTGGTAACGGCCGTTCTGCACGTTTCTTCGCATACCCAAGCCGACTTCGGACAACAGCGCGGGCGCCAAGGGGGCTCCTGCCGCGACGGGGGGACGCGACAGGAGCCCTCACCCCCGTCTGCCCCGGCCACGGCCGTCAACGCCCCGCACTCCGAAGGAGTTCAGGTGTCCCCCGTCCAGGCGAACCGCAGGCCCCGCACCGAACCCGTACGCGGGCCGCGCCGTCATGCCGGGCATGGACACTGTTGACCCGGCGCATGTTGCCGAGCCCGGCCTCGTCGTGCTCGACATCACCGCCGCCGACGAAGCGACCGCGCAGGCCGTCATGCACGGCCTTGAGCAGTGCTGGGCCACCTCCGGCGCCAGCCCCGTCCGCCGCCGCCCCGGCGAGCCCGGTGTGAGTGTGCGCGTCTACGCGGACGTACGACGCCCCGGCAGCCTCGACACCTGAGACCACCGGGCCACGTACCACCCGGTCCGGCGGACTGCTCCTACGGTGCGGGCGTGTACTGGACGACCGTTCGGTGTTCCGGCCGGTTTCAGGCTAGTGCCACTGGATGTCGGCGAGGTTCTCCAGCGGCGCGCGGTCGACCAGCGCCTCGGGCACCTCCAGGGTGTCGGCCTGGCGCAGGGCCGGGGCAAAGCGCAGGCCGCAGCGGTTCTCGATTTCGCTGAGGTTCACCTGGAAGACGCGGAACTCGTCGAGCTCGAGAGCTTCGAGCTGGTCGAGGTTCTGGGTGAGCAGGAAGGCCTTCGTCTTGAGTTCGCCCTGCTCGGAGAAGGCGATGACCTTGTAGTACTCGCGGGGGATGTGGATGCCGCGGTAGAGGCGGTCGTCTTCCTGGAAGACCGGTCCGGCGAATGCGCTGACTTTCAGGTCGTCGACTTCGACCTCGGCGAACAGGGCGTCCTCGAGCCGGCCCCACAGGCCGTTCCTGCTGCTCTGGTTGAAGTCGTCCATCTGGGGAGTGATGTTGGTGTAGAAGAAGGAGTCGATGTTGGCCTTCTTCGCTTCGGCCGGGCCTCCCCACAGCAGGTCGGCCCGGCGGGCGAGGTGGCCGCGGTCGAGCGGGTTGTCCTCGTAGAGTTCGTTGCCGATCTGGACCTCGTCGGGCAGGCGTGGGTCCTTGTCGAACTTGATGCCGTTGCGGCTCAGGCGCTTGATGGAGCCGCCGTCGATGTTCCAGGCGACCCAGTAGGCGAAGCCTCTCGACTCGCTCAGGGCGAGGGAGAAGTGGGTGTAGGGGATGACTTCGGAGCTGTCGAGTTTGACTGCGTCGTTCTTGATGGCTGCGCCGAGTTTGGGGACGTCGATGCGCTTGGTCAGGAAGTCGGGGTTGTAGCCGGGGATGACTTCGGCTTCGACGACGGCCGGGGGGGTCAGGCTGATTTCGAGTTTTTCGAACACCGAGGCGGGTAGGCAGGCCAGGGCGTGCTCGTCGGGGTTGCTGCCTGCCTCGCCGCCGAAGTGGAGGCCGGCCATGATCTTGCCCGGGCGTCCGTTGGTCTTGAACATCCACAGGGAGCCGGAGTCACCGCCGCGGCTGACCTCTCCGTCCTGCGGTGGATTGTCGGGGTCGGTTTCGATCTCGAAGCAGCCGATGGTCTGTTCGCCGATACCTGGACCGTAGTCGATCATGGCGAGGGTCTCGATGCGGCGCACGATGCCGTGGGTGACGCCGGTTGTCCGGCCGCTCTTGATGACCTTGTCGCCGAGCTGTGGCTCGCCCAGTTCGTCGGGCATCACGCCGAGCTCGTGGATGTCCCTGGTGAACTGCCGGCCGTCGATGGTGGCGACCGCGCAGTCGCCGGCCATGCCCAGGTGCGAGCGCTTCAGGACGCCGAGACGGTTCCTGGCGATGCGGTTGTCGTCGTGCGGGCCGGGCTGGACCACAGTGTCGCCCAGTTCACCGCGGTTGCCGTGCAGCACGTGCCAGTTGCTCAGAACGTAGGGGGTGCCGTTCTTTTTGTCGAAGACGATGCAGCCGATGGTGCCGGCCGAGACCTGCACATGCCCGATGCTGGCGCCGGGGAAGATGGGGTCGAGGCGGGTCTTGCGGGCCGGGCTTTCCGGTTCTGCCACCACCCGGAACTGGGTCTGGTAGCTGCGCTCGATGACATCGGTGGGTACCTCGGTACCGTCGACGACGACCGTGGCGGGGATCGGCTCGGTGTTCAGGCCCTCCAGTTCCTCGAGCCCGCGCTTCTTGCCGACCGTGAACTGCAGCGCGATCTCCTTGCTCCGGCTGCCGTCTCTCTTTTCTTTGTAGCCGATGCCGACCGACGTAATGTTCGGGTCTTTCAGATAGCCCGGACCCTGGGTGCGGATGAACTGTCTCAGCGAGGTGGTGAGTTTGTCCTGCCCCGATCCGGTGGCCTTGGACGACGCGGTCTTCTTCTGCTTGGTGGCCATGAAAGGCACTCCGTTCACGAAACTGTCGCCGCAGGTCGGTCAAAGGGAAGCGGAATACCGGGACGGTGCGGCGGTCGGCCGGGCCGAGCGCCCGGTGTCGTGCGCGGCTTGCCGCTTCAAGCGCGAGCCACCCGTGTGCCACGCACAGCTGCCGTGGTGCCTATCAGGGGGCAGCCACTGCCTCAGTCGCCCATCGTGCGGAATGACGCCTTCCGCACATCGGAGTCTAGAAGCGAGGTGCACGAAACGCGCACAGCGACGTGCGCCCGAACGTGCGAAGTCCCGTCAAGTCGTACAGGATTCACTCAAGTTGGCAGGGAGCCGAAGACTTGCCGCGTGGTGACTCGCAGGCCCTTGCCTGCGTGCCACTCCGCTCCCCCTGGGCGGCTGCATGCGGACATCCCACCCACGACCGGCCCACGCGGGTGAACCCGCTGCGGAACCTGCCCGCTCACGGATGAGTCGGCCGAGCATTCAAAGGTCAGTACAGCGGGAGATCGCTGCCGAGATGGCCCGGGCGGACCGCCGGGCCAGCAGATGCTTCGGCCGAGCAGGGAAGTCCGAGCCGGACGCGCAGCTCACTGGCCACCGCGGCTTTTTCTCCCTCACCGTCGGCGAGCAGGGCGAGCAGACGCACCAGCGCGTGTCCCTCCCCCACGGTGATAAGCGACTCCCGCTCCCCCGACACGCAAGGGCCTGTTAAGCCTGCCTGCACATGATCATCTCCCGGCAGCCCGGCCTGGACCACGCAACCGGCCAGAAACAACAGGAAAACGCCCCCACGACGTCCAGCGCGCCCTGGTGACCGAAGCCGACAGGACTGATGCGCAGGGCGACCCGTGCTTCATGGAACTCCGGCCGAACAAACGCTTCCAGGAACTGGTCCGCACCCGACAAGAACCGGCCTCCGCGCCGCCCGCCTCGGGCGCAACCGCGTAGTGGGGGGTCGTACTGGTGTGATCGCCTAATCAACTGTCGCCGGTTCCCCGAGGAACCCAGCCAGCTGGTGACCGACTGTGATCGCCAGCGGCGTATCGGCTCCAGGTCCCACCGGCCTCGTTGCGGAGCCGGGTGGTCAGCGTCCGCGGCGACGGGCGCGGGATTCGGCACGGGGCGGGAGAACAGCTGCGAACGGCGGGTGTTAACTTCCTTCCCGTGGTGGAGCACCAGGACGAGACCAGGACGGCCTACGACGGGATCGTCGAGCTGTATGTGTCGATGTTCGCTGATCGGCTGGAGACGCAGCCGTTCTCACGGAACATGATCGGCATCTTTGCCGAGCTGGTGCGCGGGACGGGGAACCTGCGGGCAGCCGATGTCGGCTGCGGGCCCGGACATCTGACGGCCATGCTGCACGACCTGGGGCTGGATGCCTTCGGGCTCGACCTCTCCCCGGCCATGGTCGACCACGCCCGGCGGGCTCATCCGGCGCTGCAGTTCGACGAGGCGCGGATGGAGGCCCTCCCAGTTGAGGACGGCGCGCTCGGCGGCGTGCTGGCCCACTACTCGATGATCCACACTCTTCCTGGGGAACTACCCGCGCTGCTCGCCGAGCAGGCGCGTGTCCTGGCACCGGGTGGGCTGCTCCTGGTCTCGTTCTTCGCGACAGACGCGCCCGAGCCGGTCCGTTTCGACCACAAGGTGACGCCGGCCTATAGCTGGCCGGCGGACCGGTTCGCCGAGCTGCTGGCCGGGGCCGGGCTCGTCACGTTCGCCCGACTGCTCCACGACCCGGCCTCTGAGCGGGGCTTCCTCGATGCCCACTTGCTGGCCCGCCTCCGCTAGAGGATGGCCTTCTACTGGTGGGCTCTCGTATTCAACGGTCGATGGTTCCCCGGGGAGTCCAGCCTGCTGGTGACCTTCCGTGATCCCCTGCGGCGTATCGGCTCCATGTTCCGCCGGTCTCCCTGAGGAGGCGGCTGGTGGTCTTGTCGTGGTAGCCCAGAGCGTCCGCGACGACGGGGGCAGGCAGCTCAGGGAGTTGCTGTCGAATGGCGGCGCCGCGGGCGGCGGCGACCGGGATACCGATCTCGCGCAAGAGAGCGGACAGGTGGTCGGGACGGGCAGGCTGGCCTGCCCGGCGGCCGGGGAAGAGCCAGCGGGATGCCTGGTTGGTGGCAGTGTTCATGTTGTCGCGGTCCGCGATGTACGCCAGCAGCAGCCCGTCCACCAGATGCAGCCTCGCCGCACCTGGGACCGACCCGTTGAACCCCACCGGTCCACCACCCTCCGTCACTCGCATCGCATGCGAGAAAACCGCATCTGATGCGAGTCGGCGGACAAACCGCAGGTCAGTCAGCCGGACGAGTGACACCGGCTGGCGTCATCATCAAGCCCGCCGCTACCGACACCACCAGCAGACCGGGCCAACTGCCGTGGTCAGCGGACTGGTTGTCACGGCTGCCTACGACGATTCGCGAACCGTCGCGAGTACGCATCGGATGCAATTGGCGGCGCTTGGAACAGCGGACCGAGAACCGGCGCCAAGGGCCTTGCCATTAGATAGCGGGCCGCTTCGCGCAGTCCCAGTGCTGGGGCCACCTCCGGCACCAGCCCCGTACGCCGCCGCCCCGGCAAACCGGGCGCGAGCGTGCGCATCTATGCGTCGAGGACGACGAGGCCGGACTCGGCGACATGCGCCGGGTCATTGGACTCCATGCCTGGCATGAGGCTGCGTACGCATCGCCGCCGCCGACGAACCGACCGCCAAGGCCGTCATGCAGCAACTCGAGCCGGACGTACGACGCCCCGGCAACCTCGACACGATGGCTCAGGCCCGGGCCAACCGTCTGCTGTCGAGGCCGACCTCCTAGAGCACTTCGGACCTCTTCCCGCTCGTCGTGATCGTCTTCGTGCCGCTGACTGGGCGCTGCGGACCGTCCGCGCGCCGCGCATCCGGCGCCTTTCGGGGGAGGGCGGCTTGCTCGCTCTCGCCCTCGCCGCCCACCGCCCAGCCGACTCGACGCACGGCATGGCCGAAGTTGGTCGCCTCTGCCGGGATTGCGCCCTGGCCCCACAGGAGCTTGCTCTCCTGATGGAGCATCTGCAGCAGGCCGGTCAGGTGAAGACCTGGCTGCTCGACCCCGCCCAGGAAGACATCACCTGGATCTGAACACCGGGCACCAGGCCCCGGCCCTCCAGAGCGCTGCGGCCCATCGTGGAGGCACGTGCGGGCATCAAGTGTAGAAGGTTGGCTGTCCGGTGCCCGCCCACCTGCCCTGTTCGGCATCGGCTGGTGCTCTCACTGCGAGGGCCGCTTCTCAGCCATGCGATGGTCGAGCGGGAGGGCTGTTGAGGTGCGCTCCTCCGTGGATTACGCCCGCAGCGACGCCTCCGTCGGCCCGAATGCTCACGTCACGTCCTGCGTAGATTCCGCCGGTGGGCGATGCCCCGGTCGCTGGGGAGAGGCCCAGGTCGGTCATGAGCCTTTGCAACTCGGCAGCCACGTGCTGCTGCTCGGACTCATCCAACCCTTCAAAGAGGATCTCGAATCGCGTGCGCCAGGCAGATTCCTGCCGAACCCGGGTCCTGTCTGCTGCTTCGTCGCACGACTCCTCGAGTTCGGCGACCGTGCGATCGAGGCGCTCCAGTTCTGCTCGTTCGCGTCCGTCGTCGCCACGACCGATCAGCTGGGCGGCGCGCTGCCGTAGTGTCGCCCAGGCATCAGTGCCTGCCGCTTGTACCACGGCCGATCCACCGGCTGCTGCCAGTGCGGTCAATGCCTCGGTAAGCATTCACGCCCCTTCATGCCGTTCCCTGCTCACATCTTGAGTCCGCTTTGACGCCAGGGCGTCCCGGTGGTGTACCAGCCCGGCTGCTTCTAGCTGCTGGGCGGTGCGGCAGGAGCGCCGGCCGAGCGCACACTCGTCCCTCCACAGCGGTCTACTTCGCTGCTGTGGAGGGGACGGAATCGCGTTTGGCGGCGCGGCCTCTCCTGCGGGGTTCCATGAGCACCGTTCCGCCCATGGCGATGGCGATTCCGGCCAGGGGGACCACCATGAAGTTGAGAGCTCCCTCGATTCTCAGTGTCATGTAGCCACCCACTGCAGCGGCACCGGCGCCGAGGGCGCCCACCTTGACCAACTGCGACTGAACAAAGCGCCAGCCGGCGTGCACTCCATGCCTGCATGCGGCACCGACGAGACGCTTGGCAGTGGAGAAAAGTGGCGGCTCCTGCTCGCTGTCGATCTCGCTCATGATGCTGTCGAAGCGTCTGTCGAGGTCTTCCCGGTTCGCCGACAAGCGGATCTTCATGACCACCCAAGACCGGTACAGCTTGAGCGCAAGATCATTGTCAGTCGTTGTCGTCAAGGTGTCTCCCCCCTCAAATTCTTGAAGAACGCGTCCAACAGCTCCAGGTTTGCATTACTCTCGGCAAGTTTAGCGAGGGCGCTTCTTTTCTGCCCCCTCTTGGTCGATTGCGTGACACCAATGGTCTCTGCAATGTAATCGGAGGTAAGCAGATGCAAGAACTCGCCTTCGATCACTGCACGTTCGCGGAGACTGAGTCCATCCACAGCCCGAAGAACCTCACGCACCGGCTCGAGCCCTGCGGTAAGATAGGGGTCGAATATCTTTTCCAGTGAGTACTCGGCCACCTTCTTCGCCTTTCCCTCCATCTTGAGATCCCGCACGATGCCCTTCGCGATCTTCTGCATCTCTCCATAGGCGAAGTCGCGGTCGGGATCAGCGAACGCCCGCTTGAATGCCTGGTCCGCAATGTCGAACGGATCGACGACGAGCGGAGCGCACTCAATGAGCAGATAGATACGAAGAGGGCCCACCTGCTTCAGGTACTGGGCGCGCTGCTCCTCGCGGCGCCTGGCACGCTCGGCCCTGCGTCTGCGGCCGGGCTTAGGACGGATCAAGACGGCCCCCTTCTGGCGGGTGAGCTGCCCTCGTGGGCCATGAGGGGGACAGCCGTGGCGCTTTTCTTCGGTTCACCAACAACCGTACACAGGTGGGTGGTTGGGAGCGTTTTCCGGCACACTGGAGCTCCTGCCTGGTAGAACACCTTCGTAATTGATCTTCTTCTGCAGGATCTTGAGCACCCGTGGGTGGCGAACAGGACAGAATTTCGATCTGGCGTGCCCGCTCGGGGTGGACGGGGAAGAAGTACGTGTCGGGTCAGGGCAGCGGCGCTGTCTGTCGGGGGGAATCTGTGAGTGAGTCGTTGGAGAGGGCTGCCGCGGCCGCAGGGGCGGCGGTGGTGCAGGCGGTGGGAACGAGTTCTTGGCCAGGCCTGCGCACTGGTTTGGCTCGGCTGCTGGCACAAGGAGATGCACAGCGCGAGTTGAGCGAGTTGGCACGGCTTGATCAGACAGCGAGATCTCTACGAGCCTACGGATCTACAGGGTACGAGCGGGTCCGCCTCGAAAGTGCGTGGCAGGTTCGCTTGGAGACCTACATGGACTCGCTCTCGGGTCAAGAACAGACCATCGCCTTGGGTGAGTTGAAGATGCTCGTGGCCGGGCGTCCTGAGCCTCCCAGTCAATCGGTCTCCACCGGAGATGCGGGTGTGACGGCTGGTTCCGACATCACCATCGGAGCCGATCGCGGTTCCCTGGCCGGCGGCGTGGTGCATGTCGAGGGCGGTGTGCACCTTGCTTTCCCTTCCAGCAGGGGGCGGGAAAGGGGGTAACTGACAACGCAAGTGCGTCTGCGTTCGCGCGCAACGCGACCACGGAGGGGGTGTCTGCTCACTTCGGCGGTCTGGCTGCCGCTCACATGCAGATCGGGCAGTTGGTCGTCGATCGCAGTGCCGCGCATCGTCAAGCGTTCGCCGTCACTGTTGCGCCGCCGGTCGGTGAGCGTGATCCGCGGCATCCACTGCGGGGACGCGGGGGGCTGGTGGAATCGCTGGTGGCGTTGTGCTTCTCGCGCGGGGACGGCCGGTTGCATGTCGTGCACGGCATGGGGGGCAGTGGGAAGACATCCCTGGTCCTGGAAGTGGTGCACCAAGTGCGTGGGCACGTGCTGGTGTGGTGGGTGGATGCTCGTCACGGGGTCGGCTTGGAGGCCGGCCTGCGGGCGGTGGCACGGCAGGCGGGAGTTCGGCACGGCGAGATGCGCAGTGAGGATGCTGCCGATGTCTTGTGGAACCGTCTGGACCAGATGGCACATCGCTGGGTCATGGTGGTCGACAACGTCGACGATCCTGCGCTGCTCGACGGGCCGGGCCGGTTGTCAGCGGGTACCGGATGGGTGAGGCCGCACTCGTGCCCAGGCGGCTTGGTCCTGATCACAGCGCGGGAGGGAACGGCGCGGGCGTGGGGGGCCAGCGCCGTGCTGCACCCTATGAGGATGCTGGAAATCGCTGACGCCGCGCAGATCTTACTGGACCATGCGGGGCTGAACGTGGGAACTGCCGCCGAGGCGGAGGAGCTGGCCGCCCGGCTGGGCAGACTGCCCCTGGCGCTGCGAATGGCCGGTTCCTATTTAGCGGAGGTGAATGGTATGCCGGGCGCTTTCCGGGAGCCCAACACTCCGGTCGACTTCGCCACCTATCGGCGCGCACTGGATGAGCGCAGCGGCCGGGTAGATCCTGCGCAGGTCATTGCCGGGACCTGGGCGATGTCAGTGGAGCTGCTGCACTCTCGTGGCCTGCCCCTCGCCGGAGCAGTACTGGATCTGCTGGCGTCGTTCGCAGATGCCCCGATCCCGTACACGCTGGCGCTGCGTCCTGCGATGGTGGCGTCGTTGGTGGAAGGCTTCGAGGAACTGGACGGACCGACGCTGTGGCGCATGCTCCAGGAGCTGGCCGACCTCGGCCTCGTCGATCTGCCTTCGTCTGCTGAAGACGCCTCTGCGCCCCCGACCCTGACGATGCACCCGCTCATTCGAGACAGCTGTCAGGCACGCAAGAGGCCGGCGGCAGCTATCACCTTGCTGGGGCACGCAATGCAGCTCGAGGAGGTCGGGGCCCCGGAAGAGCCGGAGTGCTGGCAGGCATGGCAGGCGCTCGCCCCTCACGCCCTCGACCTGGCGCGTCGGTCGGAGGGGCTTGCCGAAGACGTACGACTGGCCGTCGCCGATATCGCAGAATTGGCTGCCCGGTACCTTCAGGCCCGCGGGCTGTTCCTGCAGGCGCGTAGTGAGTACGAAGTGGTCCTCCACGTGCGCAGAACTGTGCTGGACGAGGAAGACCCCAAGGTGCTCAGCAGTCGGCACCACCTGGCAAGCGTTCTGCACGATCTGGGAGACCTGACGCAGGCGCTCACCGCGTACGAGGACATCTGGGCAGTCAGCCGCCGTGTCCGAGGAGAGGACCATCCGAGCACGCTGACAGTCCAGCACGAGATTGCGCGCGTGCTGCACGATCAAGGTCATTTGGTAGCAGCCAGAGAGCATCTGGCGGCCGTCCTGCTTTCGCGGTGTCAGCTACAAGGGGAGGGCCATCCTCATACTCTTGCAGCACGGCATGAACTGGCGCGCGTCCTGCACGATATGGGGAGCCTGGACGAGGCGCAGGCGGAGTACGAGGCCGTGTTGGAGGTGCGCGTTCAGACGGTTGGAGCAGAGCACCCGCGGGCACTCACCGCGCGGCACAACCTGGCATGTCTTTTGAAGGACCGAGGCAGACCGGAACAGGCCCGGGACGAATTCGAGCGCACGCTCTCAGCACGTTCGCGTGTCCTTGGCCAGGAGCACCCCCGCACGCTGTCGACGCAATTCAAACTCGCATGCGTGCTTCGCGAGCAAGGTCAGGCAGAGCAGGCCCATGAGCTGCTGGTGAAGACATTGGCCGCCAGTGGCCGGGGGCTGGGACAAGAACACCCCGACACCGCTCGCGCGCAGGCCATGCTCCAAGCATGGACGGAGCAGCAAGACCCAGGAGGCCGGCCGGAACACCGGGGCTGACACGAGGGCCCGGAGACCGGTGGCCGTCTGGATCATTCGCCATGCATCACGGGCGGCGTCGGCTCCCGTGCCAGTGAGCGCACGACTGCGATGATCTCGCGCAGCGATTTCACGGTGATCTTGGCGCCGGCGTCCCGGAGCATATGGGCCTTTCGTCGGGTCGCGGCGACACCGATGAACATCACCCCGGCCGCTTGCGCGGCAAGCGCGTCCGCCACGGACTCCCCTATGAGGACCGCCCTGGACTTGGGGCCGCCGAGGGCTGAAACGGCAAGAGCGACGCCATGGGGGTGCGGCTTCATGAGCCGAGGGTCTGCGGGGCGTCCAAAGACTTCAACACGCTCGTGACCGGTCATCGGAGCCATGTTGTCCAGGAAGGCCTCGACAGCGGCGCCTGAATGATCGGTGACGACAGCGAGCCGCCACTGGCCCTCGGTCAGGATACGCAGCAGATGGTCTACTCCCGGCAGGGGCTGCGCAGTCCGTGCAGCTTCGGCCTCGTGCGTGGTGAGGACATGGTCCAGCCGGCGGATCTGGGTGATCGTGCCCTGCCGCACCAGATAGCGCAGCATTCCGACAGGGTCTGTGGGTGTGTTCGGGCCGACGTTCAACCGCATCGAGTGGGCTGCTTGGACGAGTTGGTCCGAGACGGTCTGCAGGTTGGTGGCGAACAGGCGGCACAAGAGCCCGTCGAAACTGAAGAGCACCGTCTCGGCGGCTCTGAAGTGCCCCTGCAACTCGGTGCTGGAAACAAATCCGGAGAACTGACTTTCCTGTTCGGCGAGCGCGGCTCCGACGCTCGGGTACAGCGCGTCGTACCAGGACCGGAACCGTGCGACGTACGAGGCGCCTTGCGGGCTGACTTGAAAGTACTCCCGTGAACCCACAGCCCGCATGCTGCAGAGGTTGGGCGGGAGACAGGCCATGACGGCCGGCTCGATGCTCACCTGTTCCGGGGAGAGCCACGGGCCGAGATTCCTCATGGTCTGCAGCACCGCCAGCGCGCGCCAGGCTTCCGCGGGTAGCTGGCACCTGAAGAAGGAGTCCATCCGTGCAGGAAGAGACCTGCGGACACCCTTGATCCGGCGCTTCTGGTCCTGCACCGCCTTGCGGGCACCTGCCTGTTCCGCGGCACTGGCGCCGTAGTCAGCGGCGGCGGAGAAGTTGATCAGCCGCCGCATGGCTCCACGAATCCGCGTCACCTCGTGTGCCACGATCCGTGCGATGGTGAGGGCAGGGCGTGCGTACAGGGCCGCGAGTGCGATGGCTTCCGGTTCCTCCGCCGTGGGGGTGGTCAACAGGCCAGGACGGATGTATCGCGTGAGCAGCGCCTCGAGGTGCTCGGCAGCGGCGCTCAAGCGGTGCTGGACCTCCGGGATGTTGCCCAGGTAGGTGTCGAGGTCCTGAAGGTCCACCTCTAAGCAGGCGGCCAGTTCGGCCAGCAGGCCGTACTGCTTGGGGTGCACGAGTCCTTCTGCCTCGACACGGCGGTAGCTGCGCAGCGAGACGCCCAGCTTCTGGCTGAGGTCCGCGGCACGCCAGCCACTGGCGCTGCGCAGTTCTGCGAGCGTCCAGGTCTCTTTAGCGTCCACCGTGAATGCGAGCGGAGCAACGCCCAGCGCATCTGCCAGCTCCTTGATCCGCTGGGGATCCGGACGGCGGTCTGTGGTCTCGTAGGCCAGGATCAGCCGCTCCGTCACGGAAATCTTCTGGGCCAGTTGAGCGCGGCTCATACCCCGACCGCCGTCTGCCTCTTCTCGCATCTTCTGCATGCGTTTGCCGCTGAACTTAACTGCCACGCCTCGCGCCATCGCATCCTCCCCCCATCAGCGCGATACATTTTACTGGCTCGCTCGTTAGGCGGGGTGACGCGAACTTGAGTTGGCGAACAGGCCTGAGCTGCTGGCCTTCACAACTTAGTGGACGCGGCGCGCCTCCTTGCCTCGCTGTGCGTCCAAGTTAGTCCTGTCGACCCGCCAAGCGGTGCCGACAGGCGTTGGATAACACAAGAGACCCCGGTCCCTGCCCGGTGCCAGCCAGAGCTAAGGACACGGAGTCTCCCGTTGCAGAGCGGCGAGCGCCACACCAGAGCCTCCCCGTTGCCGCGGGGGGGCTTTCTGGTTGCCGAAGCAGCCAGATCCGGAACTACGTCCCTCCGGTGTATTGATCACCCTCCTGCGGCTCAGGGTCCGCCGGAAGGATCTCCATCTGCTGTCCCTCCCCTCTCGTGTCCGGCTGACACGGCCGTAGACAACCGACCACGGGGGGAAGTACGGACTCACCCTATACAACGCCTGGACCATCAGCGTTTGTCGCCGTGGGCGGTCGCATCCGAGCCCCGCAACCTCCAGCCCCCGCTCCATAAAAACGCAGCTCAGAAGGGGTACGAACCGCCACACGCACATGCGGAGGAAGAACATCCGGCATCAACTCGACTACAACGAGCGCGACACACCGACACCACACCGTGACCTTTAATCACATAAGATGAATTAACTTGGAGTTGGCATTACTTCGAGATTCAGATCTAAAGCGCGAGTTAGCTCGGTTTTCGAAAATCCTTTCATCGTCGGCGCTGCCCCACCCATCAGGGTCGGAGGCGGGAGCCCTGCAGGGGCGAGCGACTGAAACCCGACGGGCCGCAGTACAGCACCAAGTTGGTCGCCATACACACGAACGTGCTCAGCCCCGGCCGAGGAGCTGTTACGCCAACAAGCGTCGGTCCGCGCTCAGCGCCGATGCAGAAGTCAGCCCCGTGAGACGGACCGTGGGTTCAGGCCTGGATTTCGGCTCAGGCTTGGGCTTCGTCGGGCCCGGTGAACCATCCGCACCAGGGCGGAGGCGAACACCGTACAGGGTTCCGATCTCGAGGATGTTGCCGTTGGGCGGTGACAGCCGCCTGCTGACCGCGAGGGGCGTCGAAGCGGCCATGGGGGTGGGGAGTCGTGCGCGGCCATCCTCCGTGCAGCCATTGAACGTGAAGACGACCCGTGGGAACCGATCTTGGTGCAGCGACGCCGTCGCCGAGGCCGAGAGAGTCGTTGCTCTTGGCCTCCCCCAGCCACAGTTCCTCGGACCAGAGCCTTGTCATTACAAGGCGGTTTGCAACCTCGGGGGTGCAGGCCGTCCACCCTTTCCAGAGGCCAGTGCGGCGGGCAGTCTCTCAATCCCCGGAGCCGTCAGCATCCGGGCCCGGGAGGTCGGGGTGGGTGCGAGGCGGCCCAACTGGGCGAGCGGGCCCCGCCGACGCATTCCGAACCAGTGCAGTGCCTCCCGCAGCGCGCCTGGGTCCCCCAGGTCACCGGCTGCTGCGACCCGGGCGAGCAGCACCCTGGCGGGTGGCGGCGGACCATCCAGCGGATGCGGCAGCCGCTCGCGAAGGCGCCGCGCCCCGTACCCGCCGCGCACCCGAGGAGGAGGACAGCGGCCGGCCTCCGCGACAGGAACGGAGCGGGCGGGCTACCCCGGACGCAGCCTTGCGGCGGCGGCCGGCAGGGCGGCGGAGACGACCGCGCAACCGGCCAGACACACCCCGCTGGTAGCCGGTAGACCGGCGGGCGGTCAGCCGGCGCGTGGGCGTTCGTGTGCGCGCCGAGCGCCCTCCAGCACGCTGCGCCAGGAGGTGACACCAGGCTTACGGCGCAGCAGCGTGCGGCGTTCCCGCTCCGTCATGCCGCCCCACACCCCGAACGCGACCCGGCTGTCCAGCGCTTCGGCCAGACACTCGATCCGTACCGGACACGCGACACAGACCGCCTTGGCCTTCTTCTGCTGCGGTGCCTTGGCAAACAACTCCTCCGGATCCGCACTACGACAGGCCGCCCGTTCACTCCACCGCAGCGTCATCGCGTCCTTCCTCGTCAAGGCCTTGTGCGGCGAGCCCGCGCCGCTGTCCAGGTAAATACGGACCCACAGCGCCGCCGGTTCACCCCCGGCAAATTTGGCCGACACCACGCAGGCCAGTGCCGACCACGCTCGGCCAGCCGTTCAACCACGGGTCGATCCGACTCGCCGCCCGCCTGCGCCGTGCTCGGCCGCGTCCGCGGCGAAGCCCAGCCCTGCACACAGAACCGCACCCCGGTGCCTGAGCCGCTGCCGAATCTCTCCCGCCTATACAAGCTGCGCGTCGTCGCGCAGTACCAGGCGTACCAGCTCGAGCGGACGCCGCAGCCACCACGGGCCGCCAGCGGCGGTACGGACGCCACCTCCCGGCCATAGGGGTGGTGGTGCCGACTAGAACACTGGGGGCGTCTCAGAGGTGGTGCACCTGGGCGGAGTTATCCACCCAGTGCCAGTTCACCGGGTTGCACTGCTTCTTCAGCGCGGTACGCCCGGTCCCGTAGCCCTTCAGGGCGGCCTCCACCGCGGCCGTCAAGCCGTCGAGGTTCTCCGGCACCGGCACGCGGAGCAGCAGGTTTTGCTTGCGGTGGGCGAGGAGGAGTTCGCCGGCGGGCGTGCACTGCAGCAGAGCGAAGTGCGTGAGGGCCTTGAACGGCTTGTCCTCGGTGGACATCCTGGACCGCAGCCGGCCGTCGGCGCTCCACGCGTACAGGCCGTAGCGGTTGAGGTGGAAGGCTCGCGCGCGGTGCGGATCGGCCACCACGGTGAAGCAGAAGCCGGTGAACGGGCTGTCCTTGTACAGGTCCAGCCCCTCCAGAGGGCCCCGCACCGCTCCCTGGTCGTCGAAGCGCACGAGGGAGAAGACCTGGCCCCGGTTGCCCGAACGGTAGATCTTTCCGAAGACCGGGACGACGAGCAGGTCGTCGCCCAGCAGCGCCGGCCGGCCCATCGTGGAGTCGAGGTAGTCGTAGGGGCTGTGGGAGTCCTTGGACAGGACCTCGGTCAGCGAGGGCGAAGGGCGGTTGCCGCGCCCCACCGGCGCGTTGCGGAAGCGGACGTGGGGGTACTGGTCGGCGTCGGTCTGCCGGGCGGTGCGCGAGTCATGGGTCGCGAGGGCCCGCAGTGGGGTCTTGGAGCCGGGGGTAAGACTGCTGCCGGGTTCGGAGAGGGCGATGACGTTGAGGTGCGCTCCGGCCCAGTTGCTCAGCCCGTACTCGGACGTCTGCACAGCAGGCGGCCCGAGGGTGGGACAGCTATCGACGCGGCGTAGGGATCGCCCGTCCTCGCCTTCTCCTCCTCTCAGCCCCAGGGCAGCGGCCAGGACGCCAGGACCCGGCTCAGATCGGAGGAGATCAGGTGGGTGCTTCCCGGCGTCGAGCTGACAGCCACCGTCCCGTCCGGGAGGACCGCCACGTTCACGTCCTCTCCCTCCGCGATCGCCGACGCGCTGCCGTCCGGCCGCGGCTGCCCGAACAGGGCGGTGGCGGTGGGTGTTCCGTCGGGGGCGTATCGGGTGATCATCTGGTAGCCGAAGTTCTGCTCGGCGGGGTCAGTCGAGCCAACGGCCTCCGCGCGGTAGCGCCGTGCCCCGGACAGCGCGTACGTGTCCCCGGCCGGCGTCGCCACGACGTGGTGCGTCATGAACGCCCACCTGTCGGTCAGATCGACACGATGGGTGTCCACCAGTGAAGCGGGCAGGGCCCAGTCATGGTCATGATCGGAATCTTTCCCCCGACCACTGACAGCGGTCACGCCCACGACACCAGTTCGGTCAGCGCGGGCCGGGGCCCGGAGGAAGCGGACCGTACCGCCGAACAGCACGAACGGCGCAGCGCACCGCGCCTGCTCCAGCAGCTCCGATTCCGTGAAACCCCAGCAACGCGACGTCCGCGGCCCGGCGCAGCATGGGGAGGATCTCCCCCACCGGCCGGGCCCGGTGCGTGGCCGCGATCTCGGCGTACGCCTGCTGATACGACCGCCCGTATCCCCCGGCGCCACCCGGCAGAAGCCGCCCCAGACGATCACTGCCGATGCTGATGCGTCCCATCCCGCCAGCTCCTCGCACCCGGTCGCCCGGCCTGTCCAGGCACTCCCACGACGCTACGAGCCACACCCCCGGCTACGAAACGGGCGGTCCGCCCGCCCTTCCACCGTTGAATCCCAGACGTTGCATGCGCTCCCCCGTCTGCGAACCACAGGGCGCGGCGGGTCACGGGGTGGCTCCGGGAAACACCCTGGGCCCGGCGTGGTACCGCTGGTACCGTTGGTGTCATGACGGAGCAGAAGGCCATGAACCTGCGTTTCCCCGACCCCGAGCAGCGGGCCGCGATCGCCGCCGCCGCCCGGCAGGAAGGGGTGAGCATGCAGGAGTACATCCTCTCCGCCGCCTACGACCGCGCCACCGCCGTCGAAGGCCGCTTCCTCGACAGCTTCCGGGCGTCGATGGCGCGCAGCGGCGCGGTGTTCGCCGCCGAGCCCAGCACCACCGACCCCTCGGCGGAGCAGCGGGCCGCCGAGCAGCAGGCTTTCGCCGAGTTGGAGCAGTCGGAGCAGGGCCGGGCCGCGTGAGTCAGCCCGAACCCGAACCGCTTTTGCTCGACGTCGCCTACCTGCTCCACGCCGCCGAGCTCCTGCCCGGTGACCCGCAGGTCGACGACCTCGGCCCGCTGTACGCGGCGGTGGCGCGGGTCAACGCCCGCGCCATGGAACGCGACATCTACGCCACCCTGAACCTCAAGGCCGCCGCCCTGCTGCAGACCCTGGCCAAGCTCCCCTGCCTGGAACACTCGAACGAGGCGTTCGCCTGGCACTCCACCGAGGCCTACCTCGCCCTCAACGGACGCCACCTCACCTACGAGCCCAAGGACGCCCTCGCCCTCGTCCGCGACGCCGCCCAAGGCGTACTCGGCGTCCCCCGCATCGCCCGTCAACTCCGCGACTGGACCAACGGCTGACCTGTCCAGCGAACAGCAGCGAAGACCAGAAGCCGCGCCGGCGCCCGTGAAGAACCCGCGGTTCGCCTCGTGTGGTCGCCCCGTATCGAGCACGCCGGGTCAAAGGGACCGGTTACTCCTTCCAGCCCCGCCCCCTCTCCTGTTCTGAGCCGGGGAACAAAACGCGAAAGAGGGGCCTCACGGACGAGGCCGCCCCCCTCGGGCGTTCAGCGCAGGCGGCCGAGGTGGATGACGCTGACGCGGACCTGCTGGTCGCTGATCTCGTACATCACGCGGTAGATCCCGACGTGGATGCGCAGCACGTCGGTACTGCCGAACGCGCCCTCGGGCCGCGGTTCGTCAGCGAGGCGATCGACGGCGGCGAACACCTGCCGCACCCCGGCGGGATCGTCCTTGGCAAACCGCTCCGCCTGGGCGAGGGCCTCCGGCTCCCAGATGACCTCGTAGCTCACGCCTCAGCTCCGCCGAACACGCGGCGGTACGCCTCGTCGTGCGGGACGCCTGCGCTCTCGCCCCGGGCCTGGCGCGCGCGGTAGGCGGCCAGCGCCCGCATCTCCTGCAGCTCCAGGGCGTCGGCGGGGCTGATCAGTACCGCGATGGTCTGTCCGTGATCGGTGATGGCGACCGGCTCACGGGTGGCGCTGACCTCGCGCGCGATGGCACCCAGTCGGGCACGGGCTTCCACAATCGAGTAGGTCATATCAGTCATGCACACCAGCTTACGGAAGTGTGCACTTCTTGCCACGCCCTTCGTTGCGCTTGCCGCCCGCTCAGAGGGCGTTCAATGAGGGCGGATTGCCCTTTATCGCCTAGTAGATGCCTCGCCAGGTGGGCGTGGTCTCCCGTGGTGGCCAGCCCGAAGGCATGCGTGGTGGCCTACGCCGCGCGTGAGTCCGGCCGGGCGCGGTCACGCTGCTTTGGCGGGGCGCAGGCTGCCTCCCGCCACCTTGACGCTGACCACTCGCGGGAACAGCCGGGGCAGTTTGGCCAGCAGGGCATTGGCGCGGCCGCTGACGACGGATGGCCGACGGCGGGCGAGGGCACGCAGGCCGGTGGCCACGACCTGCTGCGGGGTCTGCCGCTTGCCGACAGACCCCGCGTCGGTGCCCACGACGTCGAAGAACGAGGTCTGGGTCGCACCGGGGCACAGGGCCAGCACATCCACACCGCAGGCACGCGTCTCGGCCCAGAGGGCTTCGGAGTACGACAGACGAAGGCCTTGGTGGCCCAACTGGAACTGGCCACTGCTCTCGGCGTGCTGCCCGCGATCGTGGTGACCCTGATGGACGAGCTCGAACAGCGCGGCCTGCTGGAGCGCCGGCGAGACCCGCGCGACCGCCGGCGGCAGAGCATCACCCTCACCGACACCGGCACGCGACTCCTGGAACAGGCAGACGCCCTCGCGGCAGCCGTCGAGGCGGAAGTCTTCGCCGGAATCGACCACGCCGCACGACGCAGCTCCGCCAGACGCTCATCAGCGCCCTCGCCACCAGCGGCGGCCGCTGAGCGGAATGATGGTCAGATGAAGGTCTGGGTGAGACATCGCCCATCCAGCCACTCAGACCTCAAGACCAGCCTTCAAGAACACGCACGTGTCCCGGCCGGAGTATCTGATCCATTTATGGGCGGCAGGACCCCGACCCCGGCCACTGGCCCAACACTCTCTACCGCCTCTACACCGAACAGGACGGCCCCCGCCGGGGCATCGGCGAAGGCACCGTCACCCTGCGCCTGCAAACTAGGGCCTGTTTCATAAGTGGATCAAGGTCTGTCATGATCCACTCGTGGGGCGTGGAGATCTGACGAGCGAGCAATGGGCCAGGCTGGAGCCGCTGTTGCCGGTGGGCAAGAAGCCAGGGCGGCCTCCGGTTTGGTCCAAGCGGCAGCTGATCAACGGCATACGCTGGCGGACGCGGACTGGTGCGCCCTGGCGCGACGTTCCCGCACGCTATGGAGAGTGGGAGACCGTTTACGGTCTCTTCCGACGCTGGCAGCGCGACGGCACCTGGAGCCGGATCCTCACCCAGTTGCAGGCCCAGGCCGACGCGAAAGGCCTGATCACCTGGGATGTGAGCGTGGACTCCACGGTCGCGCGGGCGCATCAGCATGCGGCCGGCGCCCGTAAAAGGGACCTGCAGCGGGACAAACCAGGCGGAGTCGTGGTCGAGCCCGCCGACCACGGGCTCGGACGCTCACGCGGTGGACTGACCACGAAGGTACATCTGGCGGTCGAGCACGGACAGAAGCCGCTCTCCTTCCTGGTCACCGCTGGCCAGTGGCACGACAGTCCCCAGTTCCAGCCAGTCCTGGAGCGCATCCAGGTGCCCCGCGTAGGCGTCGGCAGACCGCGCCGCAGACCGGACCGGGTGCGGGCAGACAAGGCCTACGGGTCCCGAGCCAACCGCGACTACCTGCGCAGACGCGGGATCCGCTGCACGATTCCAGAGAAGACCGACCAGATCCGCAACCGCAAGAAGCTCGGTGCCTGCGGCGGTCGCCCGCCGAAGTTCGATAAGGCCGACTACCGCGAGCGCCACGCGATCGAGTGCGGGATCAACCGCCTCAAGCGTCATCGAGCCGTGGCCACGAGGTACGACAAGCTGGCGGTCCGCTACGAGGCCACGGTCACCATCGTCATCAACGAATGGCTGTGATCGTTACAACGATCCGCGAATCTATGGGCCAGCGTGTGACCCTCCAATCCAGAAGGTCAGCGCCTTCCGTCTCCCTCCCAGCGACCGCCGCATCGCATTGACCAGACGCATCTGCGCCTGAGCCACCTCCGCGCTGGCCTCCCGGAACTCCTCTTCGCCGAGTGGCGTACGGACCGGATCGACTTCTCGCGCGACGCGGTCCAAGAAGCGGTCGACCGACTGACCAAAGCTGTCGACCTCTGCCGCAACCTCTGCGGGAGCGACCAAGCTGACCCGCGTCAGAACGGCGCTCCATTCGGCCCAGTCGTAGTCCCAGCCGCAACGGTCGGCGTGTGCGCGCTTGATCACCATCGTGAACTTGGCGTAGTGGCTGAGGAGTTCCTGGTAAGCAACCAGCTGCTGATCCCGCGACCACTGGTGGTCCTGGCCTCGTCTGGTGACGACCCCGCCTACCAGCACTCCCACGGTCGCCGAGGCCGCTCCCGTAGCGGTCGCGATCAGCGCTTCCAGCAAAGCCACCCCAGCCCCCGTGCCCAGCAACTGCCGTTCGATCCGCGATGGGAACATAGCATCGGTGCATGTTGGCGTGTCAGAGCACGCTATGGCCTCGTAGCGGACGATGACATCGGTGACTGGCCGACGCTTTTGAAACACGCCCTAGAACTGGGCAGCTTCACCAGTACCGCCGCATCGTCAGCGAGTGCAACGTCCGCGCCGATGC
This sequence comes from Streptomyces sp. NPDC002889, assembly GCF_042888425.1. Taxonomy (NCBI): domain Bacteria; kingdom Bacillati; phylum Actinomycetota; class Actinomycetes; order Kitasatosporales; family Streptomycetaceae; genus Streptomyces; species Streptomyces sp. NPDC002889. The sequence continues at coordinate 39,250 of NZ_JBIAPT010000025.1, forward strand.
CCGCCTCATCCTCACTCGACTCCCCCACCACCTGTCCCATTCCTGACCACGAGACGACGCGGCTGCGCATTTCGGGAATCGACAACCACCCGCCTGGACAGGTCAGTTGACACCCATGGGGCCACGTTCAGCCACGAACGATCTGTCCACGCACCGAACGTGACCAACACCCGCAGAGCACCACAGCCACCGGTCCCAGGTGTTCACCTCCCAGGTGAACCACCCCACCAAACACACCCGAACTGCGGTGCACCTACAGGTCATCGCTGCGATCGCCCAAGTCAGGGGTCTTGTGGGCGGGTTGCCAACCTAAACACATCCCCTCTACGTATTCCGCGGTCAAGGAACTTTTTATTCGCCTGCCGCTCTTCGCCACCGTCGGCGACGCACTGTGGGCCTTCACCGGCTACTCACCCGGGGCGTCCAACCCCCGTTTGCAACCGCCTGATGCCACCCGCCGTGCCCCCTGGTGCTCTCCTTGTCCGCGAAGGGCCTCACCCACGGGGAGATCTCCGCGCATCTGGCCGAGGTCTACGGGGCTCAGGTGTCCAAGCAGACCATCTCCACGATCACCGACAGTGATAGTGGTATCCGGGTCCCCGTGCCGGATGTCAGGTGGGTGGTTCAGCGGTGGTCGCTGTCGGCCTGGCGGAGCCGGTCGGCGTTGTGGGTGATGGTGTCGATGCGGGCTGCGAGGTCGGGGTGGTTGGCCTTGAGATGGGTGTGGGTGTCAGCGAGTGGGCCGATGAGGTTGGCGGCGTCGTTGTCGGCGAGGGCTTCGGCGAGACGGGCCAGGGGGGCGTGGGCCGGGGCGGGGAGGTCGGTGAGGGCGGTGATTTGACCGGCGAGTTGGCGTAGGTCGGCGGCGTTGGTCCGGGCCCAGGCGGTGACGGTGCGGTCGGCGGCGCGGCGGCTGCGGGTGGCCTGTACGCGTTGTTCGCCGGTGGCGCCGGGGGCTCCGGGGCGGACACGCAGGTAGCGCCGCTCTGCGGCTTGGCGGCTGGCGACGCCCAGGGGATGGGCCAGGTCCGCCCAGCTGGAGCCCGCTGCCCGGGCTGCCTCGATCAGGCCGGGTTCCCATCCTGCGAGCTGGTCGCGCAGTTCACGCAGGAGGAGGAGTGCGGCCAGGGCCTGGTCCGCACTGGCCTGCCCGTCCTGCGGGTGCGTTCCGGTTCCGCTCTGGGCGGTGCGGACGGCCTGGTCGATCGTGTTCAGCGCTGCCGCGGCGGCGAAGAACGGGGTGGGGTCACGGGGCGCGGAGGAAGCGGTCATGGAGGCCCTTTCAGGAGTGTCACCCTTTGGATGACGTGTCTCTTGTCATCGTTTGGATGACATGTTACAACGGTGTCAGACGAAGCGCATTGGCAGTTCCTGCCAGACCTGTGGAGGTGTTTTCGCGATGTTGATGCGCACTGACCCGTTCCGCGAACTCGACCGGCTCGCTCAGCAGCTGACGGGGGTGACCGGCACCTGGACCAGGCCCTCGGCAATGCCGATGGATGCCTACCGGGAGGGTGAGGAGTACGTGATCGCCCTCGACCTGCCCGGTGTCGCGAAGGACGCGATCGACATCGATGTCGAGCGGAACATGCTCACCGTCAAGGCCGAGCGCCGCCCGGTCGTGAAGGCGGACGACGTGCAGTTGGAGCTCTCCGAGCGGCCGCTGGGCGTCTTCTCCCGCCAGCTGGTGCTGGCCGACACCCTGGACACCGAGCGCATCACGGCCGACTACGAGGCAGGGGTGCTGACCCTGCGCATCCCGATCGCCGAGCGCGCCAAGCCCCGCAAGATTGCGATCGGCGGGGAGTCCGAGCACAAGCAGATCAGCGGCTGAGGAAGCGGTTTCTCGACCGCTCCGACGGCGGAGGACGGGCATCGATCTCCCCCTCTGGTCCCGTCCTCCGCACTCCGTCCTTCGCACCACGATGCAAAAGGGGGCAGTGGTGGCTATGCGATGGGAAGCATTCCTCGATCACGTGCAGGAACGCGGCGAGTACGCCACACCCCAGGAAGCCGAGCGGGCTGCGCGTACGGTTTTGGCGCTGCTGGGCGCGCATCTGGTGGGTGAGGTCCGGGCGGAGCTGGCTGCCAGGCTCCCGGAGACCTTCGCCCTGGTTCTGCTCAATCCGCTGCAGGCCACCGAGCCGCTCGCGCCGGAGCGGTTCCTGCGGGCTACTGCGGCGTGGATCGAGGGAGCCACCGAACGGACCGCGGCCTGGGACGTCAGCGCCGTGCTGAGTGTGACCGCCGATGCGGCGGGCGAGGAACTCACCCGCCGCATCCTGCTTCAGCTCCCACCGGGCTACGACCTCCTCTTCGGCCGCCCCCAGCACACCTGAGCCCAGAAAAGCGTGACCCGCTCGCACCATCAGCAGGGCCGGCCGACGCTCACCCGGCCGGCCCTCCCCGCCGGCGAAAACGCCCTTGGACGAGAAAGGCAACCAGCCTCCGATGCTTCCGCTGCGTGAACCGGCCGCTGCCCGGCCCGGCATGACGTTTCACCAGATGGTGGAAAGGATCCGGTACGAAGGCGCGTATCCCAGCCGGGAGCGGGCCGAGGACGTCACGCGTGCGGTGCTGGCGGCCCTGGGCCGTCAGCTCACCGGCGACGAACGCGCCGACCTCGCCGCCTGCCTCCCCGCCGAGGCCGCCCTCGAATTCACCAGCCAGATTCCCGACCGTCAACCGCTCACCGGCTGGGCTTTCGTCAAGGACCTGGCCACCCGCACAGGCGGCACCCCTGCCACCGGGCGCTGGGACACCGGAGCCGTCCTCGCCGTCGTCGCCCACCTGGCCGGCCCCGGCCTCCTGGACCGCGTCCTCGCCCAGCTCCCGTCCGGGTACGCCCTGCTGTTCGGCCGCGCGGAACTCACCCGGGCCGCATGACCGGTTCCAGGCAGAAACGGGGCGGGCCGGCAGTAGTGGCCCAGGGCGGGGTCTGAACTGACAAGGGGCTCCGACGATGACATGGTCGGAGCCCTTCCTGCGGGCTGCGGCCGGCCGGGCCGTCATTCTGCCGTCGGCCGTGCGCGGTCAAGGGATACGCCCTGCCGGCTTTCTGACTGGCGACGGATCAGGTGTCCGCCGTGCTGCGCGGCTCGACACCGCGGCGGTATTCGGCGTTGATGCGCTGGGCTTCTTCGAGCTGGTCTTCGAGGATGATGATGCGGCAGGCGGCCTCGATGGGGGTGCCCTGGTCGACGAGTTCCCGGGCGCGGGCCGCGATACGCAGCTGGTAGCGGGAGTAGCGGCGGTGTCCGCCTGCGGAGCGGAGCGGGGTGATGAGGCGGGCTTCGCCGATGGCGCGGAGGAAGCCCTGGGTGGTGCCGAGCATCTCGGCGGCCCGGCCCATGGTGTAGGCGGGGTAGTCGTCGTCGTCGAGACGGCCGTACGAGTCGTCTGCTGTCATTGCACCTCTCTGTGGAACGCGTGGAGGGGCCCTGGTGCCGTTATGGCACCAGGGCCCCGAAGGAACTGCTACACCATCTGCCGGCCCTGGTACTGCGCCGGCCTTCTGTGTCCGCACGCCCGCCCGGGAGAGGACGGGGAATGCGGGGATCGCGGTTGCTTGACCGGAGACCACCTCACTATCGATGTCCTGCGGTACCCGGGCTCATGACTTCCGCCCGGGCGATCCTGATGGCGCGGGTTCCTCCGTTCTTCCCTCGGTGATAACTGCTTACCAAGCGGGGACTGCGTACTGCTGGTACTGCTCTCCTGCGTACTGCTGGTGATGCGAACTGCTCAGTGGCCTGCGAGAGCGCCACTCTTCGACAGCCAGCCCCGTCGCCTCTCTTGCGTCTGCTCTGGCTTAGAACCCCACTGCCGAACCTCCCGGTGCGCGCGTCCGCAGCCGACGCCTTCACCGAGGTGCTGCTCACTGACTTCACTGCTGGGTACTGCGAACTGCACTTGCGGGTACTGCCACTGCGTTAACTGCGGTCCTGCTCACGGCGGCCCCTGATCACTGCGGGCCACCCGGTCCGGTCGTCAGTCCCGTCGCCTTCCTGCGACAACCCTGGCTTCGGAACTCCACCACCGCACCGTCCTGCGAACTGCAACTGCGGGTACTGCTGCCCGGCAGTTCGTCTCTGCCGGGCTCTGCGGTCTCTCTGGGCTACGAGAGAAAACATAACGACACCTCCGCCCAATGTCTACTCCGGCCGACATAGATTTTCGCGTGTTCGGCGGTGAGGTAATCGACCTCGAACAGCGATGGAGGGCGGGAGCAAGCCGGGTTGAGGGGCCGCAGGCCGGGGCACAGGTCCCGGGCAAACAGGACCGGGCATTGACGATCCAGAGACCAGAGTGACCTGATGGACCCGATGAGCGTCAACGTCGCAACCCTCCGCTCCGCGACATCCGTCGCCGACGCACGCGACAGCGCCCGGGACTTCCTCGAAGCTCTCGTACCGGCGATTGCAGCCGAGGCCGCCGACACCGTGGTCCTGGTCGTTTCGGAGCTCGTCACCAACGCCCTGCGTCACGGCGGCGGCACCTGCACCCTGGACCTGACCGCGCACCCGGACAGCATCGAGGTGGCCGTGCACGACCGCAGCCCTCAGGCCGGTCTGAGCGACATCCACGGCGTGCCCGGAAGACCGCGCTGGCCGATGCGGGCCGACCGGCGACGCCACATGCGCGGACTGCAGGTACCCCCAGCCTGGTAACAGATGTTACCATTTGCGTATGGCGAAGACACAGCTGGGCGCACGCGTCGATCAGGACGTCGCGGAACTCGCAAAACAGCGGGCCGCAGACCTCGGTCTGAGCATCGGGGACTACCTGGCGCGCCTCGTGCAGGACGATGCCAGCGGCCTGCGCGCCCGCGCGGTGGATGCGGCCGCCCGCTTCCTTGCCGAGCACCAGGACGTCTTCGACGAGGCCGAGGACGCCCAGCAGACTTCTGCGGGAGTCTGCGCCGCCTGATGGAACTGCACATCGACGTCCCCTGGATCCTGCAGGTCGCCGAGGTGGCCGGCGCGCACGACCCCGCCCCCGACGACTACGGAGTCCCTGTATCCGCCGTCGCGCGCCACCGAGCCGAGTTGTTCGAACAACCCGTCTACGATGGCCCCTACGCCAAAGCTGCCGCACTGGTGCACACCTTGGGGCGGTGCCGCTGGCTCGAGCGCTCCAACATGGCCGTCGCGGCTGCCACCGGCGTCATGTATCTGGAAGCCGCCGGCATCCCCGCCAAACCCACCCGCGACGACGCAATCGCCCTGCGGGACCTGCTCCTTGACCCTTCCTGCACCGCCGCGCAGATCGCCGCACTGCTGCGCTCCTGGCCCACCGCCACCTGATCACGTCCCGTCTTCCTGATCCGGCCGAGCGTGAGACAGAAGCGTCCGGCTCGGGGCATGATCGTGAGGCCCGCGGATCAACGCTCTGGGCCGCGGGCAACCTCCTGCTCCCGACAACGGCACAGGTGCCGGGGTGCCACCCCGTTACTTTCTTCGTGGCCCGAAACGGGGTTCCTAGCCTCCGGGCCCGGCACGACTGTTGCCTCCTGCCTCCTGTCGGCGGTAACTCCCGGAGGTGAATATCCCCTCCGGCTGCTCGCCCTGCTCTAGGAAAGCCGGCACGATCAAAGACTCCAGCCCCGGCTTCCACCGCAGCACCCCGGCCCGATGCTGGACGATGTCGTGCGGCGCACTCTTGGGCCGCGAGACCGGACTGCGGCCGCGGTGGGCGCCCTTGTCAGCCGGCAGTGCCGTGTGACCGTGCTCGGCTGCGATTTTCTCGAAAGAGCCGCCGGGCTGGCCGTCGGTCCAGGGCCTCGACCATGAACGGGCCCCCCCGCACCAGCACGACAAGGGAGGCTGTCCTAGGTGTACTGCCCGGGGACGTTGGTCAACCTGGTGATGGGCGGTTTGCTCGTCCGGCTCTCCGCGCAGCGTTCCGGGCCGGCGGTGGTGGTCCGTCGGCCCGGAGACATGGTCGCCGTGGGGTCAGCGGCTGTTCTTGGTGGTGCGGTCGTCGCCGAGGCGGGCGCTGGACTTGTGGAGACCCTTGCTGCGTTCGGTGGTCTTGGTCTTCTCCTTGATGATGACGGTGCCGTCAGGGCGGATGATCGTGGTGCGCTTGGTGACGGTGGTCTTCTTGGTGCTCTTCTTGGGCTTGTGCTTCTTCTTGGACCAGTCCTTGTGGTCATCGTGGTGGTTGCTGATCGTGGTCGTGGGGGCGGTGTGGGCCGGGGCGGCCTGGGCCGTGGAGGAGAGCATGACGCCTCCGGCGGCCAGGGCGGTGGTGGCGGTGATGACGGCCAGGCGCTGGGTCCGAGTGGTGCGGATCATGGTGGTCTCCTTGGTGTGTGTGGGGGAATGGGGGTTCCAGGTGGTCCGGCTGCTCCGGTGAACCCGTGACTCCAGTAAGCCCTGAACCGGGCACACCGGTCATGACCCTGCATTTCGGGACTTGACGGACGGGAGGGGCCCCTGATAGAAGCCAAAACCCTCCGACACGGCCGGGGCACGGCAGGCACCCCGCGACTGCCTGTCCGTGCGACCCGCCGAAGATTGCCCTGTCCAAGCTGATCAACAGCCGCAAGGGAGTCAGCTCCCGGTACCTGCGCGCCGAGTACACCGGCCGTATCAACCGCATCGGCATGGGGTCGGTGTTCTGGTCCCGCTCCTACTCCGCCGGAAGCTGCGGCGGAGCACCGCTGACGGTGATCCGCCAGTACATCGAGGGGCAGAAGCGGCCCGTCTGACCGTCACTGCGCAGGCGCAGCGAACTCCGGCGCTTCGCGCCTTCGGGCAAGGCTGTCTCGGCCTGCTCCCGGTGGTCGCGGTCACCGCTGCGAACAAGCCGCGTCTCCCCCTGGCCGCGAGGTGGAGTGGGCAGCGTGACGCCGACGCGCTGCGGGATACCGGGGTCGCCGGAGCGGCGTTCGCCTCGAGGCTCCGCGTGGCACGGTCGCGGACCGCTCCGGGGTGGGGAACCTGGTCACGCACCGCCCGGTTCCGGACGCCGGCGACCTGCGTCTGGGCAGCACCACCAAGACGTTCATCCCCACCGTCGTGCTGCAACTGGCGGGTGAGGGCAGGCTGTCCCTCGACCGGACTGGGGAGGGCCTGCTGCCCGGGGTGGTGCCCGGAGCGGGGAACGACACTTCCAACCATCACGGTCCGCCACTTGCTGCAGCACACGGCGGTCTGAGCGACTGCATCCACGACGTACCGCGTCGGGCACGGGGCGCGGCAGCGTCCTTCGGGTGCGTGCATCGGATGCCCCGTCAGGACATCGTCATCCGTGCTTCTCCCGCGTCTCCTGCCGAGCGGCCGCGTGCAGGGCGCGGAGCGCAAGCATCAGGACGCCGATGTCGTCGAGGTACACCGGGTCGGGCAGCACGTCGACGGGCGACACGGTGTAGAGCACGGCCGTCCAGAACAGGGCCTTGTCCCTGAACGGCACTCCGGCATCGAGCAGCACTCTGCGAGCCCTGACCACACGGAACAGCAACCAGGCGGCACCGATCGCCATGGCGAGGACGACCGTGCCGAGGACCCACCAGAGGACGTCATCCATGAGCTTCCTGTACCCCGGCCGAGTGCGGTGAGTCGGCCCACTCCACGGACCCTTGAGCGCTTTCACCCGCTCGGCGGCAGGACGCGGTGGTACAGGGAGCGGTGCCGACTCCGGCGCGAGGCATCGGCGGCCGTGCCCCGCTGGCCCGCGCGCCGTGTGCTCGATGCGCGTCAGGTTGGGGGAGAGCAACTCGGCGTGGACAGCCACGTACTCCACATCGAGTGGCCACATCGCCATCATCCGCGGCCCCCTCGAACGGCCGCACCTGGCGAAGTTCCCGGCCCCGAAACTGCCGCTGAACCTGGGCACCTTGGCCCAGGAGACGGCGTTGACCAGCTAGGCACCGTGCTTGGCGATACCGGCCGCCTCGTACTCGGCACCCACCATGAAGCCGTTGATGTTCGCGCTGCACACAGAGCGCGATGAAGTCGGCGGCCTTCTGAGCGTTTTCGGGGAACAGAAAGCCGTCGTTGATCAGCACACCGACCGGGTAGCCGCCGACGTGCCCTGTGCCGCACACGATGGTCGGGCCGTACCGGCTCGCGGTAATCCACGAACTCCGCTGCCATCCAGCACGTCGCGCACCGGGATGTGCTCACGCAGGCCGGCACTGATGATGCCGGGCAACTCGGCCGCATCGCCCGCGCCCGACCGCAGGCCGGGACTCTGCCGTCGAACACGCGAGAACCGCAATGGCCGGTGTGCACCGGTCGAACAGTTAGGCTCCGACGGCGCCCTTCGCCGGCCCCGGGGGCGTGCGGCTGCCCGCCCGGGTGGTCATTCCTGCGCGATGCCTCCGGCAGGCGCCGGCCCGGGTCTTCCTACCCGGCGGGGCAGTCGGATCTGCGCGGGCCGAGGTGCTGACGATCGGATGAACCCGGGAAGCGGCCACGGCTGCTCTGCGCCTGCTTCCGAGCCTGGGAGGTCCGGCGTGCCTGCTGAGCCGGGGCTGCCGCGCCGCGGGCAGGGCCGTTTGGCCGAGGTCCTTGCTGCCGGCCGGAGGTACCTGTCGCCGGCCAGGGGGTGGGTCCGCTGGTCGCCGTGGGCCCTGCTGGGATTCCTTGCTGCCGTGTACGCGGCCGTCTCGGTGCGGATGCACCAGCGGATGCTGACGTCCGGCTACGACCTGGGAATCTTCGAGCAGACGGTGCGCTCGTACGCCCACGGGCACCTGCCGGTGGTGGAGCTGAAGGGGCCCGGCTACATCGGGCTCGGTGACCACTTCTCCCCCATCGTGGCCACGCTGGCCCCGTTCTACCGGCTGTGGCCTTCCCCGTACGTGCTGCTGCTGGCGCAGGCCCTGCTGATGGCGGCAGCCGTGGTGCCGCTGTCCCGGTGGGCGCTGCGGGCCCTGGGGCCGGCGGCCGCGTGGATCGTAGGCCTGGGCTACGGCCTGTCCTGGGGGATCGCCTCCGCGGTCGGGTTCGACTTCCACGAGATCGCCTTCGCCGTGCCGCTCGTGTCGTTCTCGCTGTGCGCGCTGGGGCAGGGACGGCTGCGGGCGGCTGCGCTGTGGGCGCTGGGGCTGCTGCTGGTGAAGGAGGACCTCGGGCTGACCGTCGCGGTCATCGGCCTGCTCATCGCGTGGCGCGGCGGGCGCAGGCTTGGGACGGCGACCGCCCTCGCGGGCGTTGCCGGCACGCTCCTTGAGGTCCTGGTCGTCATCCCCGCCTTCAACCCCGCCGGGCACTACCCCTACCTGGACTACGTGTCGGGGGTGTCCGGCGGCTTCGCGTCGCTGGTCTACCGCTGGACGGTCGGCCTGGTCGCCGCTCCCGACCCCAAATCCACCACGCTGGTGCTGCTGATGGCCCCCACCGCCTTCATGGCCCTGAGGTCGCCGCTGGTATGGGCTGCCGCCCCCACCCTGCTGTGGCGTTTCTCGTCGGACAACTTTCTGTACTGGGAAACCCGCTTCCAGTACAGCGCGGTGCTGATGCCGGTCGTGTTCGCGGCGCTGGTCGACGGCCTCGTCCGCAAGCCCGTCGGCCGGCGGCTGCTGCGGCATACGCTGATCGTGGTCGCGGTGGTGACCGCGCTGCTGCTGCCGCCGTTCCCGCTGTTCCAGGCCGTCCAGCCGGGCACCTGGCGTACCCCCGCCCGGGTCGCGGCCGCACGCCAGCTCCTGGCCCGCATCCCCGACGGGGCCACCGTCGCGGCTTCCAACCTCCTGGTCCCCCAGCTGTCGGGCCGTACCACCGTCACCGAGTTCGGCCTGCCGGGCAGCCGGCCCGACCCGCAGTGGATCATCGTCGACACCACCGCCCCGCGCGACTTTCCTGTCGGCAGCGAGCAGCAGGCCCGGCTGATCGAGCAGGCCATGGCCCGGGGTTACCGTCGTGAGGGACATGCCGGGGACTATCTGCTGCTGCACCGGCCGTAGCGCCCTGAAGAGGACCACCGGTCACCGCGCGCAGGCCGGTTCGCGAAAGCGGCGTGCCCGGCCACCGGGGCAGGGCGCGGGTGCCCTGACTGAGCGCTTGATCTTGTGCGGTGCGAAAACCCCCGGCGCCTGCGGCTCGGGACGCGTCCGTCGTCGTCGTGGACGCAGCCGTGCTCTTCGGGCGCCCGTGCGAGGTGACTGCGCACGGCCCGGGGCCGGCACCTGCGTGACCAGCGGCGGCTTTGCGGAGCCGGACCCACCCCGGTCACCGCTGGCAGCACACAGCGCGGTACGCCGGCGCACCCGTCGTGCAGCGTGTGGCGGCAGACGCCGCACCGGTGCAGCAGGCCCTGCGGCGTCCCGGGGCGATGGCCGGGCGGCCGGGCGCGCCCGGGCCCGGCCCGGTGGTCATGTCGCGCCTCTCGCGACCGCTGCCGTCTGTCAAGTCCCGAAAAGCAGCGGCATGACGCGATCCGGGGGCCTCGGCTTACTTGAGACGTGGGCTCGCTCAGAGCGGTGGCCCTCCCCGCATCATCGTCATTTTCCGATGCCCCGAGTTCGAGGAGAGTTTCGTGAGTTCCCCACCTCCTCCGTCCGAGCGCCCCACCGGCCCGCCGTCCGGTCCGCTGTCCGGTCCGTCCGGCCGGCCGGCACATGTGCAGCCGTCGGGGACGCCGGGGCCTCCGCCCCCACCAGGGCCTCCCGGCCCACCGGTCGTCGCCGGCGAACCGGGCGGCCCGGGCGGGCGCCACGAGGGGCAGTCGTCCTGGTGGCGGGCGCGCGGCACCCTGGTGTGCGCCGGCACTGCGGTGGTCGTGGTGACGGGGCTCATCCTCTCCTTCACACTCCTGGGCGGGGACAAGAGCGGCGGGGAGATCTTCCTCCAGCCCGCCTCGGCGGCCGACCGCGATCCGTTCACCCCATCGACCGTGCGGGAAGCCGAGCGCGCCGGAGCCCCGCCGGCAACCCGTGGCAGGTGGACGGCCGACGTGAACGGCACCGGCTCCCTCGAGGTCAGCGGTTCGCACCCCGGGCTGTACGGGGGCACGCAGAGCGTCGCGAGCTGCGACGTCGAGAAGCAGATCAAGTTCCTTGCGCAGAACAGGGGCAAAGGGAAGGCCTTCGCCGGCGCCCTGGGCATCCGGCAGCCCGAAATCCCCTCCTATCTGAGGTCGCTGACGTCCGCTCGGCTGGAGTGGGACACCCGGGTCACCAACCACGGGTACAAGAACGGCGCGGCCGCCGACTACCAGGCGGTCCTGCAGGCCGGCACGGCCGTGCTGGTCGACGACCGCGGCGTACCGCGCGTCCGCTGCGCCTGCGGCAACCCCCTGGCCCGGCCCGTCGCCGGCAAGGACACGCCGACGTACACCGGCCGGCAGTGGTCGTCGTTCCAGCCCTCCCGCCTCGTTGCGGTCACACCCGCCGGCAAGCCCATGAAGACCGTCACCATGTTCGACCAGGACCGCAAGGGGTGGTTCGAACGCCCGAGCGGAGACCTGCTCGGCAGCAATGACCGGAAGGTCCCCCGTCCGAAGGACCACCCCCCCGGATCTCCGTTCCCGGTGCTGCCCCCGTCCTCTCCCGGATCGCCCGAGGAGCCCACCGGCAAGGAGACGGGCAGGCAGAAAGAGAAGGGCAAGGCGAAGGACGAGGACACGCTGTCCCCGCGCCAGCCGCAAACCCCCTCCCCCTCGCAATCCCCGGACCATCCGCACAACCTCACCCGCCCGCACACCCCGGAACAGACACCCACCCCGGACCAGACACACACCCCGAGCGACCCGCAACGCCTCACCCAGCCGCACACCCCGAACGAGGCACAAACCCCGGCCCCGCCACAAACCCCGGCTGCGCCACAAACCCCGGCTGCGCCGTCGAACTGAAGGAGGCGGCCCCGGGGTACGGGGAGCGCCGCCTGCTCACCGACGGCCCCGGCGCTTACCGGATGTCACCGGTCCAGTCCCAGAGTCGCCCGTCACCGGCCCGTGGCCCGTACGTTGCTCTGCCGCCGGCCCCGAACGCACCGATCTCGGTGCGCAGTGCCGCGCCGGCGGCGAGTTCTGCCGCGCTCCAGCCGGTGACGTCCAGCAGCAGCCCGTCCAGCGGACCTGCCACCAACTCCCGGTAGACATGCCCCGGTTGCGGGCCCGGATCGGGATCTTCATGGTCGGCGCCGTACACCCGGCCGCGCATCAACTCGTCCATGTCCACCAGCATCGCGATCACCACTGACAAGCCGCGGCCGCAGCGGGCCACGTCGGCAGGTTCCGCCGCCCACAGCATCCCAGGCCCATCCCGGCCGGGTTCGGTCCGCCCTGCCCGGTGGCGCGTGCCCAGGGGCCGGTGCAGGCGGCCCCGCCCTCGGAAGCTGCCGACCGGGACGTGGAGGCCTGTCCCGGCCGCCGAGCGCCCTGCATCTGGACAGTGGTAGCGGGTCCGAGATCGGGGTACAGCCGGGCGCAGGCAACGCTTCGAGTTCGACGGTAGTCAGCACCAGTACCGGTAAGGGCCGGATATGCAGGACGGGTTGGAGGTCTGCTCGGCGGTGGCCAGAGTCCTCGCCCAGTCCCCCAGCGGTCCCAGCCATTGCGGCTCCACGAGTCCAAGGACGAAGACGAGCACAGACGTGCCCACCACGGCCCGGGCGAGCAGCGGGAGTGTCCGCTCTGCCAGGTCGTCGCCCAGAAGGCTCATCATGACGGCGAAGCCCGGCACTGCCAACAAGCTGCAGAAGACGAGCGTGCTGGCCAGGAGCCCGAGAAAGCCCGCGGCCAGGCCGGCAGCGTTGGGGATGGGGAGCAGGCTGGAGAATCCGGCTCCCCCCACCCCGGCCACCACGGGTACCGCGGCAGTCAGTGTCACACCGGCGCAGCTCCTCGCCAAGGAGCCGGTGTACTTCTTCAGGTTGCTGCGGGTGCCGCTGTCAGGGGCCGGCAGAAGGGGGCCGGAGGTAGTTCCCGGGCCGGGGACAAGGGCCTCGGGCAGGGCGCCGGCGTTGTACTCGTCCAGGATGTCCTCCAGTACGTCCGTCCCGTCGGCCGCGTGCCCGCGGGCCGGGCGAAGACGCCAGATGCGTCTCCACAGGGCGCTGCGCCGGGTTTCCTGGATCCACCGGGCGAGTTCGGCGTCCCGCTCGATCAGCGTCTGCCGTGCCGCCGTCAGCTCCCGGGAGGCAGCATCCAGTTGGTGCTGCAAGCCCTCGACCGTACGCAGCGCTTGGGCGCACTCCTCCTGCATCTGCCCAAGGCGCCTGCCGAGCGTCCCGAGTTCTGAGTCGGTGGCCTGACGCTGTCGGTCCAGCTGGTTGCGCACGGCGGCGAGCTCCCGCTCCACCCGTTCCATGTCCGCGGTCAGGCGGGCACTGCGAGCCTCGGCGCTCACCGCCCGGGCCAGCGCCTCGTCCCGGGCTCGCATCAGGACGTAGAACTGGTGCAGGACGGGCTTCTTCTTGGCCAGAGCCGTCTCGTAGCTCTTCCACAGCCCCTCGTACTCGGCCGGGCCCGGGGGCTCGGGGAGATGTTCGGCCGCCAGATCGACCAGGTGCTGCACGATGTCGCGGGTGGGGAGCCGGGCTCCCGCGACCCACCGCTGCAGCGTCGTCTTGCTCACGCCCCTCGGCTTCTCGCCCGGTGCCGGCCCGTCACCGCCGGTGGTGCGGACCCGGCGCGCAAGCTCGTGAGCAAGACGCTCCAGCGGCCACCCGTGAGCGTGCAGAGGGGAGATGACCAGGTCCCGCATTTCCTGCACCCAGCTGCGGACCTCCACCGGCAGGTCCGGGTCGACAGGGTTCGTCGGCCGTCCCGTGCCTCGATACCTACGCGCCTTCTGCGGTGGCGGCTCGGCCACGCTGTTCCCCCCGTAACCCGCGCCCGGTTGATTCCCCCCTGGCGCGCGAAGATTTCCGGTTGATCCCGCTGACGCACCTGCCGGGCCGGGCCCCACCGTTGTGGTGACTCAACGGAGCAGTCACTGCACGGAAAGGTACGAGCCCATCATGCCCAGCCAGTTCCTCACCCCGCGCCGCTTCGGCCCGATGCGCCGTGCGCGTCGAACCCGCGAGAGCCGGAAGAGCTCCGGGGCGTGCTCCGGCCGCCGTTCACCCACCGACCCGCCCGAACCCCCGGCCTGCCTCCCACGTCACCGTGATCGCGCTCAGCCCCATCGGGCCGAGCTGCTCTGCGTCGGCCGGTCCGCCCCTGACGTCCTTTCCGACTCACGGCCCACGCCGCGCCCCACCGCGGGCTCGGGCCGCGCTTGAACAAGGAGTGACCGCCCATGGACACAGCCACGGTCATTGTCACCATCGTCTCCGTCATTGCCGGCAAGTCCTGTGTGCTGATGGCCCTGTGGCTGCGCCTGCGGTGGCGAACCCGGCACGAGCAGGTCCAGCGGCAGCACCTGGCCGCCGTCGCCGAAGCAATCGCCGAAGCAGGACAGGTCGAAGTCATCGAGCAGCGAGCAGACGGACACCGCATCCGAATCAAGATCACACACCGGCCCGGAGACTAGGGAGCCAGCACGAACAACCCCGATCCGAGACCCACCGGATCTGCTGCCGGGCAACGGCTTGCCGTCCGGGGTGCGGGGCAGGAAGTCCAGCGGCGAGGGCCCGGGCCGGCGTAGACGACGCAGCCGGACAGCACCGCGAGCGGGTACTGGCCGGCCGCCCTTGTTGGCCATCTTGCGCCGGCCGTCGACGTGCGCGGGAGACGACTGGATCACCAGGTCCACGGTCCCCCACAATGACCCCGGCAGTCACCGCACAGCACGTCACGAGAGGAAGCACCGTCGCATGGCCGGCAACACAGACATGGTGGCCTTCATCGAGGCGCGGCTCACCGAGGAGGAGCAGGTCGCGCGGGACGCCGGCGGCGCGAGCTGGAGGTGCCCGGCCGACGTGCCCGGAGAGGTCCACGACAGGACCTCCGGTATCGCGTTCACGGTCAGAGGAGCCGGCTACGACCGGCACATCGCGCTCCAGGACCCGGCTCGCACGCTGGCCCGCATCGAAACCAGCCGCGTCCTGCTCGGCGAGTACACCGAAGTGGCCGACCGGGACACCGACCGCCCGGACGACGACTACACCTCCGGCCGTGCCGTCGGACTCGGCTTCGCAGTACGCCAACTGGCCGCCGAATACGCCTGGCACCCGGACTACAAAGCGAAATGGCTCCCCCGGTTCATCCGATGACGCCCGCACAGGTATGAGGAACCCGAACGGTGATGATGCTCGGTGTCCCCCTGTTCCTCGGAGCCTCACCGCCCTGCCGGCTCCTCCCCCGGCCATGGGCAGCCCCGGCTGCACCCGAACACCGGGCGCCGCGGCCGGACTTCGGCCCGGCCGCCCTTGCCCGGCGGCCGCCTCCCCCGGGACGAGGGGTACCACGCGTATCGCGTCCGACGGTCCGCTGCGTGCCGCGTGCGGCCCGGGGCACACGAAGAGGGTGACGACACCTGCCTGCGATACCGAGCGCCCGCGCGCCGCCCGCCGGCTGCGGCTGCCGTGGTGGCTGTCCGTGCCGGCCGCCCTGCTGCTGGTCCTGGTTGTGGTGGTCCTCGCCGGACGCTTCAGTCTGCTGCCCGGATTCGACGACGTCTTCGGCGAGGAGACGAAGGACCGGTCGGGGCCCGCCCTGCTCAAGTCCATCAAGGACATGAACCGTTACGAGGGAGCGTCGGGCAACTTCCAGATCGTCGTGGACCTGGAGAAGGACGCCAGGTTCCTCCCGGACGCGATCCGCGGCACCCGCACCCTGTACGTGGGGGCGGGCAGCGTCAGCGCGTACGTGGATCTCGGCTCGCTCGGCCAGGACAGCGTCAGTGTCGACAAGGACCGTACGGCGGCCACACTCCGCCTTCCGCACGCCCGTCTGGGGGCGCCTGCCCTCGACCCCGAACGGTCGTACGCGGTGTCCAAGCAGCGCGGGCTCCTGGACCGTCTCGGAGATCTGTTCTCCGACAACCCCGCCGACGAACGCGCGGTGAACCGGCTCGCGGCACAGCGCATCGGCGAGGCGGCGAAGGACAGCGGGCTCACCGCGCGGGCGGAGAAGAACACCGCGTCCATGCTGGAGGGCCTGCTGCGCTCCCTCGGATTCCGGCAGGTGAGCGTCGTGTACGGGTGACGGCGGGCGGCCTGGTCCGGCGGCCCGGGGCCTTCCGTCGCCAACAGTGGCCGCACCGGTCGTCAGTGCCGTATCCGGTGGAGCACCGCAGCGGCCCCGGACGGGATCGGGTGATCTGTCCGGGACCCGTGGCGTCAGCCGGCGAGGGTCACCACCTGTGGGCCACATCCACGATCAGTTTGTCGCCCGACTGGAGCACCCGGAAGGGCAGTCTGGCCCGGACGCCGAGGCCGACCTGCGTCTGTCCCTCGAAGCTCGCCCCGAACCTGGTGTCCGTGAACGTCTGGTACCCGGTGAGATTCACACCCGGCAGCGGCTTCCCGGCCCTGCCGGTGTAGGTCTGGCGGAGCGTCACCGGGTCGTAGCTGGGTGCGGAGAGGTAGATCTGGAGAATGGCGCCCCCGCGGACCGGGATGGGGTCACCGGAGCCGTCCTGATGGAACGCCTCGACATAGCCGACGTGATAGCCGAGCCTGCCCGTGGCCCCGCTGATGTCGAAAACCATGCGGTCGTAGCACGTGGTCCGGCTCGTGGTGATGTTCCTCAGGGGCTTGGCGTCCGCGTCCGTGGCCGACTTGACGCCGCTGCCCCAGACGGTCGAGCAGGCGGTGGCCGGCGCTGGCGCCTCCGCCCGGTGCGGCGCGGCGCCGGCCGTCCCCGCCGCGCTCATCAGGCCCGCTCCCGCCAGCACGAGCGCCGCGCCCGCTGCCCACAACCGTTTCATGACCCACTCCTCGACATTGAGACGTACAGGTACACGCAGTGAGACGGCCGGGCAGCGCGCGAGTTGCGCCGCTTCCGCATTTCGGCCACCGACAGCGCCACATTGTCGTGAATGCGCGAACGGCAGACCATCGCGCCGCGCACCGATCCGGCAGCCGGCCTCGGGTGCAGCCCCCGCCGGGCGTCAAGGCTCCCGGCCGTGCAGGCCTGTGCCGTCAGGATGCCTCTGGGCGCCGGGGAAGGCGCGGCGGCCGGGCAGCGTCCCGGTGCCGGGCGGGCCGGCGGCCGGCGGCCGGCGGCCGTGAACGGGCCGGGCGGCCTTCGGTCATGGCGGGCGCCCGGGCGGGCCGGCGGCCGGCGTCGGGTGGCGCCGGCCTCGCTGCCCGGCCGGGCAGCGAGCCGCCGGGCCCCGGCGGGTCAGAGCGCGGTGGCGTACGTGCGCAGCCAGTTACTGAACGCGGGCCCGAGCTCGGGATGCTCAACGGCCAGCTGGACCTGTGCCCGCAGGTAGTCGCCCCGGTCGCCGGTGTCGTAGCGGCGGCCCTCGAACACGACCCCGTGGACGGGGCCGTGGGAGTCGTGGGACGCGAGCGTGTGCAGGGCGTCGGTCAGCTGGATCTCTCCGCCGCGTCCGGGCGGGGTCTCACGCAGGACGGCGAAGATCTCGGGGTCCAGCAGATAGCGGCCGATGACCGCGAGGTTGCTGGGCGCGCTGCCCGGGGCCGGCTTCTCCACCAGTGCGGTGAGCCGGCGTACGTCGTCGCCGGCGGGCGAGGGCTGTACGGCGGCCGCGCCGTAGAGGTGGATCCGGTCGTCCGGGACGGGCATCAGTGCCACGACGCTGCCGCCGAGCTGCTGCCGGATCTCGATCATCCGGGCGAGGAGGGGATCGCGGGGATCGATCAGGTCGTCACCGAGCAGCACGGCGAACGGCTGGTCCCCCACGTGCGCCTCGGCGCACAGCACTGCGTGTCCGAGCCCCTTGGGGTTTTGCTGGCGCGCGTAGTGAACGGTGGCAAGACAGCTGGATTTCCTGACCAGTTCCAGCTTTGCCGTGTCTCCCTTTTCCTGGAGCAGGGATTCCAGCTCATGGGCGCGGTCGAAATGGTCCTCCAGCGCCCGCTTGTTCCGTCCCGTGATCATCAGCACATCGGTGAGACCGGCCGAAGCGGCTTCTTCGACGACGTACTGGATTGCCGGCTTGTCCACCACCGGAAGCATTTCCTTGGGCGTGGCTTTCGTCGCCGGAAGGAATCTGGTGCCGAGGCCGGCGGCCGGGACGACCGCCTTGACCACAGGCTGGACGTGGGTATCGCGAAGGCTCATGTACGTACGCACGGCCAGTACATGGCCGCGCCCCCTCCTCATTCTCTTCACAGTGCGCGCACATGATAGATGCCGAACCCCCGCACCTCGGTCCGGTTTGCCCGTTCTTGTCGTGTTCACTCCTTTAATCAGGCCAAACGAAACATTCTTGTAACGCACGGGCGGAAAAGGTTGACGTTGGAGGGATCTTGGTCACATCCGGCGAACAGTCGTTCATATATGCTTTCGTCGCCCGGTCAAGTGTTCGCTATGGGGTGACTGGGTCAGGTGGGGTATTCGGGGCTGATCGCCCGGGGAGTGTCCGAATGAGTGCAGTGAACCCTGTCCGGGTGCCCGGACAGCGGTCTCGCCGGCGTGCGCGCAGGAGAACGGGGCGGGAACCCCTCGGTCTGCTTCCGCTGCCGCCGACCGATGCCGAGAAGTATTCATACGCCAAGCGTCATCTCTGGGTTCTCACCCTGAGTTCGCTGGTGAGCTTCTGCTGTCTCACGCTCAGTCAGTTCAAGCTGGCGCAGTCCACGCCACTGCTGTGGATATACACGCCGCTGCTCGTCTTCACGGTCATCTATTACCTGGTGTCCCTGCGGGTCAATGCGTTCACCCGCGACTTCGACATCAAGCACCACCGCCGGCTGGCGCGCGAATGGCGCCCCGCGGTCTACCCGTCCGTCGATGTGTTCCTGCCGGTGTGCGGCGAACCCATCGAGGTGCTGCACAACACCTGGACGCATGTGAGGGCCCTGGCCGACCGCTACCCGGGCACGTGCGTTCCTTTCGTGCTCGACGACTCCGCCAGTCCCGAACTGGAGGCGATGGCCGCGGACTTCGGCTTCCGCTACGGCACCCGCCCCAACCGGGGCTGGTACAAGAAGGCCGGCAACCTCCACTTCGGCTTCGGCCAGTCCGACGGCACGTACATCCTCATCCTCGACGCCGACTTCACGCCGCGCGCCGACCTGCTGGAGGAACTGCTCCCGTACATGGAGGCGGACAAGCGGATCGGCATCGTCCAGTCGCCGCAGTACTTCCGC
Source organism: Streptomyces sp. NPDC002889 (assembly GCF_042888425.1). NCBI lineage: Bacteria > Bacillati > Actinomycetota > Actinomycetes > Kitasatosporales > Streptomycetaceae > Streptomyces > Streptomyces sp. NPDC002889. The sequence goes on from NZ_JBIAPT010000025.1 coordinate 58,374, forward strand.
GTCCTGGACTCGCAGAACTGGATCGAGCGAGGGGCCGGAGCGGTCCAGGAGCTCTTCTACCGCTCGGTCCAGGTCTCCCGTCAGGGCAGCGACGGCGCCATCTGCGTCGGAAGCTGCGCCGTCTACCGGCGCGCGGCGCTGGAGACCAACGGCGGCACCACGCTCATCGAGCACTCCGAGGACGTCCACACCGGATTCGACCTGCGCGGCCTGGGGTGGGACCTGCGGTACGTGCCGGTCGCGGTGTCCACCGGCGTCTGCCCGGACAGCGCCGGCGCCTTCTTCAACCAGCAGTACCGCTGGTGCTCCGGATCGATGAGCCTGCTGGCCAGCAGCAAGTTCTGGCAGTCCAGGATCCGTATGTCGAGCCGGCTCTGCTACCTGTCCGGCTTCTTCTACTACATCCACACCGCTCTGTTCACGTTCGCCGCCCCGGTCATCCCGATCGTGCTGCTGCTGGACATGCCGCAGAAGCTGAAGGTCGAGCACCTGTGGCTGGTGCTGCCGAGCATCATCTACACCACGGTCATCTTCCCCATGTGGCACCGCGCCCCGTACCGGCTCGAAGCCTGGGCCGCCCGCATGATGTACGGCTGGGCGCACGTGTTCGCGATCTGGGACATCCTGCGCAAGAACCGTATGGGCTGGCAGCCCACCGGCTCCTCCGGGGCCAAGAAGAACAAGACCCGCCGCTTCTGGATCGGGATGTGGGCCTGGAGCGGGGGCACCGCCCTGATCTGGGTGGGCGCCGCCGTCTGGCGGATGTTCACCATGAACGCGCCCGACTTCGCGCTTGTTCTCTCCTCCGGGATCTTCTACGCGCTGGTCGTCGCGCGCGTCCTGGTCCAGCCTCGAACCGGAAGTGCCGCCTGATGTTCCTCGCCCGAACGAGGACGGCCTGCTGCGCGCTGCTCGCCGCCGCCGTCCTCGCCGTGACCGGCTGCTCCTTTCTGGGCCAGGACGGCGACCGCGCTCCCGCCGTCACACCCGGGGCCAGGGCCGCCGAGGACGGGACCGGCGTCCCCTTCGACGTCCGGCCCCTGATCAAGCCGGGGAAGAAGTACTTCGGCGCCGCCGTGGACGGTGCCCCCACCGACATGGCGAAGCTTCAGCCGTACACCGACCAGGTGGGCAAGCAGCCGAACCTGGTCGAGTACTACGCGGCCTGGGGCGACGGTTTCCACGCCCAGGGCGTGCGCAACGCCTGGCACAAGGGCGCCCTGACGGTCATGTCCTGGGAGCCGTTCACGACACCGCTCGCCGACATCGCCGACGGCTCGGCGGACGCGTACATCACGCAGTACGCGAGCGCCGTACGGAAGCTGAACCTTCCGGTCGCGATCAGTTTCGCGGACGAGATGAACGGCCAGTGGGAGAAGTGGGGCACCGAGCGCACCACCCCCGCCCAGTACGTGCGGGCGTGGAGGCACATCCACGACATCTTCGCCGAGGCGGGCGCCGCGAACGTGATCTGGACCTGGGCGCCGAACATCATCAACCCGGTCAAGAGCACCGACATCGAGAAGTACTACCCCGGTGACGCCTACGTCGACTGGGTCGGGATGATCGGCTACTTCACCGGCAACGAGGACAACGCCTTCTCCAGCGTCTTCGGGCCGACCATCACCAAGGTCCGCACCTTCACCGACAAGCCGCTGCTCATCCTCGAGACCGCCGCCGAGCCCGGCCCGCGCCGCCGTGCGGACATCCGCAACCTCTTCGCCGGCGTCGAGAAGGACGAGAGCATCGTCGGCTTCGTCTGGTTCGACTACCGCAAACGCGCCGACTGGCGCCTTGCCGCCAGCCCCCTGGCCCTCGCCGAGTTCAAGCGGCTCGCCGCCGACGGCCTGTTCGGCTTCGACGTACGGACACCCTGATGGAGCCAGACATGAACGACCGCCGCAACGAGCGACGCGGCGCCGTGCCCCCTCAGCACGTCCACACCCCGCGGCCGCACGACCCCTACGACGACCACCCCGGCAGTGACGCCTTCACCTGGTTCCCCGGCAACGGCACCGGCACCGGCGCCGGCGACACGGCCCCGCCCGCACCCGGCCGGTACGACCAGGAGCAGTACAGCCGGGACGAGTACGGCCGGCACTACGCCCCGGGCACCTACGCCCAGCACCAGTACAGCCAGGGCTACCCGCAGGGCCAGTACATCCAGGACCACTACGGCCGGACCCAGTACGTCCAGCATCCGTGGCCCTCGTACGGGGAACAGCACCAGGCGCCGCAGCCGGCCCCCGCCGGCCCCGCCACGCACGCCCCGACCGCGCCCTGGGCTACCCAGGCGGTGCCCGGCCCCGAGCCGGACAGCCCGAAGGAGCAGCCCGAGCGCGCCTACCACATCCCCCAGACCCCGGAAGCGGGCTGGGACATGGGCGCCAGCCGCAGGCGCGCCTGGGTCAGCCGCGCCGTACTGCTGTGCATCCTCGCCATCCAGATGGTGCTGTCGCTGCGGCTGGACAACACGGCCTTCCAGGACGAGGCGCTCTATCTCTCCGCGGGCCACGCACAGCTCGACGGCACCGGCGCCGGCAGCGACTACGCCGGCTACTTCTCCGGCTCGCCCGCGCTCTACCCGGTGCTGGCGGCGCTCGTCGACGCACAGTTCGGGCTGACCGGTGCCCGGGTGCTGAGCCTTGTGTTCATGCTGGGCACCACAGCCCTGCTCTACGCCATCACGCGCCGCCTGTTCAACGAGCGGGTCGCGCTGGCGGGGGCCGCGCTGTTCTCCGTGGTCCAGTCGACCGTCGTCCTGGGCTGGTTCGCCACCTACGACGCACCCGCGGTCTTCCTGCTGGCTCTTGCCGCCTGGATCGTCGTACGCACCGACCGCGCGCCGGCCCTGGCCGTGCTGGCGGCAGCCCCCGTGGCGGTGCTGGCGGTCGGCGTGAAGTACGCCGCCGGCCTGTACCTGCCCACGCTGATCGCCCTCGCCGTCCTGACGGCCTGGCCGCACCGGCGTGGCGGCAGCGTGCTGCGCGGCATCGTGCTCGCGGCCGGCATCGCCCTGCTGCTCGGTGCCGGGCTGGCGTTCAGCGATGTGCTGGACGGGGTGCGGGCCACCACCACCGACCGGGACGCCGGCAGCGACTCCGCGGCCGAGGTGTGGACCAAGTCCGCACTGTGGGGCGGCCTGATGTTCGTCACCGCCTGCGCCGGTGCCCTCTCGTACACGCGCCGCGGCCGGATGAACGAGTCCCCGCTCTCCTTCAAGATGAGCGGACCCGGCTGGCGCTGGCGGGCCGTGCTGGGCCTCGTGCTGTGCGCCACCGCACTGCTCGCGCCGCTCTACCAGGCCCACCTGTCGACAACCGTCGCCCTGTACAAGCACCTCGGGTTCGGGCTGCTCTTCGCGGCACCGATGGCAGGCGTGGGGATCAGCCGCCTGGTGGGAGCCCACTTCCGCTACCCGCAGCTCGGCATCATGCTCTGGGTCGCCGTGCTGTGCACGGGCCTGGCCCAGTCCGTCGAGCGGTTCGCGTCCTGGCCGCAGGCCACGCAGCTCACCAAGGCCCTGAAGGAGCATGTCACTCCCCAGGGCCGGTATCTGGCCTCGACGCCCAACGTGCCCGTCTACTACCTGCGCGAGCAGACCGACCAGTCACGCTGGACCTCGCTCTACGGCATCGGTTACAAGGACGCCCAGGGCCGGATGCACCGGGGTGAGGCCGGTTATCGCACCGCCATCAAGGACGGCTGGTTCGACATGGTCGTCCTGGACGGCGTGGCCAACCCCGCCATGGACGAGGTCGTCATCGACGCGCTGAAGAAGAGCGGCAAGTACCGCCTGCTCGGCAGCATCCCCTTCACGGCCGGGGGTCAGCAGGGCACATACCGGATCTGGGTCAAGGCGTAATGCCCAAGGCCGGCACCATCACGCAAGGAGGGGCCATGTCGCTGCGGCTCACTGTCATCGGCACCGGCTATCTCGGGGCCACTCACGCGGCCTGCATGGCCGAGCTCGGGCACGAGGTCCTCGGGGTCGACGTCGACCCCGAGAAGATCGCCGCGCTGCGCGCGGGCCGGGTCCCGTTCTACGAGCCGGGCCTCGGTGAACTGCTCGTCAAGCACACCGAGTCCGGCCGTCTGCGCTTCACCACCTCCTACGAGGAGGCAGCGGCATTCGGCCAGGTGCACTTCTCCTGCGTCGGCACGCCGCAGCGCAAGGGCTCCGACGCCGCCGACCTGACCTATGTCGACACGGTGATCGAGTCCCTCGCACCGCACCTGAGAGGGCCGGCGCTCGTCGTCGGCAAGTCCACCGTGCCGGTCGGCACCGCCGACCGGCTCGCCGCCCGCCTGGCCGAGCTGGCACCGGCCGCATCCGCCGTGGAGCTGGCCTGGAACCCCGAGTTCCTGCGCGAGGGCTTCGCCGTGCAGGACACCCTGAGCCCCGACCGGCTGGTCCTGGGCATACGATCGGCAGCCGCCGAAGCGCGGCTGCGCGAGGTGTACGCGCCGGTCATCGCGGCCGGTACGCCGGTCGTCACCAGCGACTTCCCGACCGCCGAGCTGGTGAAGACGGCCGCGAACGCGTTCCTGGCCACGAAGATCTCTTTCATCAACGCGATGGCCGAGCTGTGCGAGACAGCGGGCGCCGATGTGTCCGTGCTCGCCGAGGCCATCGGGCACGACGCCCGGATCGGCAACCGGTTCCTGCGCGCCGGTGTCGGGTTCGGCGGCGGCTGCCTGCCCAAGGACATCCGCGCCTTCGCGGCCCGGGCCGAGGAACTGGGCACCGGCCGGTCGCTGGCGTTCCTGCGGGAGGTCGACGCGATCAACATGCGCCGCCGGGACCGGGTGGTGGAGCTGGCCCGCCAGCTGTGCGGCGGCTCGGTGCACGGACACCGGGTCACGGTGCTCGGCGCCGCGTTCAAGCCCGACTCGGACGACATCCGTGACTCACCGGCCCTGAACGTCGCGGCGCGGCTGCAGCTCGACGGCGCGGACGTGACGGTCTACGACCCCAAGGCCATGGACAGTGCCCGCAAGTCGTATCCCCTCCTCGGCTATGCCCTCTCGGCCGAAGAGGCGGTGACCAGGGCGGACGTGGTGCTCCATCTCACCGAGTGGCGCGAGTTCGCCGAGCTCGACCCCCACCGCCTGGCCTCCCTCGCCTCGCACGCCCGCATCGTGGACGGGCGCGGCACCCTGGACGCTTCCCGATGGGCCGCCGCAGGCTGGCACGTGCGGGTGCTGGGCCGCCCGCCGGCCGGGGTGCGCTGACCCGCGGCGCCGCAGGCACCCTTGGGCCGGGACCGGATCAGGACGGGCTCAGGGCCGCAGATGCTTCAGGGTGAATCCCGGGCCGGGCGTACGGGCCCGCCCGCAACGCCGCGGGGCCGGCCGGTGCGCCGGCGCCGGGATGCGCGCCGCCGGCAGTTCGGCGTTGCAGGCGGGCGTGCAGGCCGGTTCCGGCTCCGCGGGCGACTCCCGGAAGCGGCGCGTGTGGGCGCAGACGGCGTACACGGTGGCGAAGCGCGTGGCGGCCGGGGCGGTCTGACCGCCGGCACGTTCCCGAACAGCCCCATGACAGCCCCCACTTGCCCCAGTCGCACGATCGTTCGAACTGTATGCCGGCCGGCCGCCGACCGGCGGCCTCATGGGTTCAGGACCGCGTGAGCCTGCCACGGTGCGGCCGGGCCGTGCGAGGGCTTGGGCAGCCGGTACGAGGGGCCCCGCCTGCCTCCCGCTTTGCGGAACAGGGCGTTGGGGGCCGGTCATCCGTGCCGGCGCAGGTCGTGGAAGAAGTCCTCGATGACGTGGAGCCGGCCGGAGCGGGCCGTCTCGTCGTAGACGTATTTGCCGACGGCGAGGTCGAGTACTCCGAGGCCGAAGGGTGAGAACACCAGGGGCCGGCCGGTGGGGGGTGTCACCCGTGCGCTCATGACGTCGGCGAGTGTGCCGGTGAGGAAGCCGCGGTTGCCGGTGAGCTGTTCGGCCAGGTGCGGGGAGGTGCCTGCTTTGAGGCAGTGGTCGACGTCGTCGACGATGTTGGCAGAGGCGAGGATGATCTCGGGTGCGAGGTCGCGCAGGGACACGTGCAGGACCAGGGGGTTGTGGCCGAACCAGGCCAGGTCGCTGATGTGCGGCTCGCCGGCGACGGTGGCCAGGACGACAAGGTCGCTGGAGCGGATGAGTTCCTCGGGGCTGTCGTGCACGGTGATGTGTCCGGCGGCGGGGGTGTGCCGGAGGTAGCCGCGGAAGCCGGCGGCGCTGTCGGGGGACAGGTCGTGGACGCCCGTCTCCTCGAAGGTCCAGCCCACGGCGGTCAGGAAGGTGTGGATGTAGCGGGCGATCAGGCCCGTGCCGAAGAACCCGATGCGGGTGGGGCGTTGCCGGCTGCGGGTGAGGTGGTCGGCGGCCAGTGCCGCGGATGCGGCGGTTCTGGTGGCGCTGATGATGGAGCTTTCCAGGCAGGCGAAGGGGTAGCCGGTGTCGTGGTCGTTGAGGATGAGCACGGCCGAGGCGCGTGGGATGCCTGCTTCGACGTTGCCGGGGAAGCTGGAGATCCATTTGAGGCCGTCGACGCGGACCTGGCCGCCGATCGAGGCGGGCAGGGCGATGATCCGGGAGGAGGGGCGGTCGGGAAAGCGCAGGAAGTAGGAGGGCGGGTTGACCGACTCTCCGGCGGCGTGGAGCCGGTAGGTGGCCTCGATGAGGTCCACGATCTGCTGTTCCCGGTCCCGCAGGGCGTGCTGGACCTGGGCGCCGGAAATCACCGCGAACGGTGGCACGGTGTGCGGCTGGGACATGGCGGCCTCCAGTGCGGTGGAACGGAGGGTGGTCATCCGGCGCTCACCTCGGCGGTCGGCGGCCACGGGGCCGGGCGCAGCGGCTCGGCCATGGCGACGAGTACCTCGCGTGGTCCTTGGAAGGCCTCCCTGCTGTGCGCGGTGCGCACATTGTCGACGAGCATGAGGTCGCCGGCCTGCCACGACTCGCGGACGGTGTGGGCGGTGTAGGTGTCGCCCAGGAGCTGGATGATGTCCGGGCCGATGGGGTCACCGCCTCCGAAGCGGGTGTTGAAGGGCAGTGCGTCGGCGCCGTGGACGTCGATGAGGTACTCGCGGATTTCGGGTTCGATCGTCCATTCGTTGAGGAAGGCGATCTGGTTGAACCAGCAGCGGCGGCCGGTGACCGGGTGGGCCGTCACGGCGGGGCGGCGCTGGCGGGTGCGCAGGCTGTTGTCGGGCTGCCAGGCGAAGTCGATGGCGTGGGTGCGGCAGTAGTCCTCGATGGCGGCCCGGTCCTCGGTGCCGAAGGCCTCGGCGCAGGGGGCGCCGATCTCGTCGTTGTAGGTGCGGGTGAGCAGCCAGCCCTCCCGTTCGAACCGGTGGACCAGCTCGGTGGGCAGCGCGTCGAGGACGGTGGCGGCGTCGGCGATGGCGGTGGCCCCGCCGGTGGTGGGTGCGCTCAGGCAGGCGAACAGCATCAGGCCGGGGGGCTGAAGGGCGTAGCTGAGTTCGTGGTGCATGCACATCGGCTGGTTCGGCGGCCACTGCGAGGAGGAGTACACGCCCGGGGTGTAGGTGCGGCGGGGGGCGAAGGCTTCCCTGTCGGTCGTCAGGTCCGGGGCCAGGTGGTGCAGGACGGCGGCGGCCCGGTCCGCGTCGCGCAGGCCGAGGCCGCGGATGAGGAGTGCGCCGTGTTCGGTGACCAGGGTGCGCAGTGCGTGGCGGTGTCCGGCCGCCCAGGCCGGCGCGTCGTGGGGGGTGCCGGTGTGCAGGATCGGGGGTTTGCCGGGGTGCAGGTCCACTTCGAGGAGGGACGCCGGCGTCGGGTAGGGCATGGTGTTTCTTCCTTTCGATGTGGTTCAGGAGGAGGCCGCTGGTTCGGTTGCCCGGCGCTGGGGTCCGTTGTCGAGCAGGGCGGCGAGGTCGGCGAGGACCGGGTGTGCGGTGATGTCCTTGGGGGACACGGCGCGGTCCAGGGCGATGGCGAGTTTCACCGCCGACAGGGAGGTGCCGCCGCGGTCGAAGAAGTGGTCGCGGCGGCCGATCTGCTGGACGCCGAGCACGGTTGCCCAGGCGGCGGCCAGGCGCTGCTCGGTCGGTGTGGCCGGCGGCTCGTGGGTCTTTTCGGTGGTGCTCAGTTCCGCGGCGAGTGCCACCAGCGCCTTCCTGTCGATCTTGCTGTTGGGGGTCAGGGGCAGGCTTTCGCGCCGGTGGAAGGCGGCGGGGATCATGTAGGCGGGCAGTGAGGCGCCCAGCTTGCGGTTGAGGGTCTTGGTGTCGAGGGGCTTGGGGGCGCAGTAGAAGGCGACCAGGTGTTTGCTGCGGTCGGCGTGTTCGCTCACCACCACCGCGCCGTCGCGGATGCCGGGCAGGCGCAGCAGGGTGTTCTCGATCTCGCCGATCTCGATCCGGAACCCGCGGATCTTGACCTGGTCGTCGCGGCGGCCGAGGAACTCCAGCTTTCCCGACGGGTGCCAGCGGCCGTAGTCGCCGCCGAGGTAGAGCCGCATGCCTTCGCGGTGCGGATCGGGCAGGTAGGCCGCCTGGGTGCGTTCGGGGTCGTTGATGTAGCCGCGGCCGACGCAGACCCCGGAGAAGGCGATCACCCCGGGGGCGCCCAGGGGCACCGGTGCGAGGTGTTCGTCGACGACGTAGATGCGCGTGTTGTTGACCGGGCGGCCGAGCAGGATGCGTTGCGGTGCCCGGTCCATGACGTCGTGGTTGGTGTCGTCGGAGGTCTCGGTGAGCCCGTAGGCGTTGACCAGGTGGATCCGGGGCTGGGCGGTGAACCAGCGTTCGGCGAGTTCCTTCTTCAGCGCCTCGCCGGTGACCGACACGTAGCGCAGGTGGGGCAGTGTGCGGGGGCGTCGTTCGAGCTCGGTCAGGACGGCTTCGAGGTAGGAGGGGACGACCTGCAGGACGGTGGCCCTGCCGTGGGTGATGCGGTCGAGGAAGCGGGGGACGTCGAGGATGGCGTCCTGTTCGACCAGCAGGGTCCGCCCGCCGGCCAGCAGCGCGCAGAGCAGTTGCCACAGGGAGATGTCGAAGCACTGCGGTGCGGTCTGGGCGACCACCTGTCCCTCGCCGACCTGCAGGTCGTCGATCTTGGCGTAGAGGTGGTTGAGCATGCCGGCGTGTTCGCACATCGCGCCCTTGGGCTCCCCGGTGGAGCCGGAGGTGAAGTAGATGTAGGCGAGCTGGTCGGGTGTGACGTGGATGCCCAGGTCGTCGTCGGCGTGGTCTTCTTCACAGGCCTCCTCGACGAAGAGCCTGTGGGCTGCGGGCAGGGCGTGGAGTGCCTGGTCGAGGGTGGTGGTGCTGCCGGGTTCGGTCAGCACCAGGGTGCATGCGGCGCGGGAGAGGGCGGCGGCGATGCGTCCGGCCGGGAAGTGCGGCTCGATGGGGAGGTAGACGCCTCCGGCTTTGAAGACCGCGAGGACGGCGGCCAGCCAGTTGAGGTTGCGTTCGCTCACCACCGCGACGACGCCTTCGCGGCCAAGGCCCCGCGTGAGCAGGGCGCGGGCCAGCCGGTTCGCCCGGGCGTTGAGCTCCGCGTAGGTCCACTGCCTGTGGGCGTGCACGGCGGCGACAGCATCCGGATGCCTGCGCACCCGGTCCTCGAACAGCTCGTGCACCCGCGCATCGGGCAACGTGCGCTGCGGTCCGGCCAGTTGCTCGAGCTGGAAGTGCAGCTCCTGGTCGGACAGCAGGCTCTTGTGTGCGTGTGCGGCATCGGGGTCGGCGGTGATCAGCGCGAGCGCGGTCAGGTGATAGCCGGCGATACGGGCGGCGCTGTGGGCGTCGAGGATCTCGGTGCGGTAGCCCAGCCGCAGTACGAGCCGGCCGTCGTGGCCGCGGATGATGCCCACCCGCAGCGCGGTGTCCTGGGGGAGGTGGGCGCCGGCGCCGGCGGGATCGAGGACGGTCTCGAACAACGGTCCGGTCAGGCCCAGTTCGCGCCGCAGAGCGTCGATGTCCCCGGCCGGGACGTCCTGGTGTGCCAGCAGCTGTGCGGCGGCCTTGTGGGTGTGGTGCAGCAGTTGGCGCCATGAGGCGGGTGCGCAGGTCAGCCGGCACGGCAGCAGACGGCCGCCCTCGGTGACGTAGCCGGTGGTGATCTCCTGCTCGCCGGACAGTGCCGCCAGCACCTTGGCGTGCGCGGCCAGCAGGAGCGATGCGAGCGGCACCGCCAGCTCGCCCGCCAGCCGGCGCAGCCCGCCGGCGGTGTCGTCGGGCAGCGGTGTCTCGTACTGGCCCACGCCGGTCACCGGGTGGGGGGTCCAGCGCGGGGCCGGGGTGAAACCGCCGGCGGTCAGTACGCCGCGCCAGTACTGCCGGGTGCTGCGGGTGCGGCTCGCCTGCGTTGCCATCGGTCATTTCCTCTGCTGGTTGCGGGTGCCGTCAGTTGGTGTCGTGTGCCGGGGCGGCGGGGGCGGGGCTGTGTTCCGGACGGTCCTGACGGGGGGTGGTGGTCGGCGGCATCTCGCGGGCCGGGTTGCCTCCCCACGGGGCGTGCGGGGGGATTTCCTCGCCCTTCATGAGGAAGGAGTCGGGGGCGAGCAGGGCGCCGTCGCCGATCGTCACGCCGTAGTGGACGAAGGCGCCGACCCCCAGGGTGCAGCCGCTGCCGAGGGTGCTGCGGTCGGACTTGAAGGCGCCGTCCTCCTGGGAGTGGCACTGGATGACGGTCCCGGCGTTCAGCGTGCTGTCGTCGCCGACGCTCACGAGGGTGCGCTCGGGGAAGAAGCAGCCGTCGTCGAAGACCCGCTTGCCGATCCGGGCCCCCAGCAGCCGCCAGATCACGTTCTTGAAGGGGGTGCCGTCGAAGAGCTGGATGTAGTGGGCCGAGGCCATCTTCCAAAAGCGTTCATGGCGCCAGAAGGAGGGCTCGTAGATCGAGCAGTACAGCGGCTTCTGGGCCCTGAATCTTGTGGCGGCCCGTTCGATCAGCGCGAAGTGGACGACGGTGAACGCGAGGGTGAGGACGCCGGCCAGTGCGATCGCCGGTGCGCCGAGCACGGGGTAGAGGCCGGCCGCGCCCAGGGCGATGAGGGTGACCACGAAGAAGTGGATCCACCGCGCCAGCAGGTACAGGCCGGCCGTTGCGGCATTGTGCCTGTTCTTGGCCGCCAGGCGGCGGCGCAGCCGGTCGCCGCTGTGAAGGTGGTGGAACTTGTTGTCCCGCATCACCGTGCGCGGGATCTCGAAGCTGGGTGAGCCCAGCAGGCCCACGCCTTCGCGCACCGGTCCGTCGATGGGGACCATGACCTTCGTCGCGAGCAGGCAGTTGTCGCCGGTCCTGCCGCGCGAGGGGTAGGCGATGCGGTTTCCGAGGAAGTTGCGGGGCCCGATCGAGGTGCGCGACACCCTGAAGGACGTGCTCGAGAAGTCGGCGTTCATGAGGGACAGGCCGTCGGCGACCATGGTGCCGGTGCCGACAGAGCTCATGTACGGGTTCTCGTGCTGCACTTCGGTGCCGAAGTTCGACCCGGTCTGCTCGATGCCGGACAGGTGGTATCCGAGGTAGCGCAGGTAGTGGACGATGCCGGAGCTGTCGCCGAAGAGCGTGGTGAACAACTTCCTGTTGGTCATCAGCGCGATCGTCCGCTGGATGCCGTAGTGGAAGCCGTACAGCGGATAGACCTTGCCGGGCTTGATGGCCCGGTTGAGCAGCCGCGGCACGGTGCCCACGAGAAGGAGGCCGGCGAGCAGGGAGCCGAAGAACAGGACCAGGGAGGCGGTCAGGGCATCGGCGTAGAACGCCGGGCTGGTGAAGGCCGCCGGCTGCGCGGTGCGCAGCGCATGAAGCTGCGGGACGCCGGCGAGCACAATGCTCACGCCGCCCATCGCCAGCGGCAGATACACCCCCAGCAGGGTCAGCAGCTGCACCACGCCGTAGAAGGCCCTTCTGACGGTGGGGCAGGGAGCGGGGCCGACGGTGCGGTAGTCCACCTCGGCCGGCTGCGCCGGGGAGCCGTGCCAGCGTTCGCCGGCGGGCACCCGCTGTCCGGTGTGCAGGCAGGAGGCGTGGCCCAGCTGCGCGCCGTCGCCCATCGAGGTCCCGATGTCCAGGACCGTGTGCTCGCTGACGAGCACGTTGCTGCCGAGGGTGACCGGGCCGGTCTGGATCAGGCCGGCGTGGGCGCGGTAGCAGGACAGGAGCACGTCCTTGCGGATGACCGTGCCCTCCTTGACGGTGAGCAGGTCGGTGCAGACCGGGATCGTGCGGGAGAGGATCGTGACGCCTTTGCCGATCCGCGCGCCGAGCGCCCTGAGGTAGAGCACGTAGAGCGGTGAACCGGCGAACAGGCGCAGGGGGCTGGTGCGGATCAGGGTCTTGACGACCCAAAAACGCACGTAGGCCGGGCCCCACAGGGGGAACTCGCCCGGCCGCCAGCGGCCGATGAGGGTCCACTTCGCCACGACCGGGACGGCGCACAGGCCCAGGAAGCCCGCGCCGGCGAACAGGACCGACCGCAGGTACAGGCCGGCCGGACCGGAGCCGGCCGAGATCCACGCACAGCCTTCGGCGGCGACGAGGGCGGCGAGGGCGGAATAGCCCAGGAAGAACAGGAACTGCCATGTTCCGCAGACGATGTAGCGCCGTGTGCCGGCCGCTGCCCCCGCCCCGGCCGCTGCCCCCGCGCCGGGCGGTGTCTGCGCCGGTGCCGGCACCGGCGCAGCCCGGACGGGGGCGGGGGCGGTGGTGGGCGCGGTGGTGGCGAGCGCGGCGGCCAGGCTCCGCAGCGTGGGGTGGCGGTAGATGTCCTTCATCGACACCGCCGGCAGGTCCGCCCGCTTCCTGACCCGCGCACAGAACTGGGCCATCACCAGGGAATCGGCGCCCAGATCGTTGAAGAAGTGACTGTCGGCCGGCACCTGCTCGATGCCCACCACGCCGGCCAGCACCTGGGCCAGAAGCCTCTCGGTACCGGCCTGCGGGCCGGCGTCCTGGCCGTCCCCGAGGGCCGGGATGCCGGCCCGGCCGGCCGTCAAGACCTCCACAGATTTCCCTGGCACGTGAGCTCCTTGAAAGACGTTACGGTCGGCGCGGACGGATGCGTGATGCCCGCCTCTCCAGTAGGCCCGGCCGCAGGATTCCTGTCCTGCCCCTGAATTTCGGGGCTTGACGCACCGCACCGGTCTTGATAGCCCGACCGCTCTGCCGGCCGTCCCCCCTGCATTCCCTTGCTCTCTGTTGCTTTCTGTGCGCGTCGCCCGGCTGACGTCCGCGTATCACAGGCACCCGTTCAATCCGCGGGGAAACCGCCCGGGAATTGCGCCGGCCACCCCGCGCGGTCCAGCGCGTTTTGGGCCCAGGGCGGATACCCCGGCGGGGCAGATCACGCGGGGCCGGGGCGGGACAGGGTTGCGGCCAGGCCCGGAACCGGGGGGCGGGACAGGGTTGCGGCCAGGCCCGGAACCGGGGGGCGGGACAGGGTTGCGGCCAGGCCCGGAACCGGGGGGCGGGACAGGGTTGCGGCCAGGCCCGGAACCGGGGGACTCCCCTGGTGCCGGTGGCCGGTTCAGCCCCTGTCCCGGGCCCGGCCGGCCCGCTTGTGCGCGAACAGGGTGCCTGTCAAGTCCCGAATTTTGGTGGCATGACAAGGCTGCTCCGGTCCGGGCGTACTGGAGATGTTCCGGCGAGCCGCAACTCGCCGCCGGATTCTTTCCCCGGGCCGCGCCGAAACGGATCCGCGGCCGGGAGGCAAAGTGCCTCAGTCGAGGAGACGACCATGCCCGTCATATCCGCTCCCCAGGCCTTCAACGAGGACGACCTCTACGTCGACCTCGAGCAAATCCTCGGGAAGTCGCTGTTCCTCAAGTGCGAGGGATTCAATTTCGCCGGCTCGATCAAACTCAAGGCCGCCACCGAGATGGTCGAGGCCGCCGAACGCGACGGCCTGCTGACCAAGGACTCGGTCCTGGTCGAGTCGTCCTCGGGCAACCTGGGCGTGGCCCTGAGCATGATCGCAGCCAGCAGGGGCTACCGGTTCCTGTGCGTGACCGACTCCCGCTGCAACCTGTCGACCAGGATGATGATGGAGGCCCTGGGCAGCCAGGTCCACGTCATCACCGAGCCCGACCCGGACGGCGGCTTCCTCGGCGCGCGCATCGACCACGTCCGCGCCCTGTGCGCCTACGACGACCGCTATGTGTGGCTCGACCAGTACACCAACCCCAGCAACGGCATGGCCCACTACCGCAGGACCGCCCCGGCCATCGCCCGGCAGTTCCCCGACCTGGATGTGCTGTTCGTCGGGGCCGGCACCACCGGGACCCTGATGGGCTGCGCGCGCTACTTCCGCCAGTGGCACCGGCCGGTGCGCATCGTGGCCGTCGACAGCGTGGGCTCGGTGACCTTCGGGGGCGCCCTGGGCCGGCGGATGATCCCCGGCCTGGGCACCAGCAGGCGCCCGCCGCTGCTGGACGAGTCCCTTGTCGACGATGTGGTGTGCGTGGCGGAGGCCGACACCATCCGGGCCTGTCACCGGCTGGCCAGGCGTGGGTTCGTGTTCGGCGGTTCCACCGGCACCGTGGTCAGCGGCGCGATGGACTGGCTGGCCCGGCAGGAGGAACAGGAGCTGACCGCGGTGGCCATCGCCCCCGATCTGGGCGAGCGGTATCTGGAGACCGTCTACGACAACACCTGGGTGCAGAGCCTGTACGGCCAGGACCTCCCCGCCCCCCAGGCGCCGGCCACCGCATCCCGGGCAGCCTGACCCCCGCCCGCGCGAAGCCCCCCGCCCACCGCAAAACCCCCGCGGCACAGGCCCTGCGACGCCGTGCCGGCCACCCCGGGCACGCGACCAGGAGGCCCGGTCCCCACGGCCTGCGCACGGTCCCCGGCCTCTTCGGCCGCCGGGAACGCCGCCCGCGCGGGCCTGCCCGCCCTCCTGCCCACCGATCCGCCCGCCGCCGGCACGGCGCGGGCCACCGATGACGACCGGCGAGGCACACAGCACCGCAGGCACCGGCGCCAGGGGCGCGGCATCGGCCAGTACTTCGACGCCGGCCCCCGGGCACGCCGGGCACGCCGGGCACGCCGCCGCAGGAGGCCCGCGCCCGGCGGCGCTCACACCGCAGGGCGCACAGCCGGACCGCCGTCGCGGGCTTCGCCGGCGCCGGCATGCCCCCGGCCGGCACCGCCGCGTCCCTGACCGCCCTGCCGGTTGCGGGCGAAGCCGCAGCGCGTGGCACGCCCTGGCCGGCGCTGCGCCCCGTTCGTCCGTGCCGGCGCGCCGGGCGGGCACCGACACCGGGACAGCCACGGCACGATCCGGTCCCCGACCGCAAGGCAGCCGGCCGCAGGCCGGCGGATCCCCGCCGCCGCGCACCGTCCCCGCGGGCGCCGCGGGCGGGCGATGGGCCGGGGCGGACCGGGTGCCGGCAGCGTCCTGAAGGGCGGCGCACTGGCCAAGATCAGAGGTAGAAACGCCCCTCCCGCCACTGTCCGGGCGAACCTTCCCACTCCTCGATGACCGCCTTCGGTGTCACTGGAAGCAGAGCTTGGTAGGGGTACGTACGCACGTGCTCGGGATGCAGGACGCAGCGCCGCCTGCACCGCACCTACGACCAGATCTCCCGGCTCGAAGCGAAAGCCGAGCGACGAGCAGCAAACTGGCAGCGCCACAGGACCACCACCATCGCCCGCACCTACGGCACGGTCGTGGTCGAAGCACTCACCATCACGAACATGGTCACGTCGGCCAAGGGAACCATCGGGAAGCCGGGGAAGACGTTGCCCAGAAGGCCGGGCTGAACCGCACCATCGCATCCCAGGCGTGGAACCGCACGGTCACGATTGACGTACAAGAGCGCCCAGCACGGCGGCACCCTGGTCGAAGTCCCCGCCCCCGGCACCTCCCAGCGCTGCTCAGCATGCGGCTTCACCACGCCCGGCAGCCGGGAAGACCAGGCCACGTTCGTGTGCAGGAACCCCGATTGCGGCCGGTTCGCCAACGCCGACCACCACGCAGCCCGGAACATCTTGCACCTGTACCGGATCGGCCTCGTGGCATCCCGGCTGCTGGAAGAGCAGTCGCCAGGCGCGCTCGTCGCGTCAAGCCTCCCACCGCAAGGCAGGGCGGAATCTCCATCCTGAGCTCAAGAAGGGAGGAGAGCGCTTCAATTCCAGGACGTGAACGCCGCTGGGCCGGCCGTGGACGCCCATGGCCGGACCCCGGACCCGGTCCGCCCTTCGGGCAGTCTGAACACCCCCCGGCACACCTGCCTGCGCCCGGTCCCACGCGCCCGCCCCGGGCGCAGTCCCGTCGGGCCGGCTGCGCTGCAGGCGGGATTCTCCCGGCACCCTCACGGGCCTGCCTGTGAAACCCTGAAAAACTGCAGGCCGCGGCTTTTCGCCGGCAGCCCGGGCGGCGGGCACCGGTGGCGGGGGCGGGCAGGGCCCGCGGCGCTCACCCGCTGTGCAGCGATGTCGTGTGCCGTACATGCACGGGCGCCGGACCGCCTTCCTGGCGGCCACCCGCCCGGGCGGGCGTCACAGCCCCAGGGAGATGGCCAGCCGGGTGAGTTCGGCCGTGCTGGTGATGTTGAGCTTGGCCCGGATACGGCGGAGATAGGCGTCGACCGTGTGCTTGGAGAGCCCCATGTGGCGGGCCGTTTGCAGGTAGGTACGCCCGGCGGCGATATGCCGCAGTGTCTCCTTCTCCCGCGGGGCCAGCACAGACGCGGGGGCTTCGGCGTACGGCGTGGTGAGTGCGAGGCTCATGGGATTTCCTCCGACGGATCGGCTCGGTCATCACTGCTCACACCCTCGGAAGCAGGGGACATGTGCCTGAATGCTGCGGTTTGTCCCTTTTCAAAAAGCGTGCCCGGGGGACTTCATGACGGTGTCCGCCGACTGTCACAGGCGTGTCACAGGGCCCGTCCGCACGGCGCACCGCAGCGCGGTCACGGCAAGGAGCCCTACGGCTGCGCACGTGATCCGCCGCCCCCTGGGCCGGCCTCCCGCAGACCTCCCGCGGGGGGCCGCCTCTTTCGCGCGGGGACGGCCGGGTCTGCCGGTTTTGCCCCGTCGCACACTCGCTGCACATTCCCTGTCCCAGCCCCGCACGGCCGGGGACCGCAGGCACGGCCACGGCCGGGCGGGCGCCGGCTCCCGGGCCGCCGGCCGCCTCCCGGGGCACTGCCGGAGGCAGGGCAGGGGCAGGGCAGGGGGCAGGGCGGGCCCCTGGTGACAGCGCCGGGTTGGTGCTCCCCGCCCCTGAGGATCATGCTTGTCGAAAGAGCCCCGGCCGTGCAGGTTCCCGAAGGGCGAGATGAGCGGCGATGGAGCGACTTCCCACCCCTCCTGGCGAGCGGCCCAACGAGTCGGACGCCTCCCTGCAGTCGGCCTACACGGCCACGGCCACCGTCAACGAGCAGGGCATCGTGACGGGGTGGAGCGAAGGCGCCCGGCGGCTGCTCGGCTACCTGCCCTCGGAGGCCGTGGGCCAGAGCGCAGCCCGGCTGCTCGCCGACGACGCCGGCGAGCAGACACGGCCCGATGCGGCCGGGCGCACGAGGTGGAGCGGCACCCTGGCGCTGCGGCACCGGGACGGCCACCGCCTGCGGCGGCAACTGCTCGCGCACCGACGGACACCGAACGGCCCGGCCGCCGAGTGGCTCGTGGTGTCCGCCGTGGCGGGCAGGCCGGGCACACCCGGGGGCGAGGCGCTGAGGGACTGGGCGTTCCACCAGTCCCCCGACATCCTGGCGGTCTTCGACGCGGACCTGCGGCTGGTGCAGGCCAACGCCGGCATGGAGCAGGCGCTTTCCCTCACCGAGGACCAGATGCGCGGACTGCGCCTGCCGGAAATCGCGCCGCATCCCGTGAGCGACGAGGCCCAGACGAAGATGCGCCTGGCACTGCAGAGCGGCGAGCCGCAGCACGTGGAGGCCTACATCCGCCCCACGGGCATCAGCGCCGAGCACGGCTGGCCGGCCTGTCTCGCCCCGCTGAAAGACCCCGACGGCACGGTCCGCGCCGTGTGCCTGGGCGCGCACTCCAGATCCGGGGAGTACTCCGCCCGGCAGCAAAAGCTCCTGCTGAACGACGCCGGCGCCCGCATCGGCACCACCCCGGACATCCAGCGCACCGCGCAGGAACTGGCCGACGCCGCCGTCCCCCGGCTCGCGGACTTCGCCGCCGTCGACCTGCTGGATGCCCCCCGGCACGGCGGCGAGCCGCCCCCGCCTGCGCCGGCACAACCCCTCACCATGGCCCGCACCGCTGTGCGGTCGGTCCCCGGCGACAGCCCCCCGCCCCGGCCCGCGGCGGGAGAAAAAACCCTCTACCCGGCACTGTCACCGGTGGCCCAGTGCCTGGCCCAGGGCCACGGCACCCTGTACGGGGGGAGCGACCCCGCCATCACCCGGTGGGCCGCCCAGGACCCCCAGGCCGCCTGGATCCGCCAGGCCGGCACCCACTCGGTGATGGTGGTGCCGATGCGGGCCCGCGGCATCACCGTCGGCGTGGCCCTCTTCAGCCGCCACCGGCGCCCAGAGCCCTTCGGACCGGACGACCTGTGGCTGGCCGAGGAACTCACCGCCCAAGCCGCCCTCAGCATCCACAACGCCCGCCGGTACACCCGCGAGCGCACCACCACCATGACCCTGCAGCGCAGCCTGCTCCCCCACACCCTGCCCGATCAGCCGGCACTCGAGATCGCCTCCCGCTACCTGCCCGCCGGCACCCAGGCCGGCGTGGGCGGCGACTGGTTCGACGTGATCCCGCTGTCCGGCGCCCGGGTGGCCCTCGTCGTGGGCGACGTGGTCGGCCACGGCATCCGCGCCTCGGCCACCATGGGCCGACTGCGCACCGCAGTACGCACCCTGGCCGACGTCGACCTGCCACCCGACGAACTCCTCACCCACCTCGACGACCTCGTCATCCACCTGTCCGCCGACGAAGCCGGCACCGACGACACCACCGAAACCGCCGGAGGCATCGGCACCACCTGCCTGTACGCGGTCTACGACCCCGTCTCCCGCCGCTGCGCCGCCGCCCGGGCCGGCCACCCCCCGCCGGCCGTGGTCACCCCCACCGGCGCCGTCCACTTCCTCGACGTCCCACCCGGCCCGCCGCTGGGCCTGGGCGGCCTGCCGTTCGAAACCTTCGAGACCCAGCTGCCCGAAGGCAGCCTCCTCGCCCTCTACACCGACGGCCTCCTCCAAACCCGCGACCACGACATCGACGACGCCCTGGACAAAATGTTCCAAGCCCTCGCCCGCCCCGCCCAAACCCTGGAAACCGTCTGCGACCGCATCCTCGCAGCCATGCTCACCCACCCCCCCGACGACGACATCGCCCTACTCATCGCCCGCACCCGCGCCCTGCACGCCGACAAAGTCGCCGCCTGGGACCTGCCCAGCGACCCCGCCGTCGTCGCCCAGGCCCGCAAGAACGCCACCGACCAACTCGCCACCTGGGGACTGACCGACGCCGCCTTCATCACCGAACTGACCGTCAGCGAACTCCTCACCAACGCCATCCGCTACGGCCAACCCCCCATCCAACTACGCCTCATCCACACCGACCACACCCTGATCTGCGAAGTCTTCGACTCCAGCAACACCGCCCCCCACATGCGACGCGCCCGCACCTTCGACGAAGGAGGACGCGGCCTGCTCCTCGTCGCCCAACTCGCCCAACGCTGGGGCACCCGCCACGCCCCCATCGGCAAAACCGTCTGGGCCGAACAAACCCTCCCCCACAACTAACAACCACACAACGGTCCGCTGCGGATTCGGCGGAACGGCCGCGGACGGCGGTGCCCACGGATGCGCCGCCGGATGCTCGACCAAGCGTTGCGCCCGTTCGATCCTGTGTGCCGCCGGCGCCCTGCCCGTCGCCGCCCTGTCCATGGCCGGCCCCCGCGTGTGGAACGGCCAGCCCAATCCGGCGGCCAGCCCCGACCAGGCGGCAGCAAGGCCCAAGGACCAGACCCAGCAGACCCACAACGAGACGCCCCTGCCGGAGCGGTCCCCCAGCGCTGCACCGACAGGCAGACGGACACCTGTCACCACCGCGGACCTCGCTCCACCGCCCACATCGCTGAAGGACACCGACATCCGCAGCTTCGCTCACCGGTGGCAGGCCACGGACATGCCCAAAGACAGCGCCCGGACGGACCAGGAACGCGCACAGCAGCGGCTCACCCGGCAAGACCGGCGGCTCACCAGCACGAACGTCCCCCACACGGGAAAACCGCCACAAGCACCCCCCTCCGGCCACACCAGGGGAGGCGACGAAATGCGGTCGCCGGGGTGACGAAACGAAATGCCGGGCGTGGGGCCCCTCGCGTCGGGCCCCACGTGCGGCAGCCCGCCAACCGGGGGGCACCGGGGTCCGTCCGGCATGGCGCCGGGGCCGACGCCACGATGTACCGGATGCTGAAGGCCTCCGAACCCTGCAGGAGATTTCCGTGAACGACCCGGGTCCTCAAGGAGCGACAAATTCGGCATCCGCTGGCGCGGGCCACAACACTGCCGGTCAGCCTGGGGTCATCGGTATCGCACTCGCCGCCGTGCTGGCGGCCGCACTCGCGCAGGGTTCCTGGCAATGGTTCGCCACCTACATCGGGGTGACGCTTCTTGCGGTGGTCTTCGCCTTCTATCGACTGCCGGCATGGACGCCTGGCATCCGATCTGCATACGCACGGAATCTGGCCGCGTATTCGCTGGTCGTCGGCCTCTGCGTAGCGATCGCGCTGGCCCCCGTGCTGCAGCGTTGGGCTTGGCTGTTTCCGATGTCAGGTACCCGTAGGGGGTGCACTGAGATGGGCAAGTACGAGGCCATCCGGGCGGGGGCCGCGCTGGCGAACCTGTCCGGTCGGGACAGCATCGCTTTGGCTTACGCGCAGAAGGCCCAGAGTCATGACGCCGTTGCTGTGTGCCTGGCAGCCACGACGACCCAGTGGCTGCCCGTGTACGCGGTCGGGGCAGCCGTGCTGGTTGGCGTGGGCGCATGGTCCCGCGACCGGGCCCGGGCGGGGAAAGAGACCCAGCCGTAACTCTCCTCGCCAAGCCTGGCAATCGTACGAACGCGCCAGGACGGTCCGAAGTAGCTGCCGGGGCGCCGACCTCAGGCCGACGGTGACCGTGTGCCCGCCGGCCGCTGCCCGGACCAGCGGCACCGACGCCCGGGACCGCCCTTACGGGATCCTGCGTCAACGACACGGGATCGCCACCACCCACAAGGCACAGAACCGCAGGTAGACGAATTCCGTCGGTTCCCCCACCATCGATGCGAAATGGCACCGGCCCACATCAACACTCACCACCGCCACAGACACCCCCTGCAGCAAACTCCCCGCCGGCTTCGACGAGTACGCCTGACCCGCTCCCCGTGGAACCCCACGTAATGAAACCCCACGAACCCCACGTCACAGCCCCGCCCGACCGGGCACCCCTGCTCCCCGGGGCAGCACAGGAGCGCACCGGACGGACAAGGCGGCACGGAGCCGGCGGACGCCGGCCGAGGCTGCCCTGTGCCGCCGTCGCCGCCCCCGACCGCACTACCGCCGCAGACCCCGGCACCGATCCCCCACACCGCAGCACGCGCCGCCCGCCCGGCCCACCACCCGCACCACTGACAGCCCACCCACAGCCGGCCCGGCCACTCACAGGAAGCAGGGCCTCGATACCCACACCCGGACCCTCGGACCCCCCACCCACTCCCGCCAGAAAACCAGCACCTGCACGTCGCCAACACCCCCCGCCCGCCCGCCGCGCAGCCGAAGCAGCAGCGGCTGCCGACCCCGCCACGCAGCATCCAGCCATCCAGACCCACCGACCGGCAGCCGTCGCCGGCCACCCCCCACCCGCTCCCGGCCGAAAAAACACCCCGCAACCGCCCCACGCCCCGGGACCGCCGGCCCGCACGCACCGATCCCCACACCCGCGCACCGGCACCGGCCGCCGCCGCACGCACAGGCCATCAACCGGCAAGCCATCAACCGTCAGCCGTCAGCCGTCAGCCCGGGCCTGCCCGGCGAAGGTGCGGCACAGCCTCCACACGTGCGAGGATCGGCAACCAGCAACAGGGGCGGGGTGTCATGGTACGGATGAAGACCAGACGGTGGCGGCAGACAGGCGCCGCACTGATCGCGGCAGGAATCGTCTCAACCGGCTGCTCCCAGCCCAAGAGCGCTCCATCCAACAGGCCGGGGACAGCCGTCCTGGACACGAAGCAGGTCGCCGCCGCACTACCGGACACGAACGCTGTGCCGCCCGGATGGACCAAAACAAAAACACCCCAGCACGACGACACGCCACAAGACACCGGGCGCACAGCACACGCCACGGCCGGCTACCACGCACCCGACCTCGACGGAACCGTCACCTTCAGCATCAGTTCCTTCCACAGCACCACCACCGCGACCGAACACCTCACATTCAGCAGAACCCAATACGACAGCGGCGTCGCCCCCCTCACCCTCCCCGGCACCGACCAGGCCTTCTCCACACACGGCTGCCTCGTCGAAAGCCTGTGCAACGCCAGCATCCACGCCCAGGTCGGAACCACAGTCATATCCATCAACATCGACACAAACACCCACAACTACCACTCCCCCGACCCACAAACCCTCAACACCGTCACCCGCATGCAAATCACACGCATCCAACAGACCCAACAAGGAAAAACACCCACCGCCACAACCCCCTGAAACCAACCAACCCCCAAACCACACCAGCCCACACTGCAGTTACCCCATGCAGGGCCACCCAGCAAACAGCACACACTCCAGGACTGTAAGACGTTCGGTGTAACTCCCGATCATGGAAGATGCATCGATGACCAGTGAGAACGTGACCGAGCGCGAGGCCGTCGAGTCGGCGGAGGCCGTGTCGGCGAAGGCTGTGGACGACCAGTTGATCGACGAGCTGGTGGGCCGTGCTCAAGCCGAGGGCCTGCAGTTGACCGGCGAGGGCGGGCTCTTGCAGCAACTGACCAAGCGACTGCTGGACTCCGCCCTGGAGGGCGAGATCACCGATCACCTCGGCTATGACAGGCATGATCCGGCGGGCAAGAACGGTGGCAACTCCCGCAACGGCAAACGCTCCAAGACCGTGCTGACAGACGTGGGACCGGTGGAGACAACCGTGCCCCGGAACCGGGAGGGCTCCTTCGAGCCGAAGATCGTCAAGAAGCGGCAGAAGCGCCTGAGCGGCGTGGACGAGATGGTGATTTCGCTGGCCGCGAAGGGTTTGACCACCGGCGAGGTGCAGGCCCCACCTGGCGGAGGTCTATGGCGCCGACGTCTCCCGGCAGACGATCTCCACCATCACCGACAGTCATAGTGGTACGCGGGTCCCCGGTGGTCGTGACCCGATCGCTGACTGACGTCCTGCTGGGCCCGGAACCGCCGCCACCACCAGACGGCTTCCTCGACGTCCGTGAGTCCGGTGTCCCTGGGCTCGCCGCTGCGGCACCCATGCGGCGAAGGCGGCGTCCATCTCCTCGACGGAGGAGAAGGCCCGGCCAGACAGGACATGGTCGCGGACGATGAGGACCTGCCGTTCGACCCTGCCCTTGCCGGTGGGACGGTAGGCGGCCAGGACGTCGATGTCGAAGTCGTAGTGGCCGGCGAAGCCAACCGCTTCGGGGTGCAACGGGAAGGACAGGCCATGCAGATAGAGCAGCGGCAGTACCTCGCTGATCTTCGGAGACTTCCGTGCCCAGGGCGGCAGGATCGCCGAGGAGAACCGCTTGCGCTCACCGGTCGCCTCGTCGACGCGTTTGTCGTTCACCCGCGGGGCCCTGACCTCGACCGTCCCGGCCGCCGTGGTTACCTTCCTCGGCTGGTGGAAACCGTTGCGCACGACCAGACGCCGGCCGGTCTCGTCCCTCTGGTCTGCCAACTCGGCTATGTAGGTGTTGACTTCCGCCTCCAGCGCGGCAGCCAGCATACGCCGTGCGCCTTCACGGACAATCTCGTCAATCAAGGAGCCGTTCGGGGTGGTGCCATCGGCGTTGACTACGCTGAGCACGGGCGTGCCTTCCCGGCCGACGTTCGCAGCGTCGGCCTACTCAGTGACTTTCAATCGATCACTCGGGAAGGTACGCCCTTCGCGTGCCACCCCGAGGCCGATCCACAGGTCCTGAGCATTGCTCCGGCGTGGCCACCGGCTGAGACAGCGGTTCGGTGCTCTCCAGAAGAACCAGCTCGTGCCGGCAGGCAAAGCGCACAGTCCGGTCCAGCGGTCTGAGGACTGCCTCCCCACGAGTGCCGCACTGGGGGCAGGCGGCAGTGTTGCCGTCCAGGTAGGCCTCTTGGAAGGCGGTCCACTCGGCCCGGCTCAGCTTGCGCGGGGTGGTCATCTCTCCGCGCCGCCCTGCGCCGGTACTTCGACGTGCAGGATATTCGCGAGCTTCTCCAGGCCGACGGATTTGGAAGCCTTCACCAGGACAACATCACCGCTCTTGATCAGGCGGTTCAGGAGCGGCAGCAGCACGTCCGGGTCGTCGGCCGATTCGATGCGCAGAGGTGAGGAGGTGGTCAGGCGCGCGGCGTCGGCGAGCGCGGTCATCTCGGCGGTGGTGCCGACGGTGACGAGGACGTCGATGCCCAGGTCAACGACGAGCCGGCCGACCTCCTGGTGGGCCGTCTCGGCGGTGTCGCCGAGTTCCTTCATTTCTCCCAGGACGGCGACCGTCCGCCGGTCTCCGGCAAGGGAACTGAGTGTTTCGAGCCCGGCGCGCATGGACTCGGTGTTGGCGTTGAACGCGTCGTTGATGATCGTGACGCCGTCTGCGCGTTCCATGACCTGGAGCCGGCCCGCGGACACCGGCTCGGCGGCGCACAGCGCTTCGGCGATCCGGTGGGTGTCCATGCCCAAGGCGTGGGCGGCCGCGGCGACCGCTAGCGCGTTGTGGACCTGGTGGGCGCCCAGCAGACGCAACAGGACGGGGGCCCGCCCGTCCGGGGTGTCCAGGACGAACGACGCGCGGCCCGCAGTAACCTGAGTGCCGATGGCGCGGATATCGGCGGCGGCGTCGGCGGTTCCGTACGTCACGACCGCTGCCGAGGTCCGGGCGGCCATCGCGGCCACCAACTCGTCGTCGGCGTTGAGGACCGCGACACCGCCCTCGGCCGCCGACGGAAGCGATTCGACCAGCTCACCCTTGGCTGCCGCGATCGCGTCCCGGCCACCGAACTCTCCGACGTGGGCGGAGCCGACGTTGAGGACGATGCCGACCAGCGGCGGGGTCAGCGACGCCAGATAGGCGATGTCACCCTGATGCCGGGCGCCCATCTCCAGGACCAGGTATCGGGTGGACTCCGCGGCGCGCAAGACGGTCAGCGGCAGGCCGATCTCGGTGTTGAAACTCCTCGGTGTGGCGACGGTTTCCCCATGTCGGCTGAGGACCTGCGCGAGGAGGTCCTTGGTGGAGGTCTTTCCGACCGATCCGGTCAGCGCGATGATCCGTGCCCCGGTGCGGGTCAGGACGTGCTGGGCGAGGCGGCCGAGGGCGGCGGTGACGTCGGGGACGAGGACGGCGGGCACACCGACCGGCCGGGTGGCCAGCGCACAGGTGGCGCCGGTAGCCACCGCCTGGTCGACGAAGTCGTGGCCGTCGACGCGGGCGCCGGCCACCGCGACGAACATGCCGCCGGGGCCGACCTCGCGGGAGTCGCTGGCGCTGCGGCCGGTCACCTGCATCCAGGGATCGGGCGCGTTGTGGAGGGTGCCGCCGGTGGCGTCGGCGATCTCGGCGAGCGTCAGCGTGATCACTGGATGGTCCTTCCGACGGTGAGCGGGGTGAAGGTGATGGCGCGTCCGGTGGCTCCGCGCGGCCGGGGACCTCAAAGCCGGTGGCCAGGTCGGCGATGCCGGCGTGGAGCCAGCCCCGCTCGGTCAGGGCCTCGTGCTTGACGCCGAGCCTCAGCAACTCGGTAACCGACGGCGCTTCACGGCCGTAGGCGAGCAGGATCATCCTCAGCGCTGCCATGCCGCACGCCCGGTTGGACCACTCCATCCGGTCCCCCAGCGCCCACCCTCCGTGGAGGTCCCATTCGGCGGGATCGACGAGCTGGCGGACCATGGGCACATCGTGGGCGTGGGGCACAGCAGCGAACTCCTGATGTGGCGTCAGGCAGCAGTCTCCCGCACGCTCGTTGACGCGGTCAGTACCGGGAATGGGCAGGGGTACATCGTATGTGGGGCGGGTCATCGCTTCGTGGAGAAAGGCCCGCACGACATCGGTGTGGCTCAGCGTGCACAGGGCGGCGCCGGTGACGAAGTTCGACTCCCGCGACATGCCCGGGGTCGTGTTCACCTGCAGCGCGTACACCTTCCTGCCGCTCGTGTCGCCGTTCAACGGCACGTCGACCAGCGATGCCACGCACCGACCTCGACGAGCTGCGCTACACCTTCGAGGTCTGGGACGCGGAGCTGACCGCCCGCTAGACGACCGGCAACACGGCCTACCTGGCACCGGTCTCGATCGCGAGCTGGTCCTCGCCGACCCTGCCCTCGGGCGTCTACAAGTGGCGGGCGCGGGCGTACGACGGGTCCAACTGGTCCAAGTCGTGGTCCTCTTGGCGCACGCTCACCGTCGACCCGAGCACCCCACGGCCCCGACGATCACCAGCAGCAGCCATGCCGTCCCGGACTCCTGGTACGGCACAGACGACTTCACCGGCACCCTGAGCGCGAGCGACACGAGCGCCATCACCGGATACGCCGTCAAGATCGACCAGGACCCGCTGACCGCAGCCGGCACCGAGGTCACCCAGACCCGCATCGGGGGCCTCCCGCTCCGGGTGATCGAGGCCGAGATCCGCTCCCGTACCGCCGACGGCGGCGTCTTCGGCGGCACCTATCGCCTGCTGACCACGCTCAGCGACCACCGCGCCGATCCCGCCGACCACCTGGTGCGTCTCTACCACGAGCGCTGGGAGATCGAGATCACCTACCTGGCGCTTCGTCACACCCTACTCAGAGGCAGGGTTCTGCGTTCGAAGGACCCGGTTGGCCTCATCCAGGAGATGTGGGGACTGCTCACCGTCTACCAGGCCCTGCGCGCGATCATGGTGACCGCGGTGGAGACAACATCCGGCTGCGATCCCGGCCGGGCCGGCTTCACCATCGCTTTGGAGGCCGCGCGCGACACGGTGGTCAGCTCCGGCGGCCCAGCCGCTGGGCCGAGTGCCTGTTCCGACCTGGTCGGAGTCATTCGGCGCCCGCGTCCTGCAGGCGATGCTTCCGAGGCGCCGGATGCGACTGTCCACCCGCATCGTGAAGTGCGGAACCTCCCGCTACAACAGTTGCAATCGTGACGGACGACCTCGCGACAGCAAGCCGATCACCACCATCGAGATCACGGTGCATACACCGGCCCTCCCCAATGCGCAGGATCCAGGCCGGGCCCCCTCCGGCCGGTGGGGCCAGGTCTGCCAGATCCTGGCTGCGAACTCCAACGAGGCCATGCACACCCGCGACATCGCACAGCACCTCGGCCTCGCCACCGTGGGGCGCCCCCTCAGCAGCCTTACCGCGCAACTCTGCTACTGGGCTCGCAACGGCCGGCTCATCCGCACGGCACCGAACACCTACAAGATCACTCTCCCTGATGCCTTGACACCACCGCTGAGCTCATAACTTCGTGGCATTGGTCGATCATCTGCCGGTGGCAGTAGCCCTCCGGGCGCCCGCCCCGGCCCGCCAGCCATCCCGGACCGGCAGCAGATCCCGCACCCATGCCCACTCGGCATCGCTCATGTCCGAGCCGTACCGGGGCCGGCGCTCCGGCCGGTCGGCCGCGTTCCCGAACCTATGGGCGAGACAGTCACACCCAGGAGTGGACGCACTGGACCCGGCAACCGCGACCACGCAACACTTCGACAACAGGGCCTCTTGCTTCTCGCTGGACTCAACAACCGCGAGCTACCAAGAGGCCCTTCCTTCATGCCGCCGCACCGGCCAACTCACCCGATCCAGCACCCCGTTCGAATCGGACCGACCACGCGAACGGATAGAGAACAGCCAGTTAGCAGATCAGCCCCATTCAAGGGGCGCGGTTGTGTTCCACACTCGGGTGACATCGTCCCATCCGGCCGTGGCGAGTAGTCCGCCACCGGGTGAGTATTCGACTGATACAACCGGTTTGGTATGTCCGGTGAGGCGGCCCAGGGCAGTGCCGGTAGCGGCGTCCCAAAGGCCCACTTGGCTGTCCCACCCCGCAGTGGCGAGTCTCTGGCCGTCGGGAGAGAAGACGAGGTCGATCACATCGTCGCGGTGGATGCCAACGAACTCGGTGCGCTTTTCACCGCTGGCCACGTCCCAGGTCCAAGTCTTACGGGCGCAGGCCGTGGCCAGCAGGGTCCCGCTGGGATCAAAGGCCAACGGGCCGAGTTGACCGGGCCGGCTCATCTCGCGCAGGCGTTCATGGGTTTTCGAATCCCAGATCACAGCATTCGTGGCGGAGACAGCGGCCAAGTACAGCCCGTCCCTGCTGTAGGCGACGGACCAGCCCTCGCCGGTGGCGGGTGTCAGTGACGTGGGGGGCCGGTCGCTGTGCAGATCCCATATCAGGACCCGGCCATCAGTGGTGGCCAGCTGCCGGCCGTCGGGGGAGAACGCCGCGGAACGGACCCCGCGAGCGGCGGCATGGTCAAGTACACGCACACATCGCCCGTTTGTGACGTCCCACAGCCGGACCGTGTTCCAGTCGGTGCTTGCCAGCAGGTGCCCGTCGGCAGTGAACCGCACCACGTACGCACCGGAGGCGTGCCCAGTGAGCACGTGCCGGGTGGTTCCGGTGGCAAGGTCCCAGATCCGGGCAGTCTTGTCGTCACTGGCACTGGCCAGCAGCCGGCCATCGGGAGAGAAGGTCGCCGTGTGGACCCAGCTGGTGTGCCCGTGCAGGATCTGTTCACCTGCCGGCCCGACCGTGGGCGGGTCAGCAGGCAAGCCCTCAGTCGACCCGGCCGAGGGCGGCTCCTGGTGCGAGGCGGGGCCGGTTGGCAGGCGGTTACGGAAGAATCCCAGCCGCCTCATCCGGCGCAGTCGGCCAGCACCTGATACGACGTCGTCTTCCATGCGTTGCCTCCCCCTGTCCGGCCAGCGCGCCCGCCGGGTCCTCCCTTGCAGCACGCACATCCACCACCCCATTCCCGGTCGGCATCGGCTGCCCGCGCCGCATCGAGGGTCCTCTCCAACGGGGATGGGCCCTACGGTCTGAGCGACATCCACAAAGAGTGACACAGCGACGCGCCAAAGGACACGGCGTCTTTAGGATAAGACGGTGTCCTACATGGTGAGGGCGCGGAAGCAGATGAGGGTGAAGGCGATGCCGGCGAAGGCGAGGAAGTGGTCGGCTTTGCGCTTGTAGCGTCGGTGGAGGCGGCGGCAGCCGACGAGCAGGCCGTGGTGCGTTCCAGGCGCGACTGTGCTTTGCGAGGGTGAATCTGCTGCCTGGTGCTGATCCGGGGGAAGCGTTCGCGTGTGGAGGGACCTGCTCGGGCACCACCGGGTAGGCGCCATCTACTCCGAGCACCGCACCGACAAACCGGGTCGAGGCGCCGGCGTCGAGCTCCCCGCCGTGCTGGAACTCCTCGCCGCCATCGAGACCGGCCAGATCACCGCAGCCCAGGCCCAGACAGCGTTCACCCCGTTCCTCGACCGGCTCCAAGAGTACGACCGGGAGATGGATGACCGGGCCGCTCGCTACGAGTACAGCTGAGGACAGCAGCCTTGACCGACACCGAGAACTGGCGCACGCACTGGACAACGTACGAGGACGCCGACACGGACCGCGGCATTGTCCATGACGTGTGCAACGGGATCAGGCTGATCACTGAAACCGGGGCCCACGACCCCGTGGAGACCATCGCCCTGTCCATCGCGGGGGCCGAGGCTGCCGAGGCCCTGACTCAGGCCCTCGAACGCGAGTGGGCGCTCTGCACGCCCACACAGCTCACGGCCACCGCCTCCGCCGTCTTCAGCCAGCTCGAAGGCGTGCTGGCCAACCTGCATGCCCTCCGGGCCACCCTCGATCGGATGGAGGCCCGCCAGGAGACGGCCTTCACAGACACCACCCGTGACCGGCTCAAGCATGTGGCTGCCGCGGTCGACTTCGCCCGAGGCTTCGCACCTGGTGTGATCAGCGCGCTCCGGAGCCTCCCCGAGCTCGTCGAACTCCCCACCGACGCCCACGAACTCCTTGCCGCTGTCGCCAGCCTGCTGCGCCCGGACGCCGAGTTCCGCGCCTTCCATGAACCCGGCGCCTACCGGGAAGACGACAGCGGATTCGGCTGCGGCTGCGAAGTCCTGATCACACACGACGGCCACATCTGGAGCCTGCACCGCGGAGACTCGGCCTGGAACATGACCCGTGAGAGCGACGGCAAACAACAGCCGGACGGCAGCACCATCTTCAGTTCGTGGATCGACCTCGAGCCCACACCCACGACCACCCATCCCCAACACCTAGCCGCAGAAATCCGCACGGCACTCGCCACCGCAACCTGACCTGCGCGCCCGTGCCGCTGGCGGAAGGTGTCCAGCTCAACTGCCTCCGCAGCGCCTCGGTCTGCTGGTCTGCAACCCGCGCAATGGCCGGGTCTCTCCGACGCGGCCGCGCGGCGTTCAGGACAGCGAGGGCGGCGCACGACGATGACGCGTCAAGGGGGCGGTCCGAGGGGACCGTCCCCGGAAGCGGTCGTACCCGCTCAGCCCAGCGGGCCGGCCTTGGCCTTCGTCTGTACGGGGTGAACAAGTGCGCACGGCGATGAATGAGACGGAGCCTGAGGCGTCACAGCCGTGGTGCTTGACCACAGGATGAACACCGCTGCGCTTTGCCCCTCTTTGAGCTGGGCACGCAGACACGCCACAGCGCGTCTGTCACCTCAGGTTTGGCGTGGAGGGCTCGAGGCGTGCCGTGCCCGGGCGAACCGGGGCACGACACCATCCACACCTTCAGAATCAGGCGGATTCAGGCACGTGACTACTTCGTTCCCTTGGCATGCTCCCTTGCCCGCTCCTGCGGCGCGACAGGCGCAGCCGACTCAGCCCGGTTGAGGAGAACCGGCGCCCCGAACGGTGGGCCGAACGGGCCGCAGGTGAGAGTGAGCTCCGGGATATTGAGGGTGCACTCGGCTTCCTGAAGGAGGGCGTCGTCGTCGTGCGCGATCGTGACGCGGAAGATATCTGTGCCCGGATCAGTATCGGGCACCAGGTGCAGCGCGATGCCACAGGCGTTCGCCGATGACGTCCTCGTCCCCAGCTGCGGATAGCTCTGTGACCTTCACCGTCGGGGGAGGACTCTCGGTGAGCCTTCCGGCCAGCGCGAACCTTCCGGCAGGGAATGGCGAAGGGACCATCACCGGGGAGTTGGGGTCCGTGACGGTGAAGGTCACACGGCCGTATGGCTTTGTTCACGGGTAACGGTTTGGGAGGCACCCCGATCCACGGTCGGGTGATGTTCACGAGTTTTGACAGCACTGCGGTTCTTGCCAGGGCAGCATCGGGATGCTCCTGGTGAAAGGTGCTGGTCATGCCGCAGATGTCGAAGGTCGAGCTGTATGCGGCGATCCGGCGTGACCACCGTGCTGGTATGTCGATGCGAGCCCTGGAGCGCAAGTACGGGGTGACGTACCGGACGGCGTCATCCGAGCGGGACACGCCCTGGGGCCCAGGGACTGGCGTCCAGACGAGCTGCGATGCGTGTGATGGTCCGGGCGTTGTCCTCGAACAGATGCGCCTGCATGCCCGCGGCCTGGGCGGCCTCAACGTTGACTGCGACATCGTCGATGAACAGGCAATTCTCCGGCTGCACGTTCAAGCTGGCGCATGCGGCCTCGAACGCACGCAGGTCAGGCTTCTCGATGCCGATCTCGTGCGAGTAGACGATCTGCTCCACCAGTTCGTCGAAGTGATACAGCGTCGTCTCCCGCCCCGGGCGCCAACGAAGCTGTTGCTCAGGATGCCCAGCCTGCAGGTTCCGCGCAGCCCTCGCACATAGTCGATGAACTCCTCGTTTGGCGTCCCCAGATACTCCGCCCAGAGATCAGCCATGAAGGCTTCGACCTTGGGGGCGTCGAGACCCAAACGGTCCGCCACCTGCTCGTGCACCTCTCGCTCGCTGATACTCCCGACGCTCCCAGCCCGCCACACGTCACGCATCCGCTCATGGACAGTGCCCAGTGGCAGGTCCAGCCGCACTTCCCAGCGTTGCACCCATCCGGTTTCCGGCGTGATCTCCAGCACGCCGCCGATGTCGAGAATTACGCAGGTCGCGGTCACGCAAGCTCCCCCTCTTCGTTCTGGCCTGACCAGCGAGCACAGACCGCCCGCTCATGTGGTCGACAGAGACACCGTCGCCTCTCCCCCTGGGGCAAGGTCAAGCGATCTCCGAAGCTTGTGACAGCCCTGTCGCAGCGGCAGAACAGCCATGGCACCGGGCCCAGTTCGAACGAAACGCGGAGACCGGGACGCGGCCAGCAACTCGCGAAGCGCGGTCATTTCAGCGACGTTGCTGGTCGCCTACCCCCTCGGTCCCGCCGAGCGGAAGACCTGGAAAACACCAAGACTGGCGGCCCCGTCCCGCGGCCCGTATAGGACCTGCCGGGTGGCGCGGTCGGAGACCGTCCACATGTGCCGGCTGACCGTCAAAGTCCGACCGCTGTCGGTGGCCAGCGTCACCTCCAGGACCGGCGCTGTCCGTACAGAGGCGACGGTGCCCCGATGCACGGTCGGGCGCTGCAGATCATCGTCGGGGTCGGTCATCATCCACACGTCGTCGACAAGGACTTCCCGGCCCAGCAACACGCCCACCACGGCCTGCTCCAGGACCTCAACCAGGTCGCTGCATGCAACCGCGGCCGTGTCCGCTTCGGGCTCCCCCGCGGCCTGCCAGCACTCCCACGCCGCTTCACCCGCCACATCGGCCAGAGCAAGCAGCCGAGCACAGTCCGCCCGCACCTCAAGGTCCTGCGTCTCCTTCGCCGGGTCGGCGGCAGGAAACCAGGACGGCAGGGGAACACCACACGCACGCATCGCACCAAGCACGGTCTGCGGAATGCTCACCGCCACCATGCTGCCCCTCCCGCCGCAGACGGCAACGCCGCCCGGCCCGCTGTCGCCCATGCTCCCCTCCTGGTCCCGGCGAACCGGCAGGGCCCGCCGACGTCTGCGGCCTCCACGCTACGGCCCAGCCGCCACACCCGGCCCGCGCCACACCACGCACAAGGGCGGGAAGTACTGGTCAATGGGGCGCGGGGGTTGGTCGGCCAGCGAGACGCAACAGAAGTCAGGGAGGGGCACTGCCGCTCGGCAACGGTCAGCAGAAGACGGACGACGGGTGACCGGACGTGCCGGGACACCAGGACCCAGAGCGAGCGTGGCAGCACGGCGCGGGCGGCCGGGGCCGCGACCGAGCGACGAAAGCTGTATCGGCTCAGCGGTCCAACGGCGAGAGTGGTGGGCGCTGGCGCGCTACGGCGCGGTGAGGGTCCTCAGGACGACGATGCGGTGTACCCCTGCCTCCAGCAGAGCCTGGGCCCGGTGCTGGCCGTTGATGTAGCCCGCCTGGCTGTCGGGCTGGATCGCGTCGGCTGTACTGAACAGCGTGGCCAGCGCCTGGGTCTGCCACGCGGTGGCCCTGGCCGCAGCCGCTTGCTCCACGGCGTACTGCTCCATGTCGTCGGCAGCGACCCGCTGCGCGCGGGCGCGCTTCAGCACGTCAAGCGCCATGGCAGCCACTGCGTGCCAGTCGCCTCCGTGGTACCAGCAGCAGTCCCGGGCGGGGCCGCGGTACGGCAGCAGCTGCCGCATGAAGCGCCGCCGCCACCCCACACCAGCCAGCATGCACGCCGGCGCCCGAAACGGGCGCGGCCGGCCCAGGCGGACCACCGCGAACGGCTCGAAGACCAGCTGCGGTTCCGGATCCTGTGGCCGCGGCACAAAACCTGAACCGCGGTCGGCCTCCACAGGCGACCCGACCAGGGCTTCCAGCTGCTGGGGGCTGATGGCCGACCACCGCGGTCCACGCGGCCGATACCGCTCGGCTTCGGCGAACCGCACCCGCCGGAAACCTGTCAGCCCCGGTTCCCCGCCGCGACCCAGCTGCAACTGCACCCATATCGGTGGGAGTTCCTCGCCGGGACAGTGCCGCTCCCACACCGCACCGGCGAACGCCTCAGCGGCGTTCGTCAGCCCCATGCCCTCACCGAAAACCTGGATGACCACGGCGACCGACCGGGCCCCGGGCGCGGTGAACAACTGCAGACGGCACGTCGCCGGGAACCCTGAGGGCGCCAACACGGTAAACATGTGCTCATCCACGCTGCGCAGACGCAGCGACCCCTCTATGCCATCCGGCCCGTAGGGCTCCGGGGCGGCCGGCCGGGCGCGGGAGAAGTCATCGTCCATCAGCCGATCATGCACGACCAGCCGAGCCCCGGATAGCGGGCGGCAGATCACCGACGAACGCCGGCGAGCATCACCGGAGCCCGCTCTCCATCGGTGCAATGATCACCACCATGGCTCCGCCGGCCGTCCATCAGCCTCCAGCCCGTACCGACGCAATAGCTCGGCATCGACGCCCATGAGCCGAGCCAACTGCGTGGGGGTCCCAGGGTGTCCGGCGTCTGCGGCCGCGCGAGCCAGTCGCTCGGCCCCTTCTCGGTCCCCGGCGTCCTCCCGTAGCTGGGCCACATTGGCGAGGACTTCAGGGTGTCCGGCGTCGGCAGCCGCGCGGGCCAGTCGTTCAGCCCCCTCCCCGTCCCCGGCCTCCTGCCGTCCCTTGGCCAGGTAGGCAAGTGTGTCTCTCCAGTGTCGCCGGCCGTGCGGGCCAGTCGCTCGGCCCCTTCTTCGTCTCCGGCCTCCTCCCGCCACGCGACAAGATTGTCGTAGGGGTCGAGGTCTCCGGCGCTGGCGGCCGCGCGGGCCAGTCGCTCGGCCCCTTCTCCGTCTCCGGCCTCCTCCCGCGACCAGACCAACTCCAAACAAATGTGGCGGTCTCCGGCGCTGGCGGCCGCGCGGGCCCATCGTTCAGCTCCCTCCCCGTCTCCGGCCTCCTCCCGCAGCTGGGCCACATTGGCGAGGACTTCAGGACTTCCGGCGCTGGCGGCCGCACGAGCCAGGCGTTCGGCCCCCTCCCCGTCTCCGGCCTCCTGCCGTCCCTTGGCGAGATTGATGAGGGCTTCAGCACCTCCGGCGTCGGCAGCCGCGCGGGCCAGTCGTTCGGCCTCCTCCAGGTCTCCGGCCTGCGCCCGCAACCGGGCGAGATTGATGAGGGCTTCGGGGTCTCCAAGGTCCGCGGCCGCGCGATAGAGCCGCTCGGCCTCGTCCCCGTCAGCCTGCTCCCGCATCTGGGCCAGGCTTGTGAGGTCTCCGGTGCCGGCGGCCGCGCGATAGAGCCGCTCGGCCTCGTCGCGGTCTCCGGCCTGCTCCCGCAACCGGGCCAGCCTTGTGAGCGCGTAAGTGTGTCCGGTGCTGGCGGCCGCGCGATAGAGCCGCTCCGCCTCCTCCCGGTCTCCGGCCTCTTCCAGCCAGCTGGCGAGCAGGCAAAGAATCCAGGAGTGTCCGGCGTCTGCAGCTGCGTGGGCCAGGCGTTTGGCCCCCTCCAGGTCTCCGGCTTGCTTCCGCAACCGGGCGAGAGTGGTGAGGGTGTGGGTGTCTCCGGCGTCTACGGCCGCGCGATAGAGCCGCTCAGCGCCGTCCCCATCACCGGCCTGCTCCCGCAACTGGGCCACAGTGACGAGGGCAAGGGGCTCTCCGGTGTCGGCGGCCGCACGAGCCAGGCGTTCGGCCCCGTCCCGATCACCGGCCTGCTCCCGCAGCCACGCGAGATCGACGAGGGCTTCGGGGTCCCCCGTGGCGGCGGCCGCCCGGGCCAGCCGTTCGGCCTCGTCCAGGGGTCCCCACCCCCACACCCGCCTTCTGGCCTCCTTGGCAAGATGTCCGGTCTCGGCGGCCGCGCGATAGAGCCGCTCGGCTTCCTCCGGGTCTCCGGCCTGCTCCCGCAACTGGGCAAGATTGATGAGGGCTTCGGGGTCCCCCGTGGCGGCGGCCGCGCGATAGAGACGCTCAGCGCCGTCCCCATCACCGGCCTGCTCCCGCAACTGGGCCATACTGACGAGGGCTTCAGGACGTCCAGCGTCGGCGGCCGCACGAGCCAGTCGTTCGGCCCCCTCTCGATCTCCGGCCTTCTCCCGCAGCCACGCCGCTTTGACGAGGGCAAGGGGCTCTCCGGCGTCGGCGGCCGCACGAGCCAGGCGTTCGGCCCCGTCCCGATCACCGGACTCCTCCCGCCAAGCGGCAAGGCTCGCGAGAGCGCCAGGTTTTCCGGCTACGGCGGCCGCACGATAGAGACGGTCGTAAATTTGAAACCGCAGCCGCGCTCCAACTGCCGTGCCGAGGGCCACGAGGTCGGAAGGGTGCTGGAGGTGTTCAGCAGCGGCGTCCCACAACCCGGCGGGGGGTGAGATGCGGCTGCGGGTGCGGCTGGTGTGTTGTTGCAGGTAGTCAGCCAGCCGAAAGGGGCGCATCTCGGTCGGCGGCTGACCAGGCAGCGGAACCTCGACGGTCAGAGGTCCGGGAACGCCACGGCAGGGGCGGCTGGTGTACTCAATAGCGCGGGTGAACCAGTTAGCGCGCCAGCTGTCAGTCTGGGCTTTCCAGTGGTCATGGTCGAGGTATGCAGATGCTGCCGCATAGAGGAAGGCTTGGGGCAGATCTTCTCCAACCCCGAGCCGCCGGGCATCGGCGGCTGCATCCAGCACTGCGCGGGCCTCAGGTGGGGCTTGGTCATAGCGCCCCACCAGCTCGCGGGCGCCGGCCAGGTACTGGGTGATCCGCATACCGCCGTGGTCCAAGGCGTTGGCGAGCCGGGCATCCTGTCGGACCCGACTGCGCAAGGCGGCCAAGTCTTCGGCGGTGAAGGCCTCTGCCACGGTGACGATGTTGCCGTTGAGCAGAGCGCGGGCCTGCTGGTGCGGGTCCGGCCCCAAGGCCTCACGGGGTTGCTGGCTCAACACGGAATAGTGCTCGTGCCACAAGGTCCCGACAACCAGGACTGGGCCGCGGTGCGGCTGGGTGAGAAGAGTGGTCAGCGCAGGACCTCCCCGATCGCGTGTGCCTCGGCGACGTCGCCGACCGGCCGTCCCGAGCCGGGCCGTGAGGGTTTGGGTGCGCGGGCCGGGCAGGCGAGATGCGGGCGGAGGTTCCGGAACCCGCGGCGGACTCGGGCGGGGGTGAGTCGGCTGGGCTCGGCTGGTTTCTCCCAGGGGCGTCGCAGGTCGGCGGCGGGCGGACGGACGAGCCGGAGCTGGGTGTCGGCTGCGATGACGAGCCATGTAAGGGCCCGCGGAAGATCCCCCGCCCGGGGTGGCCGGGGAAACCCTCGAGTGCCCTGCGGGTGGCTCGTCAGACTGCTCTGTTCAGGAGCGCGACAACAGCAGAGCACCGAGAGCCCCGACCAGCAGTGCGATGGTGGCCGCGATTCCCAGCGCGGGGAGGCCGGTCACTGGAGCGAACGTCTCAAGGGCCCACCACGCCGTCAGGAAGACCAGGCTCGTCGCGAGCACTAGGGCGATGAGCGCCGCCGCTAAGGTCATCACCATCCAGAGAACGAACTGCTTCCACCAGTCTTTGCTACTCCCCCCGGACTTCGCCCGGCCCGAGGGAGAGTTTCGCTCCTGTGTGCCCTCGCCGGGAGCCGCCCCTTGCTCGGGCAGCTCGCCCGCTAGGTGGCCTGATGCGGGCTTTGACGGCCCCCTGCGGTTCCGTACGAGCGCGATGCGATGGCCGGAATTCCGGGCGCGTTGCTGGGGCTCGGGGCGGCCTTTGGCGCTCAGTTCCTGGCGCACCTCTCGGTAGACGGTGTCCATGTCCAAAAGGTCAGGGGCTCCGGGAACCCCTCTACTCAAGGTGTCGAGAAGCGCACCGGTGAAAGCCGTGTACCGCTCGTCCTTCGGGGCCAGGGCGAGTTTGGTCTCGGCTGAAGCGGTCATCACGTAGGTGCCGTTGATACTTGTGTGATCCGCCAACAGCAGTGTTCTGGCGGAACCGCTCATGTGGCCCTGCATAGCCCACCCGCTGAAGCAGCAGTCCAGAAGGACGACCTTGCTTCGGGCGGAGCAAGCGTCGATGATCGGCGATCTGACCTCGTCGTAGCGCAGCGCTTGGTAGAGGCGCTCGCTGGAGGCATCGCTGAGTGCGAGGTGCAGTTCGTTCTGCGTACTCACCAGGCCG
The DNA here is from genome assembly GCF_042888425.1 of Streptomyces sp. NPDC002889. Classification (NCBI taxonomy): domain Bacteria; kingdom Bacillati; phylum Actinomycetota; class Actinomycetes; order Kitasatosporales; family Streptomycetaceae; genus Streptomyces; species Streptomyces sp. NPDC002889. The sequence continues at coordinate 96,548 of NZ_JBIAPT010000025.1, forward strand.
TGTCCGGCGTAGTACAGCACGAAGGCGTCCTCTGCCAGGGAAGCTGCTTCGTGGATGGTGTCGAGAGCCTCGCTGCGCGATGGGTTGCGCAATACGCGGCAATGCTTCTTCGGGAGTCCCCACAGTTCCCTATCGGTCAGCAGCGCCGCGAGTTGCCTGATGTTGTTGCCCACCGACGGCAGCGCGTCGAGCTCTGGAGAGTGGTAGGTCGTCACGCCGATGAGGACGGCACGTGAGGCACCGGGGTCAGGCTGCGCCGCCACGTCGTTCATCTTGTTCTCCGGTCGTGCGGTGGTGATCCTGTTGGGGACTGGCGGATTGGCGTCGGTCACCGGCTGGGTCCTCGCGCAGGGCTTCGACGATGCGCCGTACGGTTTCCTCGCCGCCGTCCCGTACGGTGATCGAGCCACCGGGGAAGTCGATTGTCACCGCTGGGGCGGCTGGCCTGGCGACGCGCCATGACGCATAGGTCACCGCAAGGTTGAGCGCCGCGATGCCCTGGGTCAGCACGATGTTGATGATCTCCACGGCCCCCATCGCCCCGGAGACGCCGCGCGTACGCAGCGCAACATCGGCCGTCCGTCGCAGGTCGGAGTCACTGCGCAGCCAACGGTACAGATCGGCGGTCGTGCGGCCGTCAGGATCGTCGTTCACTTCTACGGTGATGTGCACTGTCCCCCCAAGCGGTGTGATGCCGGATCCCTGCTCGCGTCCGGGCTTGGCCGTCGCAACGAGGAGCTGAGGCCACAGAGTGTCGTGAGAGGGGTACGAGCCGGACACGGAACGTGCACACAGTACAGCGCAGCGCGATATTCGTACCGGGGAATGCCGTCACTCATCCGGGCCGCCGAGGACCTCCTGCCGACAGCTCCGCCCAAGACGGTCCTGCCTCGGCAATCAATCTCGGCGAACCGGCATCACGCGCGCCTCTTCGCCTCGGCGGGATGGTCCAGAGTCTGGCATTGGCCGATCCCGCGCACGTGCGAAGGAACGCGGGACCGGCCCACGAGGCGCACCCGTCCTTTTCGGGGTCCCGTCAACGACCGTACAGAGCCTGGGGCCGCACCGCCTCTCGAGCACACTGTGCGAGTGCTTGGCTTTGTCGCGATCGTCAGCTGGAGGCGGGAGTGGAGAGAGTTGGCCGTCGGCTCACGCGACCCAGAACGCGCCTCAACAGGCTTGGCCGAGGTCGCCCTTGACGGTCTGAGTGCCCGGCGGAATCGTCGTGCAAAACTCCGCAATCGGCTCGACACGGGAGATCGTCATGACGCTACGGTTCGTCGGGATAGACCCCAACACCACCGGGGGCGGCTCGCCCACCGTGTGGGTGGACGAGGAGGAGCAGGAGATCGTCATCCAGGGTTGGAAGGCAGACAGGCTGTTGACGGCCGAGGTCACGAGCACGGAGTGGGTGCCGGGCCACGACACCGGCGTCCCCTCTCACGAGGCCGTCGTCCGCGTGCCGGCCCGGATGGTTCCGATTCTGAGGGAGGCATGCGATGTCGCAGAACGTTCCGGACTTCGCTGAACTGCTGGGCGGGGCCGAGCGCACTGCGGTCCACCTCGAGATGCGCGACATCTACAGCGTGGGCAACGAGGTGGAGAGCTTCGAGCAGTTCAAGCGGACGGGTGAGGTCGACCTCGATCCCGACTCTGCGTTCTGGCTGGGCTGGACCTCGATCGTCCGCGAGGCGGTCGGCCGCGGCGTGGAGATGCGCCGGGCGCGGATGGTGTCCGAGCCCGTCACCGACTACATCCGGTACGAGCACGCCCTAACGCCGGTCAACATCGCCGTGGGTGAGAAGGTCCGCTGGCTCCCCCGCCGGCTGGCGTCGGACATCGCGTTGCCCGGAAACGATCTGTGGCTGATCGACGACCGTACGATCCTCTTCCACTGGTTCACAGGGGCCGGTGACTGGGCCGGGCACGCGTTCAATGAGGACCCTGACGTCGTCAAGCTGGTCTCCACTGCGTTCGAGACCGTGTGGGAGCGCGGGATCCCCCACGAGCAGTACACCGTCTGACCATCACCGACACCGGACAGCCCGCCCATGCCCAAGTCTCCGTCCTCCAGCGCCCAAGCCGCCCGGGAGGCGGTAGCAGCACGACTGCGCGAGCTGATGACGGACGCCGGGCTCAAGGGCACTGAGCTGGCTGTCCGATGTCGGTGGAGCGACGCCAAGACGTCCCGGATCATCAACGCAAAGACCCCGCCGTCGGACGCCGACATCCGTGCCTGGTGTGCTGCCTGCGGTGCCGACGACCATGCCGCCGACCTGATCGCTGCCTCCCGGGCGGTGGAGTCGATGTATCTGGAGTGGCGGCGCTTGCATTCGACCGGGATGCGCACGGTCCAGGAAGACTTCTACGCCCTGCACGAGCGAACCGAGCTGTGCCGCTCGTACGCGTCCAACGCAGTGCCCGGCTTCCTCCAGACCCCCGCCTACGCCACGGCTCTGATGACCAGCATCACCGACTTCCAGGGCACCCCGAATGACATCACTGAAGCCGTCGCCGTCCGCGTCGCGCGCAGCCGATTCCTGTACGAGGGCAACCACCGCTTCGTCGTCCTCGGGAGGAGTGGGTCCTGCGCTCCCGCATCGGCAGCCGCGACACCATGGTCGGCCAGCTCCACCACCTTCTGAGGGCCATGCCCCTGCCGTCCCTCTCGCTCGGCGTCATCCCCTTCACCGCCCAGCGCACCATCTGGCCGCTGGAAGCGTTCTTCGTCTACGACGACCAGCGCGCACTCGTGGAGACCCTCACTGCGGAGATCAATGTGACCCAGCCTCGGGAAGTCGCCGACTACCGCAAGGCGTTCGCGGGGCTCGCGAGCATGGCCGTCCACGGCGACAGGGCGCGAGCGCTCATCACGGCTGCGATCAATGCCCTCGGGTGAATCCGTGCAAGACCGTGCAAGTTCGTTGAGAGCAAATCACCGGGCTCCCTAGCGTGTTGGGCACCGCACGGAGTGCCTTCGGCCTCCGTGCGGTGCACCTCAAGCCCAGCGGGCGCCGGGCCGTCCGGCCTGTCTCCCTCGCGGTCCTCGCCCCAGCCACCGAGGAGAAGCCGATGACCGTGCCCCTCCCTCACCGCAAGCCCGACCACGGCAACACTTCGGAGCCGTACGGCGTCCCGAGCCCCGGCCTGGTGGCCCGTGCCGAATCGGAATTCGAGAAGTTCCTGGAGCGGGTCGCTGAAGATGCGCCGGCCTGCATGGAGGAGCGGCTGGAGTCTGAGAGGTGAACCGGGTCGGCCCCGACGGCTACGAGGAGCACCCGCTCCTGAACCAGGCAGTCCGCGATGTCGCATCCCGTGGCGAGGGCGTGTTGACGGCAGTCGTCCACGAACTCCGCAACGACGGCGTGGTCCCCGTCGCCCATGTCCGTCCCGCTTCGGGCGTCGAGTGGACCACGGCCGTCGCGAATATCCGGGCCGCCCACTGAGATCCACACAGACTTCCCGCCGGGTCCCCGGTGGGAGAACCCCCGAAAGAGTAAGGAGCACAGGATGAACGAGAACGCTCCCTCGCAGTCAGCCGGTGACGGTCAGCTGGTCTCCCGCACGTCCATCGCCGCGGCCCGTTCCCGGGCGGAGCAGGAGTCCGACGGCGGCTCGACCGGTGTCTCCGACACCAACGACTGAACGGAGCCGATCCCGTGACCGCCTTCTCTGAGGTGGTCGGGCGCCTCGGCGAGGACTTCCTCGCCGAGGCTTTCGGCCGCCAGCATCGCGTGTGGACCGCTGTCGGAGACTTTTCCGGTCTGCTGTCCTGGAACGACGTGAACGAAATCGTGGCCCGGGGCCGGCTCGAGCCTCCGCGTCTGCGCCTGCATCGCGACGGCGAACTCATCCACTGGCAGGCCTACGCGGCCCCGGTCACCACACGCCGGAGCACTGTCTGGCAGCGTATCCAACCTTCCCGTCTGCACCAGCAGTTACGCGACGGGGCCTCGCTCGTCCTGGACGCCGTGGACGAACTGCACGGCCCAGTCGAAGCCCTCGCCCGCGACCTGGAGTCCGTCTTCCGCTCCCATATCCAGGTCAACATGTACGCGTCGTGGACCTCCCGCGAGGGATTCGGCACCCACTGGGACGACCACGACGTCGTGGTGTTCCAGGTAGAGGGCGCCAAGAGATGGCGCATCTACGGGCCGACCCGGGTCAATCCTCTGTACCGCGACCTGGAGGCGCCTGCCCCGCCCAAGGGCCAGCCGCTCGCGGAGATCATGCTCCGGGCCGGGGACATGCTCTACCTCCCGCGCGGCTGGTGGCACGCTGTGGCCGCGACCGAGGGCCAGTCTCTGCACCTGACGTGCGGGCTCCAGACGACTACTGGGGCGGATCTGCTCGCCTGGCTGTCGGAGCGCCTGCGTGGCTCGGAGACGGTCCGGTCGCATCTTCCAGTGTTCGGCACTGGCACGGAACACGTGTCCTTTCTGGAAGCGCTTCGCAAGGAGGTTGCTGAGGCTCTGCACGACGGTGTGATCAACGAGTTCATAGAAGCGCGGGACGGCACTGAGCCCGGCCGGCTGGTCCCCTCCCTGCCTTTCCTCGACGGCATCCCCGCCGAGCCCGGCCTTGGGGTCCGGCTCCTCACCGCGCGGGCCCGGATCACCCGCGACGGCGAGGGTCAGGTGGTGCTCACCGCCGGAGGTGAGAAGTGGACGTTCGCCGCGGCCGTCGCCCCCGTCCTCGCGCCGCTGGTCGCAGGTGGAACGGCCACGCTCGGCGACCTCGCCCAGTGCGCGGAGCTGACCATCGGACAGGTCGCCTCTGTTGTGACCGAGCTGGTGTCCGCCGACGTGGCCGCGGTGAGCAGCCGGTGACGGAACTCGCGCTTGGCACCTACCACTGCCGGAACATTCCCCGGGCGGCAGCCCACGCTGTTACCCGGGGTGCTACCTGGATCGACACCGCCCCCAACTACCGCGCCGGAACCGCCCACACCCAGCTCGCCCCGGTGCTGGCCCAGCACCCTGGGGTGCGGGTGTCCACGAAGACCGGGTTCTTCGCCGGGGATGAAGCCACGGCCGCGGTCGAGCACGGAGTCCTCACCCGCGACGAGGCCGCTGCCGGACACAGCCTCCACCCTGGATTTCTGCGCTGGCAGACAGACCGGTCCCTGGCCACCCTGGGCCACGCCGACATCGTGTTCGTCCACAACCCTGACCACGCCCCCTCGGCTACGCAGAGCTGCACGCCAGCCTGCGGGACGACTTCGCACTTATGGAGGAGTACGCCGCTGCCGGGCGCATCGGCGGGTACGGAGTCGCCACATGGAGGGGCCTGGACACCGGCGCCTTCTCCGTCGTCGAACTCCTCGCCCTCGCCAGGGAGGCTGCAGGGCGGGGAGAGCATCACCTGCGCGCGATCCAGCTCCCGGTCAGTCTCGTCATGGCCCGCCCCATCATCCTGACCCTGGACGGCCGCGGCCCCCTTGTCCAGGCACGAGCCAGCGGCCTGTCCGCCTTCGTCTCCTCCCCCTTGCACGGCGGCGAACTGCCTGGCATGGTCACGGCCCAACTCGCGCACCTCATCGAGCCCGGCCTCACCCCGGCGCAAGCCGCCCTGCGCGTTGTGGCGTCCACCCCAGGAGTGACACGCGTTCTCCTCGGCACGCACAACCCGGCACACTGGGACGCCGCCCGCGACACACTCGCGCTGCCGCCGCTGGCTCCCTCCGCTCTTCGGAAGGTGATCGATGTTCTCGGAGCCTGAGGAACCCACCGCCACCCGGATGCGCGGTGCCCGGGCCATCGCCTGCACCGCGCTCACCGTCCGCGACATCGCTGAGGAGCCCGTCTGGGGCTATGCCGGACGTACCCTCTCCGGCGCCGTCACCGGCAGGGGCTGGCTCCGGCTGGTCAGCGAGCGCGCCGACCGGGCCGGGGGAAGGCTGTGGGAGGGCCCCCGCACCGCGCAGGAAGTCCTCCCGGTGACCGTGCCGCGCCCCGTTCTCCGTCAGATCCACGACTGGAGCACGGACGGCTGGAGCTACCGGGCCGAGCTGTACGAGTACACCCCGACTGCCGTCGACTCCCGCAGCCCCGTCCTGGACGCCGAAGTGGAGCTTCCCGAGCCCTGGTTGACCGATCTCTCCTGCGCACTCGAGACTCTCGCGGCTGTCCCCACCGACCGCGTCAGCGTCCGCGAGGAGTACATCCGGCGGGCTGTCCCCGAGTTCACCGGCCACACCGTTGGCACGATCGAATGGTCCACCGCTCACGGGGATTTTCACTGGGCCAACCTCGCCGGCGCCGATCTCGTGATCCTGGACTGGGAGGGCTGGGGCGCCGCCCCGTACGGGTTCGACGCCGCGCTCCTCCACTTGTACGCCCTCCGGGCTCCAAAGACCGCCGCCCGCGTCCGCGAAACCCTCGCCCCCATCCTCGACCGGCCCGAAGCCCGCGTCGCCGAGCTGACCGTTTGCACACAGGTGCTCCAGGCCGCCGACCGCACGCCGTTCTACACCGCTCTCGCTGAGCCTGTCCGTCAGTTTCTCGACCAGACGAGACACCAACTGCCGTGGTAGTGACATGCGCCTGCCTGGGGGCAGCTGGTTGGGTGCGGTTACCCGGGGCCTACCCACGTGCAGGAAAGTGGTCCCGGGTGGCGCGATGGATCGTCGGCTACTGCTCGACGCTCTCTGTGTCCGTGTTGTCGGTCAAGACCCATCTGCTGGGCGGCGTGCAGCGGCAGCCGCTGCTTACCCGTAGTCGAGGTCGGTCGGGTGCGTAGCGTTCTTGCTCGTATTGCAGCGTCGGTGTGCCGCCCGCATGTTGCTGCGCACATGATGGCCGCCGAGCGCGAGCGGCATGTGATGGTCCACGGTGGCTGCCTGCGGGTCATAGCGGTCGACGTCTTTGGGGATCGCGCCCCCGCACAGTTCGCAGTGCCAGTCGGCGGCCTCAATGATGTCGAGGGGGTCGACGTCCTCGAACCGTGTTCCTGGAAGAGCCCTCGATGCTGAACTCCGTCGGAAGCCGCCGATGCGGGATGCCGGCGTCTTCGTGACGAAGGCAGGAACGACGAGGTTTACCGGGTAGCAGGAATCACCGCAGTAGTCGTCGTCGCACGATGGGGCGAGCAGCAAGTCGCACGCCAGGCAACGGCGTTCGAACCAGGCTGTCTGCACCGTGTCTGCCAGGTGCTTGTTCAGGCGCTGCTGGAATGGACTGGTCACAGGACGTCCTCGACAGTTGTCGGGACGGTGGTGTGCCGCCCGCAGTCACAGCTCCTTGCACGTCGCAGACGAATGCCGAACTCGCTCGGGGGCGGAATTCTGACAGCTTCGCCAAGGAGTCCGTTCGTGTGCACACATGTTCCACCGAAGGCTTCGTTCAGGCGTCGGAGCGCGGTGTCGGCCGCTTCGGGCGAGCTGATGAGCACGATCCTCTTGCTCTGCACCACGTGCTCGATGTGTTCGAGTGCCTGGCCCACCTGTTCGCGCACGTATCCGAGGTAGTCCACCTCGCACATGAGTTGGAGTTTTCCGGCAGGCAGCGTGCTGCGGACGTGCCGCGCGGCGGCATGGGAAGCTGTCTGCTGGGCCTGTGACTCCGGTGCGGCGTCGCAGGCGTCGAGGATGCCGAGCGCGACCTTTGTGGTGAAGCGAACGGATCTCTCCCGGGCGATCCTGACGTAGGTGTCAAGGAGGTCCGCAGGACGGCTCTGAGGGTTCCGCCGAGCGGTTGCTGCGGCGCGTACTTGCAGTTTCGCGGCGGCGGTCTGCAAGGCCCGCAGCTCTTCCGCGGTGAGAGTCGCAGATTCCGCCGCACCCGCCCGCGAACGCAGACGGGTCAGCTTGGCGACACTGAGACCGGCCGTCTGCGCCGCCTCCGCCTCCAGCGCGTCGATGACGGCATCGGGTGCGGTTGTCGGCAGGTCCGGCTCCAAGGACGCTGCTTCATCTGGCGGCGTGAAGTCGGACCAAAGCGGTGCGGCCCATCGCTGCTTCGACCTCGCGTCATGTATGAACCACTCGAGCTGATCGTCGCACGTCTGCGAGTCGATGATGGCCTGCTCGGAACCTGTGAGCAGCCCCGATTCCCGGGCTCTGTACAGACGTTCCCATCGCGCCCGCTCAGAATGCACGTGGGACATCGACACGGCGACGGGGGCGAGACCCTGCAGTGCCTGGTACGGCAGCTGGTCGAAAAGTGTCGCCCGGCCTCCGGGGTGCGGGTTGGGCGTGCTTCGACGGCTGATTCGGGAGACCGCATGGAGTGTGTGGCGCACGAATACCAGGGAGGTCCATGCGGCTTCGTCCTGGAGTCTGACGCCGCGTGTCCGCGGCATGCTCATCGCCAGTCGGCCCAGCCGGTCCGATTCGTGCAACAGGTACGCGGCTACGCCTGCGGGGCCCTGCCGCACAGGAGCGACGCGAAGGTTCAGGCTGAATTCCTCGTCATGGACGCGCACGCATGCGGCGAGAGCGGCCCGGACTGATGTGTTGGCGGCACGGGCCTGCTCACGGGGCACGCCCTGTGCTTCCGCCAACTGCCGTACGACATCCGCGAGAGAGGCGTACGGCGGCGGGGCTCCGCTCCTCGTGGCGTTGGTTGTGCTCGGCATCGAGAGGATCATGCCAGGTGGTGAGGAGACGGTGTGAACAAGGGTGGACTTCGGGGACGGGTGAACCTGGTGTCTACGCAGACTGTCAGTGTGCTCAGCCCACAGCCCGTGCCGCTCCGGCTTCCGAATTGCGGTTCACCAGCGCATGCCGAGCGAATCGAGAACACGAAGGCGGTCGGGGGGAAGGCGATCCTTACGACGACGGGCGTTGCTGACCCACTGCCCAAGACGTACATGGTCGCCGTCGATGACTTCGATGTGCCGCTGAGGAACGTTGAGATGCCCTTCCCGATGGTGGAAGGCGCGTGCGGCCGCCAGGCCCCCCTCCCGGTTCCGAACCGTCGGCTTCCTTGCGGCGGCGGGTAGTTCAGCGGTCTGTGCGAGACCGAGGCTCGTCGTCCATGGAGGCGACGGGGTCGTCGCCGCGGTCGCTGTCCGGGTCCGGTAGGGCCCTGATGGAACGGAGACCTGTCCGGGCCGTTCATCGATGGGCTTCCGCTCTCTCCGCTGCCGCCACAGCCGGCCAGTGCCACCGTGGCCATAGTTGCAACCGCCACCGAGCTGAGATGTCGCTTCACGTGCTTCCCCCACCACAGACAGTCCGACGTGATCACTCTGCCATGGGGCGGCACACCGGCAGGACGGGGCTGCCGAGGCAGCGGCCAGGCAGCGGGCCGTCGCCGACACTGAGGAGGCCGAGGAGCCCCGTTAGGGTCCGGCCAGCGGGCGAGTCGTTCGCCAGTCGCGGCGAGCCCCCTTGTCGCCGGCCGTGTGGCCGTCTTCGTTATTCAGGCCCTTGAGGTGGACCACTACCCCGTCCGTGCCACATGCGAAGGGAACCGTTGCCGGAAGATGCCAGGCACGCGGATGTCAGTCTCCCAGCCTAGGGTGGTGACCAGACATACGTACGAACAGGCCAGAGAGGCGGGCACCATGGGCCCTGATCGGGTACGGGAGCTGTGCATCAGGATCCTGTCCAAGGGCCCTGACGTCGTCTCCGCGGACGGCTGGTCTGATGAGTCCCGGCCCTGCGGCCTCTTGATCACTTTCAGCAGCGGAGCTCGGCTGTGGACCGGCATTACCGTGTGGTTGAGTTGGTGTGTGACTGAGCTCGGGGTGGGTTGGTTGAGGAGTGGGACGGGGTGCTGGCGGGGTTGCATGCCCAGTTCGCGTCGCGTTTCGTGAGGTCGGAGCCGCGTGGGCGGGCGCTTGCGTATATGCGGGGGCTGATCGCGCCGTTGGAGCGGAAGAACGGCTGGACGCTGGCGGAGCGGGCCGGTGACCGGCTTCCGATCGGGATGCAGCGCCTGCTGGGCGAGGCGGACTGGGACGCGGACGCGGTTCGTGACGACGTGCGGGACTTCGTCGTCGGGACGATCGGTCCGGCAACGATGTGGGGCTGGCGCTGTCGGCGGTGGAAGAACCTGCGGGTTTCAGCAGCGAGTTCGGCCCGGTTCCTGGCCCGGTGAGTGTGCGGCAGGGTGCGTTTGAGGTTTGAGGTCAGCGTTGACCAGCTCGTCCGGGTTCAGCTCAGGTGAGTACGAGGGCAAGAAGTGCAGCTCGATCTCGTCCTTGTGGTCGGCGAACCAGGCCCGGACGGTCTTCGAGCGGTGGGTCGAGTGCCGGTCGACGATCAGGTGGACCTTGTGGTCGAAGTGCCCGACGAGCCGGGCGAGGAAGTGACACATGACCTTCGCGTCGAACGACTCGGTGAAGACCATGAAGTGCATCCGGCCGCGGGTGCTGATCGCGGACATCGCGTTTACGGAGAACCGGTTCCCGGTCCGGCGGACGACCGGCGTCGCGCCTTTGGCACCCCAGGTGCGGCCGGTGACCTGGTCCGAGCGGATGCCGACCTGGTCGGCGAAGAGGACTTCACCGTTCTCCGCCTTCGCCCTGGCCCGGATCGCCGGCCAGGTCTCCTCGTGCCAGAGGCGGACCGCTTCCGGATCCTGCTCGACGGCCCGCTTGTCGGGGCGTTGGAAGGTCAGGCCCCCAGCGTTTGAGGTACTTGCCCACGCCGGGCTCGGTGAAGCGGACTCGGTACAGCTAGATCAGCTCGCCTATCTACCCGCGTGTCCACAGATGACCGGAAAGCCCCAGGTCGCAGGGGGTGTGATCGAGAACAGCCTGCCGGATGGCGGCCTGCTCGGCCTCGGACAAAACCTGATGTTCCCCCGCGCGACGGCCTCGGGTACGGGACAGCAGTGCGTCCCGCCCACCGGCCTGCCACTTCGCCCACCAGTTGTCCACGGCCCTGGCCGATCCTTGAACAGGGCGGCGACCACACGGTCCCGGCCCTCCACCAGCGCGAACACCGCAAGCAACCGCACAGCCTCCTGCGCGCCCGGCGACCAGGTCCGCGCATCCCCCAGATCACTCACACACCATCACGAGCCTGAACCCAAAGCATTTCTGATCAATATTCCTGCCACCGACCGTGGCAAGGGTATCGAGTTGTGGAAGGCGGGGGCTCTTCCCCGCACCCTTGAGAGGGGTGCGGGGAAGAATCGGAGATCATCCCCGCCGCTCAGATGATGCGGTACGGTCCCCAGCCGGTGCCGGCCTGGTAGCGGGTGCCGAGGGCGTCCATGCCCGGCTTACCGGTGCCGGGGTAGACCCACAAAGTGCCGTCGGAGGCCTGGCGGGTCAGTACGTCGGTGAGCCCATCACTGTTGAAGTCACCGGCGCGGGTGACGTCCTGGGTCTGCCAGCTCCTGCCGATCTGGTAGCGGGTGCCGAGGGTGTCCTTGCCGGGCTTTCCGGTGCCAGGGTAGACCCACAGGGTGCTGTCGGAGGCCTGGCGGGACAACACATCAGTGCGCCCGTCGTTGTTGAGGTCTCCGGTGGTGATGACGTCTTGGCTCTGCCAGCTGTTGCCGACCTGGTAGCGGGTGCCGAGGGCGTCCATGCCGGGCTTTCCGGTGCCGGGGTAGACCCACAAAGTGCCGTCGGAGGCCTGGCGGGTCAGTACGTCGGTGAGCCCGTCACTGTTGAAGTCACCGGCGCGGGTGATGTCCTGGGACTTCCAGCTCCTGCCGACCTGGTAGCGGGTGCCGAGGGCCTCCATGCCCGGCTTTCCGGTGCCGGGGTAGACCCACAAAGTGCCGTCGGAGGCCTGACGGGTCAGGAGGTCACCGCTGCCGTCGTTGTTGAGGTCTCCGACGGTGATGACGTCCTGGCTCTGCCAGCTGGTGCCGGCCTGGAAGCGGGTGCCGAAGGTGCTGCCGCTCGTGTTTCCGGCGCCGGGGTAGATCCAGAGAATGCCATCGCTCTTGACGGCCGCAAGGTCGGCGTTGCCGTCACCGGTGAGGTCGTCCGGATTGCGGGAGGTGGCGTGCTCGACCCAGGCGCCGATGTCGTCGACGCGGGTGTCGATGGCGCTGGTGCGGGTTTCGGCGGGGTCGTTGCCGAGGCATCCGCCTTGCCAGGAGCGGGAGTTGATGGCGACGAGTTCCGGGGTGCCGTTGACGGTGCGCAGGGCGGGTCCGCCTGCGTCGCCCTTGCAGACGGTGGCCGTGTCGGAGCCGTTGAGGTCCACGGTCGTGCCCGTGGTGGAGGCGACGGTGAACGTGCCGGAGTGGAGCTTGTCCGGCACCCATTCGGTCTTGGTACGTCCGAATCCGGCCTTCGTCAGTTCCTCGCCCGTAGTGGCGGGTGTGGTCGCCAGCCGCACGGGCTTGATGGCCGGATCGGTGATCCTGGTGGCGAGCTTGACGAGCACCAGATCCCGGTCGGCGTGCGGGACGAGCCTGATGCCCTGCTGGACGCTGCCGCCGGTCTGGGTCAGGTCGGTGCGGCCGATGGTGACGGTGGTGGCGACGGCGGGCTTGCCGGCTGTGGGCTTTCCGTCCGGGGCGAAGCAGGTGGCCGCGGTCAACACCCATCGCGGGTCGACGAGCGTCCCCGTACAGGCCGTCTGCTCACCGACGTTGATCTTCGCGACGTAATTCAGCTGTGCCGGGGCGTCAGCTCCGGTGAGCGCAGAGGAGGGGGCGGCGGTCGCCACGGTGGCGAGGGCGATGGCGGCGCCGGTCGCCCACATCAAGCGTGAACGTTTCGCGGTCATGAAGTGTCCCTGAAGGTAGAGCGCTGATCGCGTTCGACCAGCTTCAGTGGGTTCCTTGTGATGGCAGGTTCGGAAGGAGACAAGTCGGCCGGTACGCAGGCCGGCCGGGTGCGGCGTCAACCCGTTCCGGGGCGCTACTTGGAGGTGCGGATCTCCACGAGCATGTGGTCGCGCCCCTCGGGGTCGGCGCTCTCGCCGACCGCGGTCCAGGTCCCCTTGGCGACGTCGAAGGACTTCTCTTCCGTTCCGACGGTCATGTCGACCTCGGCGGTCTGCTCGGCGCTCCCCTTCACGCCGTACACGGCCGGGATCTCCATCGTCAGGAACCCGGAGCTGCCGGTGACCTTGAAGCAGATCTTGTCCTTCTCACGGGCCCACACCTCGAGCAGCCCGGCCTCGCTCGCGCAGTCGGCCAGCACGATGCGGCCGTCACCGCGCTTCAGCACGATGTTCTGCTCCGCCAGGATCTTGTCGGCGTTCGGGTAGCTGAAGTCCTCCACCGCGTAGCCCGGCGCACCCTCGGCAACCGGCGCCACGTCGTCGCCGCCCCCACCGGAGGCGGAAGTCGACCACAGGACGGCTCCGACAGCAGCGGCACACGCCGTCGCAAGGACACGAGTGACGAGTTTCATGCGAAGTTCCCTCACTTAGATCACGGCTCCTTTCCCTGTTTTTTCCATGCCCATCACCGCCCCGTACTCCGTATGAAGAAGCGCGCCGCTCACGACCGCAAGGGAAAACGCTTGCCGGAATGTTTGGTTGAGTAACTGGACGGCTTCAAGCCAACGCGCCAGCTGCCTGGATGGCTCGACAGGAAGAGGCAAGAGTCGAGCGCTCTACCCCCATTCAAGCCGTGGCGTTATTTCCATTGAACTCACCTGCCCTTGGCGATGTCCACTGGATGAACCGGGGCAATCGCATTGGTTTCCTGACATGACCCCCGGTCAGGTTTCGGCAGTTCGGACGGGTTGTACTGGAGTAGGTAATGAAATGATCAAGAATTGAAACCAGGGAACTGCGAGCGCCAATTGGTTGCATGCGCCCGTATAACGGTTTGGTAAATGTTGGATTAGTGGATTCCGGGCGATGGATGGCTGGTTTTCGATGCAATTTATTGTGCGTACGGGCTGAGTAACGACATCACGTCGCAATCTGGGCCAAAAGCGATTTTGCAGCCGCCGCCCTATGTGTCGCAGAAATTGATGTGTAATCATCACGGCCTTGGCTGGTGTGCAGGCGCCATGAATTTGGGCGCAGTATCCGTTTGCGCGTGCACCGCCGTAATTCACACAGGAAGGGCGAGTTGTTTTGTCGTCAACGTTGTGGAGCAGGCGCCGGATTCTAATCGCGCTGGCTGGGGCTGCCGCGGCCCCGGCCCTGCCGTCGATCATCACTCTGGCCGCCGGCCCCGCTCATGCTGCCGGGGCCACCGCTGTGGACACCGGCCTGCCCGATACCGACCGCGGCAAGGCCGTGTGGGAGTACAAGCTCGGCGGCCAGACGGTCCGCGAGTCAGCCGCCGCCGCTCTCGTGGGTGGTTCGGCTGCCGTCTCCACGTTCCTCGGCCAGGAGCTGGCGGCGGCCAAGGCGCAGGACAACCGCCTGGCCCTCTTCGCCGGACTCGCCAAGTCGGGCAGGGGAGTTCAGACTTCGGCCAGCGCGGCCCTGTCCGGAGGGGACAGCGCGATCGCCGCCTACATGGCCGACGGATTCACCAACGCCGTCATGGAGGACCTCCGGGTGGCGGTGACTTCGGTAAGCAGCAACAGCGGATCCGCAGTGAAGCGGGAGGCCGGCAAGGCGCTGAACACGAACACCCGCGCCGCGTTGACGTCCTTCCTGGTGGACACCCAGTACACCGCCCGGGACGAGGACAGCCGGGTGAAGGTCACCACCATCCTCAACACGGCCTCCCCGGAGGTCAAGAAGTACGCGCAACGCGCCCTGGACGACGGATCGCGCGATGCGATCGACCGGTTCTTGATGTCCGGCCAGTTCATCGCCCGTGCCCGCGACGACGAGGCCGCGACGATCGAGCAGCTGGTCGAGATCGTGGAGCGCGAGGGCAAGCGGGCGAAGCTGACGACGGAGAAGGCCGTCGCCGCTTCCGAGGAGGCCAAGGAGGCCGCCGCGAAGGCCAAGGAGGCTGCCCTCGAGGCGAAGGCGGAGGCGCTAGCAGCCGAGCAGGACGTGAAGAAGTCGGCGAAGGCGGCCAACAACGCCGCGAACGCCGCGAACGGTGCCGCCGCCGCCGCGTCCACGGCCATCGTCGCCTCGCGCACCGCCCAGTCCGCCTCGCGGCGCGCGGCGCAGGCGGCGCTGGCCGCGGCTGCAGCCGCGGCCAGCGCAGGCGGTGCCGCCTCCCGCGCCTACCGGGCCGCGATCGCCGCGTCCAAGGACGCGTCCAAGGCGGCCGCCGCCCGCTCGGCGGCCCAGGGCGCCCGCAACGCCGCAGCCCGTGCGCGCACCGCGGCCGGAGCCGCTCACCAGGCTTCGATCGCCTCCCAGCAGGCGGCGTCCGCCGGCTCAGCGGCCGCGGGCGCAGCCCAGAACGCGGCGGGCGCAGCCAACGCCGCGGCCGACGCCGCCAACGCGGCGGGCGCAGCCAAGTCCCAGGCCGCCAAGGCGCGGGCCGCCGCCGCCGAGGCCAACGCCGCCGCCGCGCGGGCCACCCGCGCGGCCGGCACCGCGCAGACCTTGGCGAACCGTGCCGCGTCCGCGGCTGCCGTGGCACGCGACGCGGCCAACAGCGCCGCGGAGCACGCCGACAAGGCCGCGGACGCGGCCGAGGAGGCGGCGGCCCACGCGGGCGAGGCGGTCGAGTACGCCAAGCGCTCCACCGAGTACGCCGCCGCCGCAGTGAAGGCGGCCGACACGGCCACTAAAGCGGTCAACGAAGCGATCGCAGTGGAGAAGGCGGCCCGGGACTCGGAAACCACCCGGATCACCGAGGACGAGGAAATAGGCATCGCGCTGGCCCGCTTCAAGACGCAGGCCGAGGCCGACGACACGCTCCTCATGGAGACGCAGCGCACTCAGGCGGAGAAGCTCAGCCAGGAGACCAAGGACCTGGTCGCGGCCGCAGAGTCGGCGCTGCTGAGCGGGGACACGGTCAAGGCCGTCGACTCGGGCCGCCAGGCCGCCGTCAAGCTGCTGGTCTCGAGCGGCACTTGGACCCGTGAGGCGGCCGAGTACGCGCTCGCCGGCACGGACGAGGACGTGGTCAACTGGATCAGCACCGACCGCACCCTGGCCCTGGATCAGGACGACCGCGAGAACGTACTGTCCCTCGCGACGGCGTCCGTGGTCGACATCGCGGAGGCCGCCCACCGGACGCTCGTCGACGAAACTCCGGGCGCCGCAGCCCGGTTCCTCGACACCGGCGCCATCGCAGCGGGGCTCGAGCACTACCGGATATCCGTGCTGAAGGTACTGAACGGCGCACCGGGCAGAGCGGTCCAGGCCAAGGCCCAGGCCGCCCTCAACGACGGCAGCGCCAAGGCCCTGCACCGCTTCCTCGCCGTCGAATGGGCCGAGGCGACGAAGGAGGACGACCGGGTCGAGATCCTCAGTCTCCAGCAGACCGGCGGCCCGTACATGAAGTCGGCCGCGCAGATCCTCCTCGAGGGCTCGTCGCGCATGCGGCGCGCCTTCGTGATCCAGGACAAGCACTACGTCGCCCAGCTCGACCACGACCACCTCACGCACGTGGCGGCCATGCGTGCCGCCATCGCGCACGCCGCGAAGGTCGCCGCCAAGGCGCGGGAGGACGCGGCGCGTGCCTCCCAGGCTGCTGCGGAGGCCCGCAACGCGGCCAACGAGGCGCTCGAGTGGAAGGCGAAGGCGGACGGTTACGCCAAGGACGCCCTCGACTCGGCCGCCGAGGCCAAGACCAACGCCGAAGACGCCGACAGGTCGGCCGCGGCCGCCCAGGTGTCGGCCAATGCCGCCAAGGCGGCGGCGGCTACCGCGCGCGGTGCGGCCCGGAGCGCCAACTACTCGATGCGCAAGGCGTCGGCGTCGGCCACCCAGGCGGTGGCGTCCGCGGTGAATGCGCAGTCCTCGGCATCCGCGGCGCGGGCCTCCGCCATCCAGGCGGGCAAGGACGCCAAGGCGGCGGCGGTCGCGGCCAGCGAGGCGCGCGCGATCGCTGTCAGGAAGCGTGTGGAGGAAGCCAGGGAGGCGGCACGCAAGGCGGCCGAGCTGGCCGCGCAGCAGGCGCAGGCGGGGACGAACCCCGCCGACAACGCGGAGAACGACGACAAGACCGGTGACACCAAGTGGTTCGGCCTCTGGCCTGAGGACATCACGGACCCCAAGGACTGGTCGTCGGCGGTCGGCCACTGGAGCACCGGTGCCGGCGTTGTCGCGTCGGTCGCCGGCCTCGTGGCGCTGTTCCCGCCGGCCGCGCCGGTCGCGGGTCCGATCGCTGCGGGGGCGGGACTCGCCTCCTGGGGTCTGCAAGGAGTGAGTGCCGGCCTGGCGTGCTGGGGATACGGCTGGGATAGCAAGGAGTTCCATTCCGCTCTCGGCCTCTTCGTGCTCGGCGGAAGCTTCATCGGCAATTCGAAGCTGACGAGGAGCATGCTCCGCAGAGCAGGCATCGACGAGAGGGTCATCGGTGAGAAGATCGTGGACATCGGCTACGACGTCACGACTACCGTGATCGGCATCTTCACCTGGTAAGCAGCCCGCACAGACGCGTGGACGGGGCGAGTCGTAGGCTTGCCCCATCCACGCGGTTCCGCAGCACCTAGGGGGTCTTCCGTGTTCAGTTTCTGGTCCTCCACCCCTGGTTGGTGGATCGCGGCTGCCGTGGTGGCCATCGTGTTCGGCGCGGTCATGCAGTCCTGGGCGACGACGAGGAAGTGGAAGGTGTTCCTCGCGACAGCCCCCGGCTTGGCCGGCGGCCTTTCGACGGTCGGGGACACCGCGATGCGGGGCGAGGGTGTGCAGACGGCGCTGCAGCTCTACACCGTCGGGATGCTGGGCCTGCTGATGGCCATGGCCGTCTTCACCAAGTACATCCGACGCCAGGTGGCCCTGGTCCGCGCCGGCGGAACGATGGAGCGCGCAACGCCCAAGCACGTCATGGTCTTCCTGGGCACCTGCTTCGCCGTCACCCTCTTGACGGCCGCCGCGCTCGGCACCCTCCTCGACATCTGACGGAGCGTCCCATGCCCCTGACTTTGTGGGTCGTTGCTGTCCTGATTCCCGAGATCGTGCTCTCCTGCCTGCTGTTGCGCTGGCTCCCGGACCGACGTGAGTGGCCGATACCGCTGCTGATCCCGGTTCCGGCGATCGTCGTGGTGGCGCTTCTCATTCGGTACGTGGCGCAAGAGCCCTGGCCCGGCACGCTCGCAGCGTGTGCCGGCTTCCTGTGCGGTCTCGCCCTGGCGCTGCTGCCGTTCCGGGGCTGGGTGTCGTCGTGGACCCTCCCGGTGCACGGGGACGAACGGCTGCGCTGGCGTGAGGTGGCCTTGGTGGCTCTGAGCGTCGCCACTCCGGTGTCGACGACGCACACGAAGGCCGCGACGGGCAAGGCGTTCGCGCCGCGTGAAGTGGTGCGCGAGCGAGGGAGGTTTCCGTCGGCGATGGGTGTGGCCTTGCTGGTGCTTCCGGTGCTCTGCGCGGTGGCGGCGGGCTGGGCCGCGGATGCGGTCGGCCTGACGGTCGTCCGCCCCTGACCGGGCGCAGTTGGTTCCCTTGGCGAGGCAGTCGAGCATCGAACTGCTGTTGGTGTACTGAATTGGCGGCTTCGTCACCGTCACCATGATTCGCGTGGGTGGGAACGCAGGAGCCCCCGAAGGCCTCGCGGCCTTCGGGGGCTCCTGCTGTGTCACCAGGTCCTTCCTGTCAGGGGATTTGCCTAGCGTGCCTGGCCTCCAAATCGGACGCCGCCGTTGGGCAGTCCGCCGGTGCCGGGCTTGTAGGTGGTGACCGGGGCGACGGTGCCGCCGAGGATGGTGTTGGACATGGGCAGGGCGTGCAGGGCGCCGAGGCCGGGTCCGTAGGGCATGCCGGCGTAGAGCTTGGTGCCGGTGTAGTGGATGTTGCGGCCCAGGTACTGGTTGGTTCCGGGGGTGCCGGGGATGCCGTCGCCGTCGCCGGCTTCGATCCAGCGGTCGTTGGTGCCGGCCGCGGCGACGAGGGAGAAGGTGTGGACGGCGCCGGCGTTGTCGACCGTGCCGATGGCTTCGCCGGGGGTGCCGACCGCGAGACGCATGGTCGCGGCGGTGGAGACGGCGCGCGGGGCGGTGTTGACGGCGGTCAGGTTCTCGCCCATGCGGTCACCGGCTTCGGCAGTGCCGGAGACGTCGTCGTCCGCGGTGCCCTGCCAGAGCTGGCGCACCTCGCTCCAGGCACCGGCGGCGCTGATGCGGCCGACGACCACACGACCGGCGTCCGCGTTGGCAGAGGTGCCGATGGTCATGGCCTCGCCGGGCGAACCGATCGCGATGATGGACTCGTTGGCGGTCGCGGAGCCGGCGGGCCGGTACTCGGTCAGGCTGAGCGCCGCGGCGAAGTCGTCGTTGGCCTCGGCGCCGCCGGACACGGCGTCGCTGTCCTGGTCGAGGCCGAACAGCGGCTTGGGGTGACCGTCGGCGTGCAGGGTGTGGGAGAAGACGGCGAGGTTGCCGGCGGCGGCGTCGCTGCCGACCGTCTCGGCGGGTGCGCCGATGGCGATGTGGTTGGCGTTCGCGGCGAGGGTGGCACCGAAGCCGTCGTTCTCCTCCACAGCACCCGGGACATCGGCCTTGTCCTGGTTGACGGAGATGTTGGTGGTGCCGCGCAGGTAGAGGGCCATGCCGGCCTTCTTCACGGTGCCGAGGGCCTCACCGGCACGCCGATGTGGAGGTAGGGCTCGCCCGCCGCGGTGGTGCCGGCGGCGACGGCGTCGCCCATCCGGTCGCCCGCCTCGGGAGCGGACGCCTTGATCGCGCCGGCGCCCTGGCCCTGCTCGAGGTGGGTGGCCTTCAGGGGGCCGGTGCCGAGACCCGTGGGACCGCCGTAGAGTACGTCGGTGAATCCGGCGTCGGCGACGGTGCCGACGTCTTCGAGGGTGGTACCGACCAGAAGGTCGGTGTAGCCG
The DNA here is from genome assembly GCF_042888425.1 of Streptomyces sp. NPDC002889. Classification (NCBI taxonomy): domain Bacteria; kingdom Bacillati; phylum Actinomycetota; class Actinomycetes; order Kitasatosporales; family Streptomycetaceae; genus Streptomyces; species Streptomyces sp. NPDC002889. The sequence continues at coordinate 116,287 of NZ_JBIAPT010000025.1, forward strand.
TCCTCGTTGTAGTCGACGGTGTCCATCGCGCCGGCGGCCTCGGCGACCTGCAGGATCCAGGAAACGTCGATGTGCAGTTCCATCACGCGGCGCGCGCTCCCCGAGGGGCCTACTGAGCGTCCTCGGCCTCGTCGAAGACATCCTGGTGCTCGGCCAGAAAGCGGGCTGCCGCGTCCACGGCGCGGACGCGCAGGCCGCTGGCGTCCTCCTGGACAAGGCGGGCGAGGTAGTCCCCGATGCTCAATCCGAGGTCCGCAGCCCGCTGTTTCGCAAGTTCCGCGACGTTCTGATCCACGCGTGCACCCAGTTGCGTCTTCGCCATACCCGCATGGTAACAGTTGTTACCACCCTGGGGTGCGGCAGGACTGAAGCGGGGACGGCCCGTCGGCGGCGTACACGGCGCAGTCCGACAGGATCGCCACCGGGCCCGGTCGCGGCGGCGAGGGCGACCATCTTGCGGTGCATGTTGACGCGGGCCCGCGAGATGACCGCGGCGCGGATGTCAGAGCGCCAGGTCGGCCGGGAGAGGGCCAGCCACGTCCCGCTCACCGTGGCAGAGATCCGGCGCCTGCGCTCCATGACCGGCTCGAACTGGGTGCAGTCCGCCCGCTGTCCCGCAGTCAGTCGGGGGATTTTCGAATCAGACTCCGCCGACCTCACGCACGTCGTTCCCTGGCAGGATCGGCTCATGACCGAAGACGTCTGGCCAGATGAGCCGTCCCCTGAGCAGATCCGCCGAGAGTGGTCAGCAACCGTGTCCGCATTCCCCGTAGGCACCCGCATGTCGCCCAATGCGCTCGGACTGGCAGACATCGGCTCCATGCCGCCCGGTGCGAGCTTCCAGCGCTGGGAGCTCAGGTCAGTGGCGAGGTCGTCTGGCACACCGATCACAACCACCAGGTGAGGATCAGACTCAGCGAGGATCGACCACGGCTGAGTGGGTCGGCGGCGCATGCCTCTCGCGTGCGGGGGCGGCCGCCGTCGCGCGGCTCTCGCGTGCGGGCTGGGGCTGCAGCCGGGTGCGGGTGGCGGCATGGTCCCGCACACGCGGCGTACTTCTGGCGTACTTTCCGCGTCGCCGCCGCGGCCGATCCGCTTGAGTTCCCCTTCGTGCTCGGGCGTGTGTCAGCCGGGTTGGCGGGTGTCAGTCGTGCTGCCACCAGGTCACTGCGCGGCCGACCAGAAGGGCCCCGACGTGGCGGACGGCTCCGGTGAGGAGTGCTGCGGAGACGAGGCGCTGCCACGAGGCGGGGGCGGGCGCCACGTGGTCCTGGTGCGGAGTCGTGGAGGGGCAGGCAATCGTCGATCCCTACGCCGTGGCGGTCGCCCAGGCGCTCCTGTCGTCCCAGGGCAGCGGGCAGCAGGTGATCTCAGTCGGTCGCAGGGGTGAGGGCTATGAGGGCGGCGCAGGCTGGTCCCCCGGCTCTGAGATCGCGTATCAGGGCCTTCTTCGTCCGGTGAGCGGTGATGAACCGGCCGTACCGCTCGGTGAATGCGCTCGTGGTGCCGTCCCGGTCGGCGAGGGCAGCCAGATCGCCCAGCAGGCGGACGACCTCTTCGTAGTGGCGGGTCCCGCGCAGCGCGAGCAGCTCTCCCACGCGCTTCCAGGCGGCCTCGGGATCGTGCTGCAGGTCGGCCAGACGCCGGCTCTGGGCCTCCCGCGCCTCACGGGCTGCCTGCTCCCGCTCCTCGGCCTCCTGGCGTTCCTCGCGGGCGATCCGCATCGCCGTCTGGGCGGAGACTGCAGCACGGATTTCGGCGACTGTACGGGGCGCCGGGTCGGGGCCGGTGGCCGGTTGAGCGTTGAGGAAGCGGCGGCGCAGCCCGGACAGGGCCTGGGCGTCGCCGGTGTGGAGCAGCTGGGCGAGGACGGCGTCTTTCTCTCCCGAGTCGAAAGTGGCAAGCCAGGCACGGTGTTCGGCGAGGGTAGGGCGGGGCAGGGGCTGGGGTGAGCGCCTGGCCGCGGCCGCGATGAGGTCTTGGTCGATGCGCACGAACTCGGCCAGGTCGGCCAGTGGCTCGGGCAGGTCGGCCAGGCCCGGCGGCAGCGCAGGCTCGAGGTCGTCGTCGTCAAGTTCGCCGTTTTGCAGGCACAGCAGCCAGGCGAGGTAGAGGAGGCGCAGGTCTCCTTCGGCGACCTGCTGGCGGGCGCGGGTGATGGAGGGCAGCCACTCTTCGGCCGTGTCCGGGCCGTCCTCGAAATCGAAGAGGTCGTTGAAGTCCTCCATGGCGTCCTCGGGATCGGACTCCAGGGTGATCAGGACGTATCCCCCGCTCTCCCGGCTGATTGCCGAGTGGCTGGCGCAGTAGGTCTCGGCGACATCCAGCGGCAGGGCGGCGGCGGGCCAGCGCAGAATCACCTGCCGGGTGCCCCAGTTCGCGAAGTAGAGATGGGCGTCGTAGTGAGTCTCCACCAGTTTTTGCGGGTCGCCCTTGAAGTCGCCCCAACTGTAGGTGTTCACGAAACTGTGCCGGGTGAGGCGGGCGCGCGTCGTCAACGCGCGGATCTCCGCGAGCTGCCCGTCGGACAACGGCGCATCAACCGCGAACTGGTAATGCTGGTACTCCGCCATGCCCTGGCCCTCCGCCCATCCCGCCCGCTCCTGGCCAAGTCCTAGCAGAGCCGAAGGCACAGGGTGGTGGAAATGGCTCTCGGTTCAGGGGAACGGTACGGCCCGGCACGGTCGCGGACATGTCGAGCAGAACACCCGATGCCCCTTTGGGCATTCAGGAGCGCTCCGCCGGGCGGCACTTCAAGGCCGTCTTCCCTGCCCAGGCCATTGGCGGCTACATCAGCACCAGCACTCTCCGGCCAGGCCGCGTCGACGAGGGGTGGTACGTCTCGTAGCGCTCACTGCTCCTGCAGGCAGTCCCGGCCCCAGCGCATACGCCGGTGCCGGGGCAAGCCTTATCTGCGGCGTCAGGCGGTCGTGATGTTCTCCGCCTGGGGGCCCTTCTGGCCCTGGGTGATGTCGAAGGTCACGGCCTGGCCTTCCTGGAGCTCACGGAAGCCGGTGGAGTTGATGTTGGAGTAGTGCGCGAAGACGTCCGGGCCGCCGCCGTCCTGGGCGATGAAGCCGAAGCCTTTCTCGGAGTTGAACCACTTCACGGTTCCGCTGGCCATGCTCGTGCCTCTCAGTCAATATCGGATCCGCACCACGCGGACCCCGAGGTGATCGCCTTGGTCCTGCACTGCACAGCAAATACGCCCACGCCAGGGCGCGGGCAGGTACGGCGAACCACGACATCTCCCGGCGACGCTACACGGCGAAACTGCTCGTCACCAGAGAGCAACGATCAAGGCCTCGCTCAGTCGTCGACTGGACCAGGGCGGGATCGGTCAAGGTCACCGGTCGGCCCCGGCCAGGAGGTAGGCCGGGCCGCCGCCTCTCCGGGCGTCGTCGATGGCTCAGACCAGTCGGCAGCGCTCATTTCCCGGCGCAGCGGTCAGCCCGGCACGGCTTCCAGTCGCGCGCGGCCGACCGCTGCCGGAGCGCTAGTTGCCGCGCAACCCCTGCTGGTCTGGCCGATGGTGGGCGGCGGACTGCTCTTGGGCGTGAGCATGCGGATCCCGCTGCTGCCGTTGCGGCGCGGAGCGGGTTTCGGCCTGCTCCCGCAGCCGTTGGCGCAGCTGCTCGGCCCGTTCTCTGACCTCGTCGACGTTCGTGTTCTGCACCACCCGGTCCCGCATCCTGCGGATTCGAGGCGCAGCGATGGGTGGCCCGCTCATCGCGAACTGCCGGTGCCCGCCTAGACACTCAGACGGTGAAGCGTTGCCTCGGCGTGGTCAGCTCGCATGCGGTTGCTCGTGCTCGCGGCGGGCCTCCTCCAGAACCTTCCGCCAGGAGACGACGCCGGGTCTGCGCAACAGCGACCTGCGCTCGCGCTCGGTCATACCGCCCCACACCCCAAACTCGATCCGGCTATCGAGGGCTTCAGCCAGGCACTCAGTGCGTACCGGGCACCCGGTGCACACGGCCTTGGCCCGGTTCTGCTGCGCGCTCTCGGCGAACAGCTCCTCCGGATCGGCGCTCCGGCACGCAGCATCCTGGTCCCAGTGGGCTACCGTGCTGGTCATGTCTTCCCCTCCCCCATCGACACTCAGCAGCTGAGCGTATGCCGCCGCAGTTCACAGGCAGCCCGGGCTTCGCGCAACCCGGTCCAGGGCGCGCGACCGGAGGCGGGCCCGCCTGGCCGTGGTGGCTCAGCACCCGGTCACGTCCACGCCTTCGTACCCTGCTCATCCGGGCATCCGACGGACCGGATCAGGCACGGCAGTTGGCCCTCTGCTGCAGCTCGCCGCAAACCTCGCCCCTCGTCCCGTTGCGCCGCGTCCCGGGCCACCCTGTCGAGCACACCTTCCAGCCGATTTTCCGGAGCGAGGTTGTACGCGACCAAAGCTCTCGTACGAGTGCCACCGGGCAGGACAACTCCTACACGCCCTCTGCGGTGAGTAGCATCCGGCAGAAATACACCAGAGACACAACGAGCGTGAGCTGACGTGACCGACGAGCCCGACAACATCCAGAGCGTCTACGCGCAGCGGTTTGCCGCCGACCTCGAGAAGAACCGCAGCAAGCAGGGGGACATCGCCCAACAGATCTCGGAGCTCCAGGGACGCCTGGATCGGCTCAAGGCCAATGAGAAGTGGCTGTCAGAGTTGCAGGGCACCGTACCGGCGCCGGTTGCCATGCCCGCTGAGGCGGAAGAGGCGGCCGTTCCGGCGCCGAGGCAGGAGGACCTCAGCAAGGTGGCCGGGGACAAGCCCGGTGCGAAGAGGGCCGCTGCCAAGACGACCAAGAAGGCCACCGCGAAGAAGGTGGCAGCCCCGAAGAGGCCCACCGCCAAGCAGACTGCGGCGAAGAAGACAACCGCCGAGAAGGCTGCGCAGCCTCCGCTGCGCGAGCTCGTCGAGGGCATCTTGACCAACCACGCCGGTGAGCCCCGCATGGTCAGCGAGGTCCGCACCGAGCTCGAGGAGCACTACCCCGGGCGCGCCGCGTCCAGCCAGGTCGTACGCAACACCCTGGAGAGCCTTGCCAAGAAGGGCATCATCGAGAAGACGAACCAGCAGGGTTCGGTGATGTACACCAAGCCCAAGTCCGCGCCTGTCGAGGTGGACGCCGTACCTGCCCCGGCTCCGGCGGAAGCCTAGGCCTCGGTGCGCACCCTCGTCCTGCGGCAGGCGCTCACCTGGAGCGGACCGAGCGCCGACGGTGGCTGAGCAACAGCATTGCCCCCCAGGCGTTGCAAGCCCGCGACCCGCATACCCGAGCGGAGTGCCGACTCTCACGCCGGTGAACAGTGCTTTCTCAGCGGCGTGTCCGTTTGTTTCTCACCTCGGGTGGACAGCGCCAGAGACTCTGCAGATTCCAGGCGCCCACCCAAGACCGACTCCTGGTCAAGGATGGTGGAGGACTGGTCTACGGACACCACGGTCTCCATCAATGCTCGCCCTGTCCGTTGCTGTGGGCCAGGTCGCGGACGAGCTCGATCACGTCCGCGGTCGCGGCCGGCTGGCGCAGCATCGTCCTACGGTGGCGGGCGCCCGTGGAGCCTCACGCGGCTGCGGCTGCGGCTGCGGGCGCGGGTGCAGGTGTGGGTGTGGTGCGGGCGATGTGCACCGGCATTCCGTGGAAGATGCGCCAGTACGCCGGTTTCGGCACCGCCATCGAGCCCACCCGCTACAAGTAGCTGCGCACCAGGCCCCTCGGCAGCTGGTTCCGCTTGACATAGTGCAGAGAAGGTTTCTGTGGGCTCTCAACATCGAGTGGAACCGGGCAACGCGCACGGATGCACGGGACTTCATTCGGTGGATGCAGATCGCGAACAAGCCGCAGCGCCTGCACTGGAGACACCGGAAGGCGGCCACTCCGAGGAGACGGCGCCGAAGCCGCGGACGACGCACAAGAAGATCCCCGGTACCCCGAACGCCATCACGGGCAAGGTCTCACCCGGCCCGCAGTACGCCGCGAGGACGCGCGCGCACTGCGAAACCGTGCTCCGCACGTTCTACGACTTCCACCGGGACGAGGGCACCGGGCCGATCATCAACCCGTTTCCGCTTGACCGCTCGCGTCGCGGCGGCCGCGCGAACGCCCACCACAAGCCTGACCGGCCCTTTGAGCAAGAGCGGACAGGCCGCTACCGCCCGACCATCCCGAAACGTGCGCCTCGGCGTATCCCGGACGAGAGGTTCAACGCGCTGTTCGCCGCCCTCCGGCACAACCGAGATCGCGCCCTACTGGCCTTCTGGGTTTCAAACGGTGCCCGAGCCGAAGAACTGCCTCGCAGCGAGACCGGCTGGTCGAGATCCGCGACAACCTGATCGATCGGATCGCCGAAGCTCAGCGCGAGCGCTGGCTCGGCGAGGTCGAGGGCCTGGAGATCAGTCTCGCCGGCGCCGAGGACAAGCTGGCTCAGCTGGATGCCGCTGTCAAACCCTCGGTCATCCACCTGGGCCTGCCCACTTTCGGTCGTATCGCTGGGCACTCAACCGCCCCCTGACCTGCCCCGGGCTGGTTCACCCAGAAACGGAACTCCGGAATCGGCCAGGGCTATCCTTGAGTCCCACCAGGGGATTCGCTCATCCAGCAGTCCAACTGCATAACCAATACAGCAGGTTGAAGAGCTCACGGCATGATGCCCCGTGTGGACTCGATGAATGACACGCCGGACCGGCCTCGAACCCGCTGGGGAGTATTCACCCAACCGGATTTCCGCCTGCTCTGGACAGGCGAGACCGTGAGCGGGCTGGGCAACAGCATCACCGTGGTCGCGTTGCCGCTGATCGCGGTTGAAATGTTGGATGCCAGCTCCACAGCCGTCGGCCTGCTCGCCGCGGCGGTTTGGCTGCCCTGGCTGCTGGTGGGGCTGCCGGTAGGCGCATGGGTGGACCGGATACGCAAACGGCCACTGATGATCGCGTGCGATCTGGTGGCCTTTGCGGCGCTGGTGAGCATTCCACTGGCTGCGTGGCTCGACGCGCTCACCTTTCAGCACCTGGTCGTCATCGCGCTTATATGCGGCACCGCGGCGGTGTGCTTCAGCACCGCCTACCACTCGTACATCCGGATCGTGCTCGACGGCCGCGACCTGCTTGAGGGCAACGCCAAGCTGCAGGGCAGCGAGGCCATCACCCAGGTTGCCGGACCCGGGGTGGCGGGACTGCTCGCCCAGGCGTTCGGCGCGGTCACCGCGCTACTGGCCGATGCGGTGACGTTCCTGGTATCCGCGGTCTGCCTGAAGCGGATCAGCGTGGTCGAGCCGGACCGCGCTCCGGACGAGGAACGCGTCCCCCGCCGCCGGCAGATCAGAGAAGGGCTCCGCTTCGTGGGCCGGGACCGGTACCTGCGGCCGATGGTCACCTGGGGCGCCGTGATCAACCTGGGGCTGATGGGCTACCAGGCGGTTCAGGTCGTGTTCCTGGTCCGCACGGTCGGGCTGAACCCGGCCATGGTCGGTCTGCTGCTGACCAGCGGCAGCACCGGTGGCATCGTGGGCGCGCTGGTGGCCACCAGGGTCAGCCGGCGGTTCGGCACCGCGCGCGGGCTTCTTCTCCTGCAGGTCGCAACCGCGCCGTTCGCGCTGCTCCTGCCGATGACCACGGCGGGGCCGGGGCTGCTGCTGTTCGCGATGGGAGCCTTCATCGTCGGGATCGGCGTTTCCGTGGCCAACATCGTGGTCGGCAGCTTCCGGCAGGCCTACTGCCCGCCGCACATGCTCGGCCGGGTCGTGGCGACGGCCATGATGATCAACCACAGCACCATCCCGCTCGGGTCCCTGCTCGGCGGCGTGCTCGGCGACGCCGTCGGGTACCGGCCAGCCATGTGGATCATGACGGGTGTCGCCGCGCCCAGCTGGCTCATCCTCGCCACGAGCCCGATGCGCCGAGAGCGCGACCTTCCGCAGACCCACGAGCCAGAACAAGCGCACGCCAAGAGCTGAAGGATGGCGAAAGGGCCGCCAGACAAACAAGTAGTTCGGGGAAGGCCCGCTGTGCGGCAGCTGCAACACCCTCGAGGGGAAGGGCATCCCGCGCTACTTCCTAGAGAAGGAGCTCAGTCGATACAGAATTCGTTGCCCTCGATGTCCAGCATTGGGATGCACGACTCGTTTTCCTCATCGGCATACAGCGTTTGCACGTGGGTGGCGCCGAGCGCGACCAGTCGTGCGCACTCGGCTTCGAGCGTGGCGAGGCGCTCGTCCCCCACGAGCCCGGTGCCGACCCGGATGTCGAGATGCACCCGATTCTTGACGGTCTTGCCTTCGGGGACGCGCTGGAAGTACAGGCGCGGGCCCACGCCTGAGGGATCACCGCAGGCGAACCATGAATCCTGCTCCTCAGGAGGGAGGGTACGGTTGAAATCGTCCCAGGTGGCGAACCCCTCCGGTGGCGGCGGTATGACATACCCCAACACCTCGCACCAGAAACGAGCGAGGCGCTCAGGTTCTGCGCAATCAAAGGTGACTTGGAACTTCTTGATCGCTGACATCGGCGCACCATAGCAGGCGGACTCTGCCGCTCATTTCCCGCAGACGGATCCGCTGGCCACCCGTCGTGCCCTGGGTCACCTTGGACACCAAGTGACCAAACCGGACAGTCCGCGAGAACGACGCGACCGTGGCCACGGAGCGCCCCAGGTCCCCAGGATCCAGTCCTGACAACCAACCTTCATGCCAAGATCAGTTGCGGGACATCCCTTAGGGCTTGCAGGGAATCAAGGTGTTGCTTCCCGTCCTGAGGCTCGTTGGTGTGGTATGCGCATTCCGGACGAGACTCGTGATCAACTCGCTGTGAAGTTGGCGGTGTTGCTCCCACATCTGGACGAGCGGCAGCGACGGCTGTTGATGGCTGCGGAGGCCCGGGCGCTTGGACACGGCGGTGTCCGGGCCGTGGCGCAGGCCGCTGCGGTCAGCGAGACGACAGTCCGCAAGGACGTGTTCGAACTCGAGGCGGGTGAGGAGCCTCTGGGGCGGGTGCGGCGGCCAGGCGGGGGTCGCAAACGGGTCGCGGATCTGAATCCGGGACTGCGGCCGGCCCTGTTGGCGCTGGTTGAGCCGGATGTGCGGGGTGACCCGATGTCTCCGCTGCGGTGGACGGTGAAGTCCACCCGCACGCTGGCGGAGGAGCTGACCCGGGCCGGGCACCGCGTCAGTGCCGACACCGTCGCCAGCCTGCTGCGGGCGGAAGGCTTCAGCCTGCAGGCCAACGCCAAGACAATCGAGGGCAGCCAGCACCCGGACCGGGATGCCCAGTTTCGCTATCTCAACGAGCAGGCCCGTGAGCACCGGGACACCGGCCAGCCGGTGATCAGCGTGGACACCAAGAAGAAGGAGCTCGTCGGCGAGTTCAAGAACAACGGCTGCCAGTGGCGGCCGACGGGTGAGCCGGTGCCGGTGAGCGTTCATGACTTCGCCGACCCGCAGCTGGGCAAGGCCGTCCCCTATGGGATCTATGACGTCGCGGCGAACACCGGCTGGGTCAACGTCGGTACCGATCACGACACCGCCGCGTTCGCCGTGGAGTCGATCCGCCGCTGGTGGCACGCCCAGGGCCAGGCCGCCTACCCGCAGGCAGCACGACTGCTGATCACTGCCGACGCGGGCGGCTCCAATGGTTATCGCACCCGGGCCTGGAAACTCGAACTGGCCCGGCTCGCCGCCGAAACCGGATTGACAATCACCGTGTGTCATCTGCCGCCGGGCACCCAATGCCGTTGCTTGAGCAGGGCAAGTAGTTCGAGGTGACGTTGAGGGCACGGGGTCGTTGGACCCGGCATGCATCCGTGGGTGGGGATATCCGA
>NZ_JBIAPT010000026.1:0-112888 GCF_042888425.1 Streptomyces sp. NPDC002889
CTCGGTGCTTTCCGGTTCCCGCTTTCGCGTTTCCCTTCCGGCGGTTCCGACTCTATCAGATCCTTTCGGGCCTGATTCCCGGTCAGCGGGAGGTGTCTTTCCGGCTGTTGGGCCGTTCCGACGAGTGAGACTTTAGCGGAATCCTCGCCCCCGACGCTAATCGAGGTGCGTTCCTTCGAACGCGGATTCCTCATTTCGCAAAGACGCACGGAAAGACGCGTGACAGGCACAAAGACGCTGTCGTTCGCTTGAAGTGGGTCTTGCGGAATGGCTGTCCGGGGACCGGCCGTAGTCGGTGCTCACGTCGAACAACTCGGAGAACACTACGGATGGCCGTATCCGATGTCAACTCGGGGCCTCGGGGCAGTAGCCTGAGCGCGTGACTACGCGTACGTGCTTCCTTCAGTGGTGGGCCGCCTGACGGCGGCCGGCGCTTCGCATGCACTCAACGGCCGCCGCCTCGGCGGCCGTTCGCGTATCTCCCCTCCGGGAGTCCGGCCGCCGGGAGCGGCGGCTCCGAATCAGGAGACGGAGAGCGGGATGACACGGATCTTCAGCGGGATCAAGCCGACGGGGCATCTGACCCTGGGCAACTACCTCGGGGCGCTGCGCCGGTGGGTCGAGGTCGATCAGCATCAGGCGGACGCGCTGTTCAGCGTTGTCGATCGTCATGCACTGACCGTCGAGCACGATCCGGCGCGGGTGCGCAGACTCAGCCGGCAGGCCGCAACGCTGCTGCTGGCGGCCGGACTGGACCCGGAACTGTGCACCATCTTCGTCCAGAGTCATGTGGACGAGCACGCTCGCCTGTCCTGTCTCCTGGAATGCACGGCCACGGACGGCGAGGTGCGGCGCATGATCCAGTACAGGGAGAAGGGGACGCAGGCGCGTGCGGCCGGGCAGAGCGTGCGGTTGTCGCTCCTGACGTATCCCGTGCTGATGGCCGCGGACATCCTGGCCTACGGGGCCGACGAGGTCCCGGTCGGTGAAGATCAGACGCAGCATGTGGAACTGACCCGGGATCTGGCGGTGCGGTTCAACCAGCGGTACGGGCACACGTTCACTGTGCCGCGGGCGACGCATCCGCCGGTGGCGGCACGGGTCATGGATCTGCAGGACCCGACCTCGAAGATGGGTAAGTCGCATGACTCGGGGGCCGGGATCGTCTGTCTGCTCGACGAGGCGGACGTGGTGCGCAAGAAGATCATGCGGGCGGTCACCGACAGCGGCCGGGAGGTCGAGTACGACCGTGCGACCAGGCCTGGCCTCGCGAATCTGATGGAGATCCTGGCCGGCTGTCAGGGAGGGAACCCGGACGACCTGGCCGGTGTATACGAGTCGTACGGGGCGTTGAAGAAGGACACGGCCGAGGCGGTGGTGGAGCTGCTGAGGCCGGTCAGGGAGCGGCACGCAGAGCTCGCAGCCGATCCGGGGTACGTCGACAAGGTGCTCGGACAGGGAGCAGAGCGGGCCAGGTCGGTGGCGCGGCCGACGGTCGATGCCGCCTACAGGGCGATCGGCCTGCTGCCGGCCTGACCCGGACGGGGGAAGAGACGACGGGGTGGAGAGGTGAGGGGCTGTCCCGCCGCAGGAGCGCGCGGCGGCGGGGCGCCTCTTCCTTTCCGGCCCCTCGACTCACCCGTTGCCGGATGCCAGCTCGCGACTGCGGTCGCGGGCGGCTTCCAGAGCGGCGATGAGGGCGGCCCGTACGCCGTGGTTCTCGAGTTCACGGATGGCGCTGATCGTGGTGCCCGCTGGGGAGGTGACTGCTTCACGGAGTTTTACGGGGTGCTCGCCGCTGTCGCGGAGCATGACGGCGGCGCCGATGGCGGCCTGGACGATCAGGTCGTGTGCCTGCGCACGCGGCAGGCCGAGGAGGATACCGGCGTCGGTCATCGCCTCGACGAGGAAGTAGAAGTAGGCCGGGCCCGACCCGGACAGGGCGGTGGCCGCGTCCTGCTGGGACTCGGGGACACGGAGCGTCTTGCCGACGCCACCGAAGATCTCCTCCGTGTGCTCGATGTGCTCGTTGGTGGCGTGGCTGCCGGCGGAGATGACGGACATGCCTTCGTCGACGAGGACGGGGGTGTTGGGCATGACGCGGACGACGGGGGTGCCTGCGGCCAGGCGCTCCTCGATGAAGGAGGTGGTGATGCCGGCCGCGGCGCTGACGACGAGACGGTCAGCGGTGAGGTGCGGGGCGAGTTCGTCGAGGAGCTTGCCCATGTCCTGGGGCTTCACGGCCAGGATCAGGGTGTCGGCGCGCTTGGCGGCCTCGGCGTTGGAGACGGGCTCGACGCCGTAGCGGGTGCGGAGCTCTTCGGCGCGGTCGGTCCGGCGCGTGGTCACCAGGAGGTCGGCAGGGCGCCAGCCGGCGCGGATCATGCCACTGAGCAGGGCTTCGCCGATCTTGCCCGTACCGAGGACTGCGACTGTCTGGGTCATGGCTCTGTTCACCTCGCCGGTGGGGATACGTGCGCTCACATCCTCGCATCGGGGACATGGTCGCGCCGGGGGCGTCCGAGGGGCGGTACGCAGTGGGCGGGTCGGAACAGTCGCCGGACGCGGAGTGGCTCTACGGCCGGCCCAAGGTCGGGGACGGCGTCCTCGTGACACAGGGACGGGAAGAAGGGAGGCGCAGGGGAGGGCTTGGGTCACGCGGTGCGGCGGCGCAGGGTGGCCGCACCGAGGGCGAGCACGAGGACCGCACAGCCCGCGACGACCAGGACGTCGCGGAAGAACTCGGCGGTGGCGTCGGAGTTGCGGAGGACCTCGTTCATGGCGCCCACGGCATACGACATGGGCAGGACGTTCGAGATCGCTTCGAGTACGGGCTGCATCTGGTCGCGGGGGGTGAACAGGCCGCAGAGCAGCAGCTGCGGGAAGATCACGGCCGGCATGAACTGGACCGCCTGGAACTCGGAGGCGGCGAAGGCGGAGACGAACAGGCCGAGGGCCGTGCCGAGCAGGGCGTCGAGAAGTGCGACGAGAAGCAGCAGCCAGGGCGAGCCGATGACGTCGAGGCCCAGGGCCCACAGCGCGAGGCCGGTGGCGAGGAAGGACTGGACGACGGCGACGAGTCCGAAGGCCAGGGCGTAGCCGGCGATGAGGTCGGCCTTGCCGAGCGGCATGGCGAGAAGTCGTTCCAGGGTTCCGGAGGTGCGTTCGCGCAGGGTGGCGATGGAGGTGACGAGGAACATCGTGATGAGCGGAAAGATGCCGAGGAGCGAGGCGCCGATGGAGTCGAAGGTCTGCGGGCTGCCGTCGAACACATAGCGGAGCAGGAAGAGCATCAGGCACGGCACGAGGAGCATCAGGGCGATGGACCGCCGGTCGTGGCGCAGCTGGCGCAGCACGCGGGCAGCGGTGGCGAGAGTGCGGGACAGGAAAGGCGCGAAGCGCGGCAGGGGAAGGGTGGTGCTGGGAGACGGGTGGTGGGCGCTCATCGGGCGTTCTCCTGAAGGGCGTTGGCCTCGTCGACCAGGTGGAGGAAGGCTGCTTCGACGGTCTCGGAACGGGTGCGGCTGCGCAGGTCGTCCGGGCTGTCCTCGGCGAGGATCTCGCCGTCCCGCATGAGGATCAGCCGGTGGCAGCGTTCGGCCTCGTCCATGACGTGGGAGGAGACGAGGATGGTGGCGCCGCGTTCGTCGGCGAGGCGGTGGAAAAGGTTCCACAGATCGCGGCGCAGCACGGGATCGAGGCCGACGGTCGGCTCGTCGAGGACGAGCACTTCGGGGGTGCCGAGCAGGGCGACGGCGAGCGAGACGCGGCTGCGCTGGCCGCCGGAGAGCCGGCCGGCGAGTACGTCCGCGTGGGAGCCGAGGTCGACGTCGGCGATGGCCCGGGTGACATGGTCGCGGCGGATGTCGCGGCCGCGGCTGCCGGGGAGAAGGACCGAGGCGAAGTAGTCCAGGTTCTGTCGGACGGTGAGGTCGTCGTAGACGGACGGGGCCTGGGTGACATAACCGATGCGGGAGCGCAGCGCGGCGTCGCCCGCGGGGAGCCCGAGGATCTCCAAGGTGCCGGTGACGTTGGCCTGGGTGCCGACGATCGAGCGCATCAGGGTCGACTTGCCGCAGCCGGAGGGTCCGAGGAGGCCGGTGATGCGGCCGGGGAGGACGGTGAAATCGAGGTCACGCAGAACGGTGCGGTCTCCTCGCACGACGGTGAGGCCGCGGGCCAGGACGGCTACGCCAGAAGAATTCATCATGTGATGAATAATGCGCCGCGTGCGATGAGCCGTCAAGACTCGGTCGGTGGGTCCCAGCGGGTCCTGGAGCGTCCCGGTCCGCGGCTGGGGGGACCCGGTCCCGGTCAGCGGCCTGGCCGAGCGAAGGGGGCGGCATGCCAGCGGCATGCCATAGGAAGCGGATCGTGAACGCCGCCGCATGCGTGGTGCCCGAGGACGATGAGCCGGCCTCTCTCGTGATGGGGCGATGTCGTCACGCAAGGGGATGGCGCCTGGGGCCACGTGTGACGGTGGGGTCCGTCGTGGCCATCGGCTCACGTGCTCACGTGCTCAGCAGGTTCTCGAGGTCGAGGTGGCGCAGCTTGTCCGGATTGACGACGGCGTCGATCTCCGTGATCCGCCCCTCGTGCACGGTGAACGCGAAGACGACGGCCTGTGCGCTCGCCGGATCCACGAAGACCAGGCCCGGGGCGCCGTTGACGTCCCGTACGACCACCCGCATCGTCTCCGGGTCGAAGCCGCGGGTGATCCGCTGCGTGAACCGTGCGACCTTCTCGTCGCCGAGCACCGGCAGGCGGGCCACGCCGACCATGCCGCCGCCGTCCGAGCGCCACACGACATCCGGGTCGAGGAGCTCCAGCAGTCCGTCGAAGTCCCCGCCCCTCACCGCCGTGAGACACGCCTCGACCGTCCTGCGATGCTCCTCGCGGTCCACCGAGCGGCGCGGGGCCTCGGTCCGTACACGGCGGCGGGCGCGGGAGGCGAGCTGGCGCACGGAGTCGGGCGTGCGGTCGACCACCTCGGCGATCTGAGGGAACGGCACCGAGAAGACGTCGTGCAGGATGAACGCGGTACGTTCGGCGGGGGTGAGCCGTTCCAGCACGGTGAGCAGCGCGACTCCGACGGACTCGTCGAGCGTGACCCGGTCCTCGGGATCCTGCGGGCCACCACCGCCCATGACCCCGGTGATCACCGGTTCCGGCAGCCAGGTGCCGGTGTACGACTCCCGCCGCGCGCGGGCCGAGCCCAGCTGGTCGTAGCAGATACGGCTGACCACGGTCGTCAGATACGCGCCGGAGTCCTCGACCTCACCGTCGGGCAGCGACTGCCAGCGCAGCCGGCTCTCCTGCACCGCGTCCTCGGCGTCCGCGACCGAGCCGGTGATGCGGTAGGCGATGCCCCACAGCCGGTTGCGCTGCTTCTCGAATACGGCCGGCTCGGCCATGTTCGGCCCCTCTCCGCTCTGCTCCGTTTCTCCGCCCGGCTCTCCGCCGTCACTCCGTGTCTGTCTGTGAGCGGATGCCCGGTGATCTCCTCGACGGCCTCGAAGAGGCGGGCGGGTAGCCGGGGCGGAACGGGTCGTACCGGGCCGTCGCCCCGTCGAAGGAGAGTGCGCGGCGCGCATGGGCATCGCCGGAAACGGTGCGGGGCCCACCCGGATGCGCGGTCCGATGATCCGTCATGCGCCCCATCCTCACCGGGACGTGGCTACTTGCGCTTGGACTTTGCCTTCTTCGCCGTGCGGGCGGCCGGGTTCTTGGTGCGGGCGCCGCGGCGCTTCTCGAACTGGACGCGGGCGCTTTCGTACTCCTCGCGGCGCAGCTTCTCGCCCGGGGCCTCCGCGAGCGAGCGCAGGAAGTAGGCGATGAGGGAACCGATGAAGCCGATCGCCTTGAGGCTGCGCAGCGAGTCCTCGGCGGCGGAGCCCGAGGGGCGGCGGGTGAAGCTCTCCCAGGTCTTGCGGAAGGCGATGGCGCTGCAGATCGCGAACGTGACGACGACGAGCGCGTTCACGAAGCCGCCGACCGCGGCGAGTGCAAGCCCCTCGTAGGAGAAGCGCAGCACGAAGGCGCCGGCGAACGCGGCGGCCAGCGAGCCGACGGCGACGCCGGCCCGGCGCAGCCCGTAGCCCCCGTCGTGGTCGACCCAGGTCGTGCCGAAGAAACGGATGGGCTCGGGCTCCGGGCCGCCGCCGCGCAGCTCGTCAGGTGTGGTGTCGCGCTCGTTCACGGGGTCGATTATCCCCGTGGCACCGCGGTCCGGTCACGAACAGCGGATGGTGACGTAGCCGTCACTGCCGGTCTGCACGAACGCGTCCGAGACGAACTGGCCGTTCGCGATGTTGTCCCAGATGTTGGTGGTGCCGTACGGGCCGGTGATGGTCTCGCCCGGCTTCTGGCAGTTGATCGGCACCGACGCGCCGAGCGGCAGCACCTTGATGAGCCGGTAGTTGGTGCCGGGGCCGCTGCGGACGTTCAGCCGGACACCCGGCGCGACCGGGTAGCGCTTCGACCCCAGCGACTCGGCCGCGGCCTCGGTGCCCTCGGCGGCAGTCCCCACGCCCTCGGCAGCGGTGTGCACCTCTTCAACAGCCATCGAAATCTCCCCCGTTGTGTTGAGTGTGTGGCGTTCGCCGCGCAGGCTAGCAAGCCCCGGCGGGATAGCACGCATCATCGACTAGGCTCCGAGCGTCGCGCGTGCGCACCATCAAACGGGGGTGGGGAGATGCCGCCGCTGCGCAGTACCGGACCGTTCCCGGAAGCGGAGCATCCGGAGTATGCCGGGCAGTACCGTCTTGAGGCATGCCTGGGAACCGGAGGCATGGGCATCGTGCATCTGGCCGCCTCCGCCTCGGGACTGCGGCTCGCGGTCAAGGTCATTCATGCCGAGCATGCCTCGGACCCGGAGTTCAGGGCACGTTTCCGCCAGGAGGTCGCGGCGGCCCGCCGCGTCAGCGGCGCGTTCACCGCGCCGGTCGTCGACGCCGACCCCGATGCCGAACGGCCATGGATGGCCACCCTGTTCATAGACGGCCCCACACTCGCCGAGCGGGTGAAGCGGAACGGCCCGCTGAGCGGGCAGGAGCTGCGACGGGCGGGCGCGGGGCTGGCCGAGGCGCTGCGCGACATCCACCGCGCCGGCGTGGTGCACCGCGATCTCAAGCCGAGCAATGTACTGCTGGCGCCCGACGGGCCCAAGGTCATCGACTTCGGCATCTCCCGCCCCTCGGACAGCGATCTGCGGACGGAGACCGGGAAGCTGATCGGTACGCCGCCGTTCATGGCGCCCGAGCAGTTCCAGCGCCCGCGCGAAGTCGGGCCCGCGGCCGATGTGTTCGCGCTGGGCGCGGTGCTGGTGCACGCGGCGACCGGGCGAGGCCCGTTCGACTCGGACAGCCCGTACATCGTGGCGTACCAGGTGGTTCACAACGAGCCGGATCTGGCGGGTGTCCCCGCCGATCTCGTACCGCTGCTGCGGCAGTGCCTGGCCAAGGACCCGGCGGACCGGCCGACACCGGACGAGTTGATGGTCGCGCTGCGGGCTTGCTCGCCCTCGACGTCGTACGACACCCAGGCCTATATGGTCGTGCCTCGGATGCCGGATCCGGGCGAGAGCGCGGCACAGTCGGCAGCCGGCGGGCCCGCGCCGGATTCGTCGGCCTCGGAAGCATCCGCCCCCGAGCAGCCGGAACCCGGCCGGCTGAGCCGCAGGCGGCTGCGCTGGGCGGCCGCCGCGGCGGCCCTGACGGTGCTGGTCACGGCCGGAATCGTCGCTGTGCGCACCACGGCCGCCGGCGACGCCACCCCCAGGGCCGAGCCCGGGTCACCGAAGGTGGTCGAGTTCCGTCCGTGGAGCGTCGCGCTGCACAGCGCCGACGACGAGAACCGGACGCCGGTCTGCACCCTGGCCGGCCCGGCGCTGTACTGCACGGCGCCCGGGATCAAGGCCGCCCGGCTGAACCCGGCGGACGGCAGGACGCTCTGGTCGGCGGCCGCCGGAACCGCGGCCCAGACCGACGAGGGCATGACGCCGGTCCTCGCGGGGGGTCTGCTGCACGTGGTGCCCCCTGGCGGCGACCGGCTGGAAGCGCTCGACCCGGAGTCGGGTGAGGTGCGCTGGAGCCTCGACATCTCCGCGTATGCCACGGTCCGGCACGCGGGAGACACCGTCCTGCTGGTGACGGAACGCGGGGTGGTGCGCGCCGTCGACGCCGCCACGGGTGAGCAGCGGTGGAGCCGGCAGCGCGGCGGCATGGGCACCGAGTGGGTGTCGGAGCCCGGCGCCAAGGGTCCTGTCCTGGCCTCCACGCCCTCCGACGACGGGTCGACCACGCTGGTGAGCGCCGTCGACCCGGCGAGCGGTGACACGCTGTGGCAGAAGCGGCTGCCAGGGACGCTGAACCCGGTGGGGCTCACGAACGGCTCGCTGTATCTGCTCGCCACCGGGAAGGACGGCTACACGAATGCCGTCGTACGCCTCGACGCGGACCGTGCGGTGCGCCGGATTGCGCTGCCCGCTCCGGTCGACCAGCCCCAGGCGACGGTGACCGGGGCCATCGTCCACATCAGCGGCTACGGGGGCTCCCTCCTCGCTGTGGACACCACCCGGACGAAGAACGCCCAGCTCTGGCGGCTGGAGACCGCGGTCACGCATCTTTCGCGTCCGACCGCGGCCGGCGGTGCGGTGTTCGTGTCCGCCGGGGACGGACGGCTGCTCGCCGTGGACGCGGTGGGCGGCAGGCTCGTGGGACAGACCGACCCCCGTATGGACGGCGGGCGTTACACCTTCGCGTCCACGCTGCCCGCTCCCGTCGTCGCAGGCGGCCAGGTCGTCGCCACCGCACCTGACGGTTCGGTCTTCGCGGTCGGCGCCGGCGAACCGGCCCGCTGGTAACCGCCCGCGGGCCGCGTCAGCCGCAGTGCTCCCAGGGACTGGTGTACGTGTAGGTCGCCACGCCCGCCTCGATCATGCCGCCCCACTTCACACAGCGGCCGGCGCCCGGCGCCCTCACCGGCCCGGCGTAGGAGGAGTAGATGTCCTGGTCCTTCTTCTGGCTGCCGCCGCTCGCGGTGATCCAGGTGCCGGTCTTCATCGCCTGGCCGGCGGTCGTCGAACTGTGCAGGGTGACGACGCAGTTGGAGCCGCTGGAGGCGTTGTAGAGCAGGTGGACGCGGGCCAGTTCGACGGTCGGGCTCTTGCGGAAGACGTGGGAGTCGACCCGGCTGTAGCCCGATCCGCACACGCTCTCGGGAGTCACCGCGGTGGCCGCCGCCCCGGCAGGTGCCGCTCCGAACGCCGTGAGCGCCATCAGCGCGCCCGCCGCCGTCGTGATCACCGTGAACCGCTGTGCAGACGTACGCATGGGCACCCCACTCGGACATCGGACCATCATGATCATGACAGGTACGATCCGGAATCGTAGCGCATTCGCGCGACTGCGCGGAGTGAGCAGATCAAGCCCGGGGGATTCGAGCCCCGCGTTTCAAGGAGCCCCCAAAGCCCGGGGCTCAACCCCTGGATGCCGGCCCGGAGAGGAACCAGGAATGCCCGCCCCCCTCGCGGGCGGCGGGCACGACAACTGGTGGGTGGTCAGCCCAGCTTGGAGACGTCCCGGACCGCGCCCTTGTCGGCACTGGTCGCCATCGCCGCGTACGCGCGCAGCGCGGCCGAGACCTTGCGCTCCCGCGCCTTCGGCGCGTACACGCCGCCCAGCGCCTCGCGCCGTGTCGCCAGCTCGCCGTCCGGGACGAGCAGTTCGATGCTGCGGTTCGGGATGTCGATGCGGATCCGGTCGCCGTCCTCGACAAGCGCGATGGTGCCGCCCGAGGCCGCCTCCGGAGAGGCGTGGCCGATCGACAGGCCCGAAGTACCGCCGGAGAAGCGCCCGTCCGTCACCAGTGCGCAGGCCTTGCCGAGGCCGCGGCCCTTGAGGAAGGACGTCGGGTAGAGCATCTCCTGCATACCGGGGCCGCCGCGCGGACCCTCGTAACGGATGACGACGACGTCGCCCTCCTTGATCTCCTTGCGGAGGATCTTGTCGACGGCCTCGTCCTGCGACTCGCAGACGACGGCCGGGCCCTCGAAGGTCCAGATCGACTCGTCGACACCGGCGGTCTTCACGACACAGCCGTCCTCGGCGAGGTTGCCCTTCAGCACGGCGAGACCGCCGTCCTTGGAGTAGGCGTGCTCGAAGTCGCGGATGCAGCCGCCGGCCGCGTCCACGTCCAGCGACTCCCAGCGCTCGGACTGCGAGAACGCCTCGGCCGAGCGCTTGCAGCCGGGTGCCGCGTGCCACAGCTCGACAGCCTCCTCGGACGGCGAGCCGCCGCGCACGTCCCAGGCGCCGAGCCATTCCTTGATCCCGGGCGAGTGGACGGTGTGGACGTCCTCGTTCAGCAGTCCCGCGCGGTAGAGCTCGCCGAGGATGGCGGGGATGCCACCGGCCCGGTGCACGTCCTCCATGTAGTACGTGCCGCCGGGGGCCACGTTCGGAGCCACCTTGGCCAGGCAGGGGACGCGGCGCGAGACCGCGTCCATGTCCGCCAGGCCGTAGTCGAGCTCGGCCTCCTGGGCGGCGGCGAGCAGGTGCAGGATCGTGTTGGTCGAACCGCCCATGGCGATGTCGAGGGCCATGGCGTTCTCGAACGCGGCGCGGGTGGCGATGCTGCGCGGAAGGACGGTCTCGTCGCCGCCCTCGTAGTAGCGCTTGGTGATGTCCACGACCGTGCGGGCCGCGTCCTCGTACAGGCCGCGGCGGGCGGTGTGAGTGGCCAGCACCGAACCGTTGCCCGGCAGGGACAGACCGATCGCCTCGGTCAGGCAGTTCATCGAGTTGGCGGTGAACATGCCGGAACAGGAGCCGCAGGTCGGGCAGGCGTTCTCCTCGATACGGAGGATGTCCTCGTCCGACACGTTCTCGTTGACCGCATCCGCGATGGCGTTGATCAGGTCGAGCTTGCGGACCGTGCCGTCGACCAGGGTGGCCTGGCCGGCCTCCATGGGACCGCCGGAGACGAAGACCGTCGGGATGTTCAGGCGCATCGCGGCCATCAGCATGCCCGGAGTGATCTTGTCGCAGTTGGAGATGCAGATCAGCGCGTCCGCGCAGTGCGCCTCCACCATGTACTCGACCGAGTCGGCGATCAGGTCGCGCGAGGGCAGCGAGTACAGCATTCCGCCGTGGCCCATCGCGATGCCGTCGTCGACCGCGATGGTGTTGAACTCGCGCGGCACCGCGCCCGCCGCCTGGATCGCCTCGGAGACGATCCGGCCGACCGGCGCGAGGTGGGTGTGGCCCGGCACGAACTCGGTGAAGGAGTTGGCGACCGCGACGATCGGCTTGCCGATGTCCGCGCTCGCTACGCCCGATGCCCGCATAAGGGCGCGGGCGCCCGCCATGTTGCGGCCGTGGGTGACGGTGCGGGACCTCAGCTCGGGCATCGTGCTCGCTCCTTAGACAGATGGGTCTGTGTCGAGCCTACGCCGCGTCTCCAAGATCTGGACACTGCGTCCGGAATGCGGGACGGGTGGCTCAGTCCTCGGTCAGAGGCGGCGCCCCTTCCGTCCGCACCGCCCGGACCCTCAGCCCTCGGTCAGATACCGCTGGAGCGTCGGCGCCACCATCGCCACGATCTCCTCGGGGTCCGCCGACGCCAGCGGCTCCACCTGGATCAGATACCGCAGGATCGCGATGCCCACCATGTGCGAGGCGGCCAGTTCGGCCCTGAACTGCGGATCCGGTACGTCCAGCTCCGCCGCCACCTGCTCCAGCAGCCGCCGCAGCACGAAGCCGCGCAGCACCTTCGCCGCCGCTTCGTGGGTGAGCGCGGAGCGGATGATGGCGAGGACCGGAGCCCGGGTCGCCGGGTTCTCCCACACCCCGATGAAGAAGCGCGCGAGCCGCTCGCCGATCCCTTCCTTGCCCTGGCCCAGGATCTGCGGGACGACCAGTGCCGGCTCGAAGGAGACCTCGATGGCCGCCGCGAAGACCGCGTCCTTCGTACCGAAGTAGTGGTGGACCAGGGCCGCGTCGACGCCGGCCGCCCTGGCGATACCGCGCACGGTCGTCTTCTCGTAGCCGCGCTCGGCGAACTCGGTACGGGCCGCCTCGAGGATCCGCTCCCGGGCCCCGGGCCCCTCCCCCGCCGCCGT
This sequence comes from Streptomyces sp. NPDC002889, assembly GCF_042888425.1. Classification (NCBI taxonomy): domain Bacteria; kingdom Bacillati; phylum Actinomycetota; class Actinomycetes; order Kitasatosporales; family Streptomycetaceae; genus Streptomyces; species Streptomyces sp. NPDC002889. Next base: position 12,122 of record NZ_JBIAPT010000026.1, read on the forward strand.
ACGGGCCGGCCGGCCACGCCGCCGCGGAGCCGTGCCGCTCATGGCGCCGCCTCGGTCATGAGCCGCGGATGTGGGAGGAGGCCGCCGACGCCAGGTGCAACCGGGTGAAGGCCAGCGCCTCGGCGAGGTCGGCCTCGCGTTCGGCGGCGGACATCGCCCGCCGGGTGTTGACCTCGATGACGACATGGCCGTCGAACCCCGTACGGGCCAGCCGTTCCAGCAGTTCGGCGCACGGCTGGTCGCCCCGGCCCGGCACCAGGTGCTCGTCCTTCGCGGACCCCTTGCCGTCCGCGAGATGGACATGCCCGAGGCGGTCGCCCATCCGGTCGACCATGGCCATGGTGTCCGTGCGCGCGGTCGCCGTGTGCGACAGGTCGATCGTGAAGTGGCGGTAGTCGTCCTTGGTGACATCCCAGCCGGGGGCGTACGCGAGCATCTCGCGGTCCCGGTAGCGCCATGGGTACATGTTCTCCACGGCGAACCGGACGTCCGTCTCGTCGGCCATGCGCCAGATGCCGGTGACGAAGTCGCGCGCGTACTGCCGCTGCCACCGGAACGGCGGATGCACGACGACGGTCGACGCCCCCAGCTTCTCCGCGGCCGCCTGCGCCCGCTGGAGCTTGGTCCACGGATCGGTGGACCAGACCCGCTGGGTGATCAGCAGGCAGGGCGCATGGACGGCGTGGATCGGCACCTGGTGGTAGTCGGAGAGCCGGCGCAGCGCCTCGATGTCCTGGCTGACGGGATCCGTCCACACCATGACCTCGACGCCGTCATAGCCGAGGCGCGCGGCAATCTCGAAGGCCGTCGCCGTCGACTCCGGATAGACGGAAGCCGTCGACAGGACAACCTTCGCATCCGGGATGCGCACCACTGGTTCTGCCACGGAGACAGCCTAAGGGCCCGTGCTAGGACGTCGGCAGGTGGTCGAGCCGCCGCAGGATGACCCCTTCGCGCAGCGCCCAGGGACAGATCTCGAGCTCCTCCGCCCCGAAAAGGTCCATCGCACCCTCCGCGACCAGGGCTCCTGCCAGCAGCTGACGGGCCCGGCCCGCGGAGACACCGGGCAGTGCGGCGCGCTGCCCGGCGGTCATGCCGGCGAGCTTGGGCACCCACTCCGCGAGTGACGAACGACTCAGGTAGCGCTCCACGTACAGCCCCTCGGCGGAGCGGGCCGCTCCCGCGATCCGGGCCAGTTGCTTGAAGGTCTTGGAGGTGCCGACGATGTGGTCCGGGCTGCCGAACCGGGTGAACTCGCCGACCGTACGGGCGATTTCGGTCCGCACATGGCGGCGCAGGGACTTCACGTGGGTCGGGTCGGGCGGGTCGCCGGGCAGCATGGCCGCGGTCAGCCGGCCGGCCCCGAGCGGCAGCGACACGGCCGCGTCGGGCTCCTCGTCGACGCCATAGGCGATCTCCAGCGAGCCGCCGCCGATGTCGAGGACCAGCAGTCTCCCGGCCGACCAGCCGAACCAGCGACGGGCGGCGAGGAAGGTCAGCCGGGCCTCCTCCGCCCCGGTCACCACGGCCAGATCGACCCCGGTCTCGGCCTTCACCCTGGCCAGCACAACATCCGCGTTGGTGGCCTCGCGCACCGCTGAGGTCGCGAACGGCAGCACCTCCTCGCAGCCCTTGTCCTCGGCCGCCTGCAACGCGTCGAGGATGGTGTGGATCAGCCGGTCCACACCGTGCGGGCCGATGGCTCCGCTCTCGTCGAGAAGTTCGGCGAGGCGCAGCTCGGCCTTGTGGGAATGGGCAGGCAGCGGTCGGGCGCCGGGGTGGGCATCCACCACCAGCAGATGAACTGTGTTCGAACCGACATCGAGGACTCCGAGTCTCATGGACCGAACGCTACTGCGGCCGCGCGCATACGCTGGTGGCGTGCCTAAGACGAAAAAGACGAAGCCGGGCAAAGCCAAGGCCCCCCAGACGATCAAGCGCGGTAACCAGGGCTCCGATGACGAAAAGGGCCTGGATTTCGCGCGGGCGTGGGTGGAGTTCCCCGACCCGGCCGACGACGAACAGGTCTTCCGCTGCGATCTGACCTGGCTGACCTCGCGCTGGACGTGCATCTTCGGCAGCGGCTGCCAGGGGATCCAGGCCGGGCGTGCGGACGACGGCTGCTGCACGCTCGGGGCGCACTTCTCGGACGAGGAGGACGAGAAGCGGGTCGCCGGGCATGTCGCGCGTCTGACTCCGGAGGTGTGGCAGTTCCACGACGAGGGCACGCGGACCGGATGGGTGCAGAAGGACGACGACGGTGAGCGGCAGACCCGCCGCTGGGATGGCGCGTGCATCTTCCTGAACCGTCCGGGGTTCGAGGCGGGCGCGGGCTGTTCGCTGCACATCCTGGCACTGCGGGAGGGCCGTGAGCCGCTGGAGACCAAGCCCGACGTGTGCTGGCAGCTGCCGGTGCGCCGTACGTACGACTGGATCGACCGGCCCGACGACACCCGGGTGCTCCAGGTCTCGATCGGTGAGTACGACCGCCGGGGCTGGGGCCCCGGTGGCCATGATCTGCACTGGTGGTGCACCTCGGCTACCTCGGCACACGGCGCCGGGGACCCGGTCTACGTGACCTACCGCCCCGAGCTGACGGAGCTGATGGGCAAGGAGGCGTACGACGTGCTGGTGGAGCTGTGCGAGGCGCGGCTGGCCTCCACGCTGCCGCTGGTGGCGCCGCATCCCGCGGACCCGGTGGAGCAGTAGGCGTCAGTTCGCGGGCGGCGGCGTGGCCGGGCCGGACATCTCGGGCCCGGACGGCGCGCCGGTGCCCGGGTCCGAGGGGCCCGGGTCGGGCGAGGACGGCGGCGGGCTCGACGGCGGACCGGACGGCGGGGTCGGCTCCGGTTCCGGTGAGGACGGCGGCGGGCTCGACGGCGGGGTCGGGTCCGGGTCGGGCGAACTCGGCGGCTCGTTCGTCGCGCCGTGGCCGCGGATCGCGACGATCGCTCCGGACGGGTCCACACCGAACCGTGCGTGCCATGGGCCCGACGGCTCGCGGCTGTGGTCCACGGTCACGTAGAGCGTGATCGTTTCGCCTGGGTCCAGCGTTCCGCGGGAGCGGCTCGGCCGGAGCCAGGGCGCGTCCGTCCAGGCCGACCAGCTGACCGCCGAGCCGCCGGACGCGATGAGTGTGATGCGGGTGCTGTCGCCGGCCGGCTCCGCCTCGACGGTGAGCCTGCCCGGGCCGGGCTGTCCGGGGCGGGCCGGCGGCGGGGGCGTCCCGGCGCTGATCACCTCGACCGAGACGTCCGACGGGCGCCGGCCAGGCGTGAACCAGGCGTCCGGCGTCGCGCTGGCGTTCCCCGCGTTCTCGTAGCGGTCGTACGGATCGTTCTCCATGCCGCCCGCGGTGTCCGTCCCGCCGGCGATGACCGAGGAGCCGCCGTGCCCTTCGCCGGTCTGCGGCGCACCCCGGTACGCGGCCCACAGCGCGAGGACCGGAGCCGCCACGACCGTCGCCACGACGGTGGTGGTCACCGCGCGGGCCCGCAGCCGGTCGCGCCGGGCCGCATGGTCCTTGGGGTCGAGGGGAAACCCGCCGGGCCCGAAGCGCGGCCCGCCCGAGCGGGCTCGCGGCACATGAAGCATCGCCATGTACGCGGCGGCCCGGCCGGCCTCGACCAGGGGCAGCGTGGCCGGGGAGACGGCCGAACCCGGCCAGGGTCCGCCCGCTCCGGCGCGCTCGGCGGCGCGGCGACAGCGCGGGCAGTCGTCGACATGGCGTACGAGCTCCCGGCGCAGCACCGCGGACAGCAGCACATGCTGGTCGCCGGTGAGCCGGGCGACGGCCGGGCAGTTGCCGGTCTCGACGACGGCGAGGGCGGCCCGGGTGCGCTCCACCTCGCAGGCCGCGCCGGCCAGCAGATCGCGCGCCGCTGCCACGTCCAGGCCGAGGACCGATGCGACCTCGCCGGGGCCGAGGCCGTGGCGCACGGCCAGTTCGAGTGCCTCGCGCTGTTCGGGGGTGGTGCCGGCCGCCTCGGGCCAGGCGAGCTGGGCCAGCTCGGCTCGGCGGCGCTCGGCGGTGCGCGGGGGGACCGGGGGCCGGCTCTCGTCGGAGGCCGGGGCCGCGGGGCGGCCGCTGTGCGCGCCCTGCCGTCCGCGGCGCTGTTCGGCCATCCGGCGCCGGCAGGCCCAGCGCGCGAGGGCGTACAGCCAGGCCTTGCGCTCCGCCTCCCCCTTCGGGCAGCGGCCGTGCTGCCGTTCGGCGATGGCGAGCACATCGCCGAGGACCGCGGTGGCCGCGTCGTGGTCGCACAGGACGGAGAGGCAGTAGGTGAACAGGCCGTCCAGGTACGGCTCGTAGCGCGCGGGCGGGCGCTCCCCGGCCGTGCGGGAGGTGCGCCGGTGCGCCCGGTGTGCGCCGGTGGTGTGCGTAGGGGGTTCCAGCCTGCTGCTCGTCACTCGGTGACCGTAGGCGCAGGGCCGCACCCCGTTCGCACCCCTTGAACACTTTTACTCCCTACGGGTGAACGTTTCCTCCGAAGGGGGACAGGAACGTGGAACCCCGACGTGAGGGGAACCATCCGTTCCGATGAGTTCTCGGGCAACGGGAGGTCAGCCCCTCATGACCAACGTCATTTCAGGAATGTCGATGTCGCTGGACGGATTCATCACCGGGCCGGACGACTCGCGTGCGCATCCCCTGGGCGTGGGCGGCGAGCGGCTGCACCGGTGGCTGCACGACATGACGGACACCGACGCGCAGGTGCTCGGCGACATGACGCGCAATGTCGGGGCCGTCGTGATGGGCCGGCATTCGTACGACGTGTGCGAGGGGGAGGGCGGCTGGGGCGACGGCGGGCCGCTCGGCAAGGTGCCCTGTTTCGTCCTCACCCACCATCCGCCGGACCCCCGGGGCGTGGCCGCGCCGGATGTGTTCACCTTCGTCACCGACGGCGTCGAGGCGGCGATCGAGCGGGCGAAGGAGGCCGCGGGCGATCTGGATGTCGGGGTGCACGGCGCGACCGTCGCCCGGCAGGCGCTGAACGCGGGCCTCCTGGACGAGATCCACACCACTTTGGTCCCGGTCCTGCTCGGCTCCGGAAAACGGCTGTTCGACGGGGTCGAGGGGCCCGTAGAGCTGCGCCGTATCTGGTCGGTGCAGTCGGCCGACGTCACGCACCTGCGCTTCGTGGTCCTGCGCTAGAAGCCTCTCCGGACTGCATTCCTGGCCGGGCGGCGGCGTTGTCGGTGGGCACCGCTACGGTTTGCGCATGGCTGCCCGTACGAAATCCGCGAAGGACCGGCCGTCCTACCGCTGCACCGAATGCGGCTGGACGACCGCCAAGTGGCTCGGCCGCTGCCCCGAGTGCCAGGCCTGGGGGACGGTCGAGGAGTACGGCGCACCCGCCGTCCGCACCACCGCCGCCGGCCGGGTCTCCACCGCCGCGGTGCCCATCGGCCAGGTCGACGGACGGCAGGCGACCGCCCGGTCCACCGGTGTGGACGAGCTGGACCGGGTGCTCGGCGGCGGCCTGGTGCCCGGCGCCGTCGTGCTGCTCGCGGGCGAGCCGGGCGTCGGCAAGTCCACGCTGCTGCTCGACGTGGCGGCCAAGGCGGCGAGCGACGAGCACCGCACTCTGTATGTGACCGGCGAGGAGTCCGCGAGCCAGGTCAGGATGCGGGCCGACCGGATCAGGGCTCTGCACGACCACCTCTACCTCGCCGCCGAGACCGACCTGTCCGCCGTGCTCGGCCACCTGGACGCGGTCAAGCCTTCGCTGCTGATCCTCGACTCCGTGCAGACCGTGGCATCTCCCGAGATCGACGGCGCCCCCGGCGGCATGGCACAGGTCCGCGAGGTCGCCGGCGCACTGATCCGCGTCTCCAAGGAGCGTGGCATGTCCACGCTGTTGGTCGGCCATGTCACCAAGGACGGCGCGATCGCCGGACCGCGGCTGCTGGAGCACCTGGTGGACGTGGTGCTCTCCTTCGAGGGCGACCGGCACGCCCGCCTGCGGCTGGTGCGCGGCGTCAAGAACCGCTACGGGGCGACGGACGAGGTCGGCTGCTTCGAGCTGCACGACGAGGGGATCACCGGTCTCGCCGACCCGTCCGGACTCTTCCTCACCCGCCGCGACGAGCCGGTCCCCGGCACCTGCCTGACGGTCACCCTGGAAGGCCGCCGCCCTCTCGTCGCCGAGGTGCAGGCACTGACGGTCGACTCCCAGATCCCCTCTCCGCGGCGCACCACCTCCGGTCTGGAGACCTCCCGGGTCTCGATGATGCTCGCCGTGCTGGAACAGCGCGGGCGGATCACCGCGCTCGGCAAGCGCGACATCTACAGCGCGACGGTCGGCGGGGTGAAGCTCTCCGAGCCCGCGGCCGACCTCGCGATCGCGCTCGCCCTGGCGTCGGCGGCCAGCGACACACCTCTGCCGAAGAACCTGGTCGCGATCGGCGAGGTGGGCCTCGCGGGCGAGGTCAGACGGGTCACAGGCGTCCAGCGCAGGCTGGCCGAGGCGCACCGGCTCGGCTTCACGCAGGCCCTCGTCCCGTCCGATCCGGGCAGGGTCCCTCCCGGTATGAAGGTCACAGAAGTCGCCGACATGGGGGATGCTCTGCGAGTGCTCCCGCGCGGTCGTCAGGGGAGCTCGGGGGGCGCCGGCCGCAGAGAGCGGGCAGAGGCCCCACGGGAGGACGAGGCACGCCGGTAGACTTTGCCCTGGTCTCGCCCACCCGTACGAGCCGGAGGAGTGCAGTGGCAGCCAAGGACGGGGCATCAGCACCCGGAAAGTCCGGCGCAGGCACGGGCAACGAAGCGCTGATCCGCGCCGCCCTGAGCGCGGTCGCCCCGGGCACCGCTCTGCGCGACGGCCTGGAGCGCATCCTCCGGGGAAACACCGGAGGCCTGATCGTCCTCGGCATGGACAAGACGGTCGAATCGATGTGCACCGGGGGATTCGTCCTGGACGTGGAGTTCACCGCGACCCGCCTGCGCGAGCTGTGCAAGCTGGACGGTGCGCTCATCCTCGACAAGGACATCTCCAAGATCCTCCGGGCCGGCGTGCAGCTGGTCCCGGACGCGTCCATCCCCACCGAGGAGACCGGCACCCGTCACCGCACCGCGGACCGGGTCTCGCGCCAGTGCGGCTTCCCCGTCGTCTCGGTGTCGCAGTCGATGCGGCTGATCGCGCTGTACGTGGACGGGGAGCGGCGGGTTCTGGAGGAGTCGGCCGCGATCCTGTCCCGCGCCAATCAGGCGCTGGCCACCCTGGAGCGCTACAAGCTCCGCCTCGACGAGGTCGCGGGCACGCTCTCCGCGCTGGAGATCGAGGACCTGGTGACCGTCCGCGACGTCACCGCCGTGGCGCAGCGCCTGGAAATGGTGCGCCGTATCGCCACCGAGATCGCCGAGTACGTGGTGGAGTTGGGCACCGACGGTCGCCTCCTCTCGCTCCAGCTGGACGAGTTGATCGCGGGCGTGGAACCGGAGCGCGAGCTGGTGGTGCGCGACTACGTACCGGAGCCGACTGCGAAGCGCTCGCGCACGGTCGGTGAGGCGCTCGCCGAGCTGGATGCGCTCACTCACACCGAGCTGCTCGAACTTCCCATAGTGGCAAGGGCGCTGGGGTACAGCGGCTCTCCGGAGACGCTCGACTCCGCCGTATCGCCGCGTGGCTACCGGCTGCTGGCCAAGGTGCCTCGGCTGCCGGGCGCGATCATCGAGCGACTGGTGGAGCACTTCGGCGGGCTGCAGAAGCTGCTCGCGGCCAGCGTGGACGATCTGCAGGCGGTGGACGGCGTCGGCGAGGCACGGGCCCGCAGCGTACGGGAAGGTTTGTCGCGGCTCGCGGAGTCGTCGATCCTGGAGCGGTACGTCTGAGGGACAGCTGCCCGCGGCGGGCCTCATGACCAGGTCATGAGGCCCGCCGCGCGTTTCCCGTCAGTCCTTCTCCAGGCGGAACGAGGCCGGCAGCACCGTCGCGCCCGGGAACGTCGCCTCCACCAGATAGGTGCCCGGCCCCGCGGTCCCGGTCGGCGGGGTCGCGCACTGCGGCACAGTCCGCTTGCGGTCCCACTCCACCGTGTGCGTGATCGTTTCCTTCGCGGGGACCCGCAGCAACCGGCTGGGAGCCGTACGCGGGCAGTCCTTGGAGGACCAGACGCCGTCGTCCTCGCTGTCGCTGACCGTGAAGACGGCGGCCTTCGGCCCGAAGTCCGCCTTGCACGTGGTGGCCGACGAGTTGGAGACGACGAGCTGGAACGCGGGCTTCTCGTCGGGGGCGTACGAGACCTTGACACTGCGCAGTGTCAATTTCAGTGCGCCCGGGGCGCAGTCGGGGAGGCTGGACCCGGCCGGAACCTGCTGGCCGCCCGAACCGCCGCTGGAGGCACCACCGGTGCCGTCGTCGCCGTTCTTGCCGTCGCCGCCGCCGGTGTCGCCGCCCGTTCCCGCGTCCGTACCACCGCTGCCGTCGTCGCCGTTCGAACCGTCCGAATCGCCGGACTCATCCCGTCCGCCGGGCTGTTCACTGATCGCGGGCCCGGACTGGTCGGGGCCCGGCGTGATGGTGGGCGCGGGCTTCGGTCCGCGATCGCCGGACTTGCCGTTCGTGCTCCCGCTGCCCCCGCCGGAACTGACGGCCCAGGTGATCAGCGCGGCGAGCAGCGCGATCAACGACGCCGCGACTGCCCTCCGTCGCCAGTAGATGGAGGAGGGGAGCGGCCCGATCGGATTGCGCAGAGATCCCACGGAGCGAACTCTACGAGAGAACCGGGCCAACTCCCGCCCCACCCGCCGCCCGACTCGCAAGTTCTGCGGATCATCATCCCGGAACGATCACCGGCAGTCGCTCATCATGGCGCTTACAGGCGGCCATGCCGCCGAGGAGTCGCTCAAGTCCGTTGTGGAGGAGGAGCGTCGGTGCCGCACCGTGCGGGACGCGGCCGCATCCCTGGTGCCGTGTCCGTCGGCCGGCGACCGGTCCTTGCCCGGCAACCGTCCGGCGATCGCCGGTGCGGCCGCCGTCGCCCCCGCGCACGCACGGCCGTGGATCGCTGTGCCCCGCGTGCCGGCGGGCCCGGTGTCCGTGGACTCCGCCGTCGCCGCCGTCTTCGTGAGGGGTGCCGATCAGGCCGGCGTGTGCGCTGCCGAGAACGATGCGAACAAGCCGTACGGGCCGTGGTCGTCCGGTTCGCCGGACCCTGCCGCGGCTGATCCCCGCGGGCCGGGGCCACCCCGGGCGAGGAGCGTATGCACCACCCTGTCGCCGGGACGTGCCAGGATCGATGTGCCATGACTGCTACTCACACATCACAGACGCCCGACGCCCTCGAACCGGCCTCCCTCCACAGACCTGTCATCGCGTGGTTCGACCAGCACGCACGCGATCTGCCCTGGCGGCGCCCCGAGGCCGGCGCCTGGGGCGTGATGGTCAGCGAGTTCATGCTGCAGCAGACCCCGGTCAGCCGGGTGCTCCCCGTCTACGAACAGTGGCTGGCCCGCTGGCCGCGCCCCGCGGACCTCGCCGGTGAGGCTCCCGGCGAGGCCGTCCGCGCCTGGGGCCGGCTCGGCTACCCACGCCGCGCGCTGCGCCTGCACGGCGCCGCGCAGGCGATAACGGAGCGGCACGGAGGCGATGTGCCCAGTGATCACGCACAGCTGCTCGCCCTGCCCGGCATCGGCGAGTACACGGCGGCGGCGGTGGCCTCCTTCGCGTACGGGCAGCGGCACGCGGTCCTGGACACCAATGTCCGGCGGGTCTTCGCCCGTGCCGCAGCCGGTATCCAGTACCCGCCGAACGCGACGACGGCCGCCGAGCGCAAGCTGGCCCGCGCGCTGCTCCCCGAGGACGAGGCGACTGCCGCGCGCTGGGCGGCCGCCTCCATGGAGCTCGGGGCGCTGGTGTGCACCGCGAAGAACGAGGACTGCGCGCGCTGCCCCATCTCGTCGTCCTGCGCCTGGCGGCTTGCCGGAAAGCCCGCGCACGACGGTCCGGCGCGACGCGGCCAGACGTACGCGGGCACGGATCGCCAGGTGCGCGGCAAGCTGCTGGCGGTGCTGCGCGAGGCGGTGACGCCGGTGCCGCAGTCGGCCCTGGACGCGGTCTGGCACGAGCCGGTGCAGCGGGCGCGCGCACTGGACGGGCTCGTCGCGGATGGTCTGGTCGAGCCGCTGGAAGGCGGTCTGTACCGCCTCCCGCACAGTTGAATCGTCACTCCTACCCCGGAACAACCACATCTAAAACCTCTGTTGTTACACAACCGATGGATGGCCGTGCGCCCTCCGACGGCTGCTTCGCACAGTGCCGTGACAACGCCTCCGTAGCTTCTTGCCCCGCAGGGAAATTGCAGAGCTTGGTCACGGGGTGGAGGCGGTTGGAATGGCGCACGGCGAGGTGCTCGAATTCGAGGAGTACGTACGCACCCGGCAGGAGGCGCTGCTGCGCAGCGCCCGGCGTCTCGTCCCCGATCCGGTCGACGCGCAGGACCTGCTGCAGACCGCTCTGGTGCGCACCTACGGCCGCTGGGACGGAATCGCGGACAAGTCGCTCGCGGACGCGTACCTTCGGCGCGTGATGATCAATACGCGCACCGAGTGGTGGCGTGCCCGCAAACTCGAAGAGGTGCCGACCGAGCAACTGCCGGACGCCAGCGTCGAGGACGGCAGCGAGCAGCGCGCCGACCGCGCCCTGCTGATGGACGTGCTGAAGGTGCTCGCCCCCAAGCAGCGCAGCGTGGTCGTACTGCGACACTGGGAGCAGATGAGCACCGAGGAGACCGCCGCCGCACTGGGCATGTCGGCCGGTACGGTGAAGAGCACGCTGCACCGGGCACTGGCCCGGCTCCGTCAGGAGCTGGAGAGCCGGGACCTGGACGCCCACGCCCTTGAGCGCGGGGAGCGCGGGCGGCGGCAGGGGCAGGGCGGAGAACGGGGGCGGGAGCGGTGCGCGGCCTGACTGGCAGAGCCGGCAGCAGCGGCAGAACTCTGGCGACGAGCGGCGCGGCAACGGCCGGGCTCGTCGCCGCAGCCCTGTTCGCGGCCGGCTGTTCCACCGGGGGGACCGGTGTGCAGGACGAGGGCGCCGCGCCCTCCGAGGCCGCGTCGAAGGTGCCTTCGCCCGTGCCGCCCTCCGCCGACGAGGGCCGGTACACCAACACGGTCGACCCCGTGCAGCTGCTCAAGAGCGACCCGAAGGTCAGTGCCCGCGTCAAGGCCGATCTGCGGCCGTGCTCCGAGAACCACTACCCCGTGGACACCTCGTACGGGGTGCTCACCGGCAGCTCCACACCCGATGTCGTCATCAACGTCATGACCTGCAGCGACGCGGTCGGCATGGGGACGTACGTGTATCGCGGGACAGGCAAGACGTACAAGAACGTCTTCGCCGTCGAGCAGCCGTCCGTGTACGCGGCGATCGACCGGGGCGACCTGGTGGTGACCAAGCAGGTGTACGCCAAGGGCGACCCGGTGAACGAGCCGTCCGGCCAGGAAGTGACCACGTACCGCTGGTCCGCCGGCAAGTTCACCCAACAGTTCTGGGTGCGCAACGAATTCAGCAGAGCGGTGGGCGAGGGAGAGGTACTCCCCACCGACGCCCCCGAACCGAGTGAGAACTGAGAGCAGCCGCATGGCCGAGACCCATGTCCTGTTCGTCGAGGACGACGATGTCATCCGGGAGGCGACCCAACTGGCGCTGGAACGCGACGGCTTCGTCGTGACCGCCATGCCCGACGGGCTCCGGGGCCTGGAGGCGTTCCGGGCGAACCGGCCCGACATCGCGCTGCTCGATGTGATGGTGCCGGGTCTGGACGGCGTGAGCCTGTGCCGCCGTATCCGTGACGAGTCGACCGTGCCCGTGATCATGTTGTCCGCGCGCGCCGACTCGATCGACGTCGTGCTGGGCCTCGAGGCGGGCGCCGACGACTACGTCACCAAGCCCTTCGACGGCGCCGTGCTCGTCGCCCGGATCCGCGCCGTGCTGCGCCGCTTCGGACACGCTGGTGGACGTGCCGGCGACGCGGCCCGCGGTGGACAGGACCAGCCGAGCGGTGAACTGACCTTCGGCGATCTGGAGATCGACACCGACGGCATGGAGGTACGCAGGGCCGGTGAGCCGGTGGCGCTGACTCCGACCGAGATGCGGCTGCTGCTGGAGTTCTCGTCGGCGCCAGGCACGGTGCTCTCCCGCGACAAGCTGCTCGAGCGGGTCTGGGACTACGGCTGGGGCGGCGACACCCGGGTCGTGGACGTCCATGTCCAGCGCCTGCGGACCAAGATCGGCCAGGACCGGATCGAAACCGTGCGTGGCTTCGGCTACAAGCTCAAGGCATGAGGCGCCGCGCATGAGACGCCTCGCCCTGCGCACCGGCGTCAGATGGAAGATCAGCATCGCGATCGCGGCCGTGGGTGCCCTGATCGCCATGACGTTGAGCCTGGTCGTACACAACGCGGCCCGTGTCTCGATGCTCGACAACGCCCGTGACGTGCAGATGGACCGGGTGCTGCTCGCCCAGCGCTGGTACGAGACCTCCAAGAACAAGGACCCCCGCTTCGGCAGCAAGGTCGACGACCCCGCGGTGCCCAAGGAGCTCCAGAGGCTGACGCGGGAGAACCGGCGCGGCACGTATGTGGACGAGGGCCACGGCGAAGCCCCCGAGATCTGGGCGGCCGTACCGCTGGCCGACGGCAATGTGCTCTCGCTTCACACCCGTTTCGCGGGCCGCAGCGCCACCGTGATGAAGGACCTCGACCGGGCCCTGATCGTCGGTTCCCTCTCGGTGGTGCTCGGCGGCTCAGCGCTCGGCGTGCTGATCGGCGGGCAGCTCTCGCGGCGGCTGCGCCAGGCCGCGGCGGCGGCCGGCAAGGTCGCCCAGGGCAACACCGAGGTACGGGTCAGGGACGCCATCAGCGGGGTCGTACGCGACGAGACCGACGATCTGGCCCGCGCCGTCGACGCGCTCACCGATGCACTGAACGAGCGGATCGAGGCGGAGCGGCGGGTCACCGCGGACATCGCGCACGAGCTGCGCACCCCGGTGACAGGGCTGCTCACGGCGGCCGAGCTGCTGCCGCCCGGCCGGCCCAGCGAGCTGGTGAGGGACCGGGCGCAGGCGATGCGCACGCTGGTCGAGGACGTGCTGGAGGTGGCCAGGCTCGACAGCGCCTCGGAGCGGGCCGAGCTGCAGGAGATCCAGCTCGGGCACTTCGTCCGCCGCCGGGTCGCCGTACTGGACTCCGCGGTGTCCGTGCAGGTCGTGCACGAGTCCTGGGTGAGCACGGATCCGCGGCGGCTGGAGCGGATCCTCCTGAATCTGCTGACCAACGCCGCCAAGTACGGCAAGCCGCCGGTCCAGGTCACCGTCGAGGGTCGTGTGGTGCGGGTAAGGGACCACGGGCCCGGGTTCCCGGAGGCGCTGCTGCGCGAGGGGCCGAGCCGGTTCCGTACGGGGGCCAGCGACCGGGCCGGGACGGGGCACGGACTCGGGCTCACGATCGCGGCAGGGCAGGCGCGGGTGCTCGGGGCGCGGCTGACCTTCCGCAATGCCGCGCCGACGGGGACGACACCGCTGGGGGCGTCCGGGGGCGCGATCGCGGTGCTGTGGCTGCCGGAGCACGCGCCCACCAACACGGGCAGCTTTCCGATGATGCCGCCGGCGGACTGAACGGCGGCGGGATCCGAAGACCCGGCCGCCGTTCCTGCGCGCCGTTCCTGCGTGCCGCCGGTCAGACGGTCTCGGCGACCTTCTCCGCCACCGGCCTGTCCGCGGTGGGCGCCGGTCCGGCCCCGCGCAGCGGCACCTCCTTGACGAAGAAGGCGGCCACGAAGCCGATCACCGCGACCGCCCCGCCGAGCATGAACGCGGCGTGCGTACCGGAGGAGACGGCGAACTCGTAGGCCTCCCTGACCGGCACCGGCAGCTTCGCCAGACTCGCGGCGTCCAGCTGCGCGGAGCCCGCGGTGGCCTTGCTCCCGCCCCGGGCGGCCATCTCGTCCTGCACCCGCCCGGTGAACAGCGCACCCATGATGGCGACGCCGAAGGAGCTGCCGAGCGTACGGAAGAGGGTGGCGGCCGAGGAGGCGACACCCATGTCCTTGAGCTCGACGCTGTTCTGTGCCACGAGCATGGTGATCTGCATCAGGAAGCCCATGCCCGCACCGAGGACCGCCATGTAGACCGCGGAGGTCAGCCGGGAGGTCCCGGTGTCCATCTGCGCGAGCAGGAACAGCCCGGCCACCATCAGGCCGCCGCCCACGATGGGGAAGATCCGGTACTTGCCGGTGCTGGTGGTGACCCGGCCCGCGATCATCGACACGACGAGCATCGACATCAGCATGGGCAGCAGGAGCAGCCCGGAGTTGGTGGCCGAGGCACCCTGCACGGACTGCTGGAACAGCGGCAGGAAGAGCACGGCGCCGAACATCACGAAGCCGGTCAGGAAGCCGATCACGGACATGAGCGTGAAGTTGCGGCTGCGGAAGATGTGCAGCGGCATCAGTGGCTCGGCCGCCCGCCGCTCGACGAACAGGAAGCCGGTGAGCGACGCGACGCCGATGGCGATCAGCTCCATGATGACGGCGGAGTCCCAGGCGTACTCCGTACCGCCCCACGTGGTGACCAGCACGATCGCCGTGATACCCACGGTCAGCAGGGCGGCGCCGAAGTAGTCGATACGCCCGCGCCCGGCGGACCGGTCCTTCCTGCGCAGATGCAGGACGATCGTGATCATGGCGAGGGCGACGGCGCCGAGCGGCAGGTTGATGTAGAAGCTCCAGCGCCAGCCCCAGTGGTCGGTGATGGTGCCGCCGGCCAGCGGTCCGCCGATCATGGCGACGGCCATGACGGCGGCCATCATGCCCTGGTACCTGCCGCGCTCGCGCGGCGGCACCAGGTCGCCGATGATCGCCATCACTCCGACCATCAGGCCGCCGGCGCCCAGTCCCTGCACGGCGCGGAAGCCGATGAGCTGCCCCATGTCCTGGGCCATGCCGCTGAGCACCGAGCCGATCAGGAAGATCACGATGGAGATGAGGAAGACGCCCTTGCGGCCGTACATGTCGCCGAGCTTGCCCCAGATCGGGGTGGAGGCGGCGGTGGCCAGGGTGTAGGCGGTGACGACCCAGGACAGATGCTCGAGACCGCCGAGCTCGCCGACGATGGTCGGCATGGCAGTGCCGATGATCATGTTGTCGAGCATCGCGAGCAGCATGGCGATCATGAGTGCGAGGATGACGACACGCACGCTGCGCGCCTGCGGCTGCGCGCCCGGGCCGCTGTCGGCGTCCGCCATGGGCTTTTTCCGGCTTCTTGCTCTACCCGCCATCGTCTCCACTCCCCCACACTTACTTGCCGACCGGCTAGTTCACTAGACTGGGGACGGTAGACGGGTAACTAGCCGGGCGTCAAGTAAGTATTCCGGGAACCGGGAGTGAGCAGCATGGCCAGCACATCGCAGCCACGGCGGGGCAACACCCGCCAGCGCATCCAGGACGTAGCACTGGAGCTGTTCGCCGAGCAGGGCTACGAGAAGACGTCACTGCGCGAGATCGCCGAGGCCCTCGACGTCACCAAGGCCGCGCTGTACTACCACTTCAAGACCAAGGAAGACATCCTGATCAGCCTCTTCGAGGATTTGACCAGGCCGATCGACGAACTGATCGAGTGGGCACAGGGACAGCCGCGCACCCTGGAGACCAAGAAGGACGTGCTGCGCCGCTACAACGCGGCGCTGACCGACGCCGCCCCGCTCTTCCGCTTCATGCAGGAGAACCAGGCGACGCTGCGCGAGCTCAGCATCGGCGAGACGTTCAAGGACCGCATGATCGCCATGCTCGCGCTCTTCCGGGAGCCCGACGCGGACCTGGTGGACCAGGTCCGCTGCTTCTCGGGGCTGTTCACGCTGCACGCCGCGATGTTCGCCCTGAAGGACGTCGAGGGCGACCCCGAGGAGAAGAGTGAAGCCGTCCTCGAAGTCGCCCTGGACCTGATCACCCAGGCCCATCACGCCTGATCGCTCAGGCGCCCGCCACCGCGTACGTCACACCTGGACGCCGGCGGAGCGCAGGAACGCCATCGGGTTGAGCGCCGAGCCGTAGTTCGGGGTCGTACGGATCTCGAAGTGCAGGTGCGGGCCGGACGAGTTGCCGGTGTTGCCGGACTTGGCTATGACCTGGCCGGGCTTCACCGTCGAGCCGACGCCGACGTCGATCTTCGACAGGTGCGCGTACTGCGAGTACTTGCCGTTGTTGTGCTTGATCACGACGGCGTTGCCGTACGCGGGGCCGTCGCCGCCACCGTTCGGGCCGGCCTTCACCACGGTGCCGGCGCCGGCGGCCTTGACCGCGGTGCCGACCGGGACGGCGAAGTCCTGGCCGGAGTGCTTCTGGGACCACATGGCGCCACCCTGGTTGTAGCTCGCGGTCAGGGTGTACTTGGTGACCGGCTTCACCCAGGCCGCGGCCTTCTTGGCGGCCTTGGCCTTCTTGGCCTTGGTGGCCGCCTTCTTCACGGCGGCCTGCTTGGCGGCGGCGTCCGCGGCCTCGGCCTGAGCCTTGGCCTGGGCGGCCACGGCGGCGGCCGGAGTCACGGTGGCCGCCGTACCCGCGTCTGCGGAGGCGACACCCGCGCCGGCTCCGACGACCATCACGGCGCCCATGCCGGCGGCAACGACGGCACCACGGGTACGGAAGACGGACGGGCGGAGACGGTTGATCACGGTGCGCTTCGACATTCGGGAGAACCTCCGGGCATGAATGGACCCGGCGCACTCACACCGGGCTGGCCACACATTGGTAACCCGCACCCCCAACTCGACTCAAACCCCCCATCTACGACATCTCGTCGTAGCGAGATGTCCTGGAATCATCCTCTTGACTCCCTATAAATCCCTTTTGTCCGACTTCAGAAAGAGGTCGGAAAATATGCACTCGCGGTGGTTTAACCCCTCATCCAAACGGCGGCCGGGCGTGGGAGGGCCCGGCCGGGCGCGGGTCGGACGGCAGCGGACCGAAACCCCCGGCGCACGGCCGCCGACAGGTCCCGCCGGGCACGCGGAACACGCACTATCCCGGCTAGTAGGCCCCGATACCCCTGTGCGCCTTGTCACGGGCGGGCCGTTCCGGTTGTGCAGCAGGTCACCAGATCACGGCCTTCGGATGTGCACCAGATCACCCGACCGCGCAGGCCGGCGGGGCCGACAGGCGCATGACCCAGGTCACGTCGGCGCGGGGATCGCCACGCTCCGTTCCACAACCGTCACCAGGGGCGCCCGTCACTGCCGGACGCGGGCCGGCCGGATCGCCGGTTTCCCCGAGCCCCAGGGGTGCGTGGGCCGGAGACCGGCGGCGGAGGCCAGGACACCGGCACCGTCCTGCCCCTGGCAGGCACTGGGCCCGGGAGAGGCACACCCGGCGAGTAGGGCCAGGCAAGGGGCCGCAGCGCACCGGCAGGGACACCACCCCGACCCGGCCCCCGGGCGGCCAGGGGCTTCAGCAGCCGCCTCCTGCCCCCTCGCCCTCGGCCGGACACGGAAAAGGGGCTGCCCCGGCCCGTACGTCTCCGTACGGGCCGGGGCAGCCCCTTCAGGCCTCCGGGCGCCTACGCGTCCTTCGACAGGTTCGGACCGGTGCCACCGGCCGCCTGCTCGATCGGCGGGACGTCCGGCAGCGCCGACTTCTCCTCGCCGCGGAAGGTGAACTTCTTCTGCTCACCCTCGCCCTCGGTGTCCACGACCACGATGTGACCGGGGCGCAGCTCGCCGAAGAGGATCTTCTCCGACAGGATGTCCTCGATCTCGCGCTGGATCGTCCGGCGCAGGGGCCGGGCGCCCAGGACGGGGTCGTAGCCCTTCTTGGCGAGCAGCGACTTGGCGGTCGAGCTGAGCTCGATGCCCATGTCGCGGTCCTTGAGCCGCTCGTCCACCTTGGCGATCATCAGGTCGACGATCTGGATGATGTCTTCCTCGGTGAGCTGGTGGAAGACGACCGTGTCGTCGACACGGTTGAGGAATTCGGGCCGGAAGTGCTGCTTGAGCTCTTCGTTGACCTTGACCTTCATCCGGTCGTAGTTCGACTTGACGTCGCCCTGGGCGGCGAAGCCCAGGTTGAAGCCCTTGGAGATGTCCCGGGTCCCGAGGTTGGTCGTCATGATGATGACCGTGTTCTTGAAGTCCACGACGCGGCCCTGGGAGTCGGTCAGGCGACCGTCCTCCAGGATCTGCAGAAGGGAATTGAAGATATCGGGGTGGGCCTTCTCGACCTCGTCGAAGAGGACGACGGAGAACGGCTTGCGGCGCACCTTCTCGGTGAGCTGGCCGCCCTCTTCGTAACCCACGTATCCGGGGGGCGAACCGAAGAGACGGGAAACCGTGTGCTTCTCGCTGAACTCCGACATGTCGAGGGAGATCAGTGCGTCCTCGTCGCCGAAGAGGAATTCGGCGAGCGTCTTGGAGAGCTCGGTCTTACCGACACCGGACGGGCCGGCGAAGATGAACGAGCCACCGGGGCGCTTGGGGTCCTTCAGACCGGCTCGCGTACGGCGGATCGCCTGCGAGAGGGCCTTGATGGCGTCCTTCTGGCCGATGACGCGCTTGTGGAGCTCGTCCTCCATGCGCAGCAGACGCGAGGACTCCTCCTCGGTCAGCTTGAAGACCGGAATGCCGGTGGCGGTCGCGAGGACCTCGGCGATCAGCTCGCCGTCGACCTCGGCCACGACGTCCATGTCGCCGGCCTTCCACTCCTTCTCGCGCTTGGTCTTCGCGGCCAGCAGCTGCTTCTCCTTGTCGCGGAGCGAGGCTGCCTTCTCGAAGTCCTGCGAGTCGATCGCGGACTCCTTGTCGCGGCGGACGCCGGCGATCTTCTCGTCGAACTCGCGAAGGTCCGGCGGCGCGGTCATCCGGCGGATGCGCATCCGGGAACCGGCCTCGTCGATCAGGTCGATCGCCTTGTCCGGCAGGAAGCGGTCCGAGATGTACCGGTCGGCCAGGGTCGCGGCCTGGACCAGGGCCTCGTCCGTGATGGAGACGCGGTGGTGGGCCTCGTAACGGTCCCGCAGACCCTTGAGGATCTCGATGGTGTGCGGCAGCGACGGCTCCGCGACCTGGATGGGCTGGAAGCGGCGCTCGAGCGCGGCGTCCTTCTCCAGGTGCTTGCGGTACTCGTCCAGCGTGGTGGCGCCGATGGTCTGCAGCTCACCTCGCGCCAGCATCGGCTTGAGGATCGAGGCGGCGTCGATCGCGCCCTCGGCGGCGCCCGCACCCACCAGGGTGTGGAGCTCGTCGATGAACAGGATGATGTCGCCGCGGGTGCGGATCTCCTTGAGGACCTTCTTCAGGCGCTCCTCGAAATCACCGCGGTAGCGGGAGCCGGCGACCAGCGCACCGAGGTCCAGGGTGTAGAGGTGCTTGTCCTTGAGGGTCTCGGGCACCTCGCCCTTGACGATGGCCTGCGCCAGGCCTTCGACGACCGCCGTCTTGCCGACACCGGGCTCGCCGATGAGGACCGGGTTGTTCTTGGTCCGGCGGGACAGCACCTGCATGACCCGCTCGATCTCCTTCTCGCGCCCGATGACCGGGTCGAGCTTGGATTCACGAGCGGCCTGGGTGAGATTCCGGCCGAACTGGTCCAGGACGAGGGAGGTCGAGGGCGTGCCCTCGGCCGGGCCGCCTGCCGTGGCGGCCTCCTTGCCCTGGTATCCGGAGAGCAGCTGGATGACCTGCTGCCGCACCCGGTTGAGATCGGCGCCCAGCTTCACGAGGACCTGGGCGGCGACGCCCTCGCCCTCGCGGATCAGGCCGAGCAGGATGTGCTCGGTGCCGATGTAGTTGTGGCCCAGCTGAAGAGCCTCCCGGAGCGACAGCTCCAGGACCTTCTTGGCACGGGGCGTGAAGGGGATGTGCCCGGACGGGGCCTGCTGGCCCTGACCGATGATCTCCTCCACCTGCTGGCGGACCGCCTCGAGCGAAATCCCGAGGCTCTCCAGGGCCTTAGCGGCGACACCCTCACCCTCATGGATAAGGCCCAGGAGGATGTGCTCGGTGCCGATGTAGTTGTGGTTGAGCATCCGGGCTTCTTCCTGAGCCAGGACGACAACCCGCCGCGCGCGGTCGGTGAACCTCTCGAACATCGTTAATCGCTCCTCAGAGCGGTCAGGCAGTAAGGGGTCGGTCCCCTCCCTGTCCTTCCGCAGCTTAGTCCCGCAAGCGGGGACCGCTCATTCCAACTGCCGACACCCGTCTGTGGCCTCCTGAGCCCTGAACGCCGACAACTGCTCCAACCCGATGGTGCGAGACGATGTTCCCGCAGGCCAGGCAGTTACCCCCGCAATGAGTACGCCGATGGCGAACGTGAGACGGTCCCGCGAGCGTGTCGCCCCTCCCCACTAGGAATGTCTTACCCGTAAGCACGGACACTCCATGCCGCGCGCACCGGTTCCCTCAGCTAAGGGCGAACAACCTTGCGCCGTCGAATGCGCTTGCGCGCCCCCACTTCGGACACTCTGCGCACCCGAGCTCCCACTCTGCGTAACCATCGGCGCGGCTTCGGAGTTCCCGGGGGTATGGCCTTCACCGTCCCCGTTCCCCGCACGCCGCTCGAGAGCGCAGGCACGAGCGACAGCGGGAGCGGAACCGCGCAGTGGTACGCGAGCGAACTCGGCTGGCCGGTGACGGAGGAGACCCCCGTCCAGCTGCTGACCGGGCTGCGATTCGACGTCCTGGAGCTGCCCGCCGACGCCGGATCCGCCCTTCTGCGCCGTCCGGATGTGTCCGCGGACGGCGCAGGGCCCGTCGCCCTCATGGGGCCGGCCATGCGCCTGCTGGTGGCCGCCGGGAGTGCCGAGGAGCTGCCGGGCCTGCTCGACTGGCTCGAGTGGGGCGGAATCGATCTCGATCTCACCGCCATCGGCGCGGGCGGGCGGATCGCCGCCCCGCCGCCGCCCGGGCGGCCCTGCGCCCGCGGGGCCGCCGTATGGCTGCGCCCCCCCGTGCCGGGGCGGGAGGCACAGCTTCCGGCTCTCACCGGACTCGGGGACATTGGGGGTGCCCCCGGTCTCGTACAGCTGGTGGACGCGGCGGCGACGGAGTGCCACCGGGCCCGATTGCTGCGTTCGAAGCGTACGAATACGCGACGGACGAAAACTCAGCCGTTGGCCTTCTCGTAAGCCTCGCGGATCTCCGCGGGAACGCGACCGCGGTCGTTCACGCTGTAACCGTTCGCCTTGGCCCACGCGCGGATTTCGGCGGTGTCCTTGTTGCCGCCCGCAGCCGCGCGACCCTTGCCACGACCGGCAGCGGCACGGCCACCGGTACGCCGGCCGCTCTTCGCGTACGGCTCGAGCAGGGTACGAAGCTTGTCCGCATTGGCGGTGGTGAGGTCGATCTCGTAGGTCTTGCCGTCCAGTGCGAACGTCACTGTCTCGTCCGCCTCGCCACCGTCGAGGTCATCGACAAGAAGGACCTGAACCTTCTGCGCCACCGGATTTCCTTTCATCGAAAATGCAGTACGCGGAAAGGAAACCGCTTTTCCCTGGAAAACACAAACCCTTGGCAGAGGTTCAGAACCTCGAGAACGCGGGAAACGTACGCGATTCGGACATAGGGTTCCCGGATCTCGCGGTGATCACAGGTGCAGAAGCATCCGGCTGTTGCCCAAGGTGTTCGGCTTCACTCGTTCGAGCCCGAGGAACTCGGCGACACCCTCGTCATAGGAACGCAGCAGCTCACTGTATACATCTGTGTCGACCGGCGTCTCACCGATCTCCACGAAGCCGTGCTTGCCGAAGAAGTCGACTTCGAAGGTGAGGCAGAAAACCTTGCGGACTCCGAGCCAGCGGGCGGTACGCAGCAGCTTGTCGAGCACCTCATGGCCGACGCCTGTGCCCTTGAAGGACGGATCGACGGCGAGAGTGCGCACTTCGGCGAGGTCGTCCCACATCACGTGCAGAGCGCCGCAGCCGACAACGCGGGCATCCTCGTCGCGTTCCGCGACCCAGAACTCCTGGATGGCTTCGTAAAGCGTGACCGTCGCTTTGTCGAGCAGGATGCCTTCAGTCACGTACGGGTCGACGAGCCGGCGGACCGCCGGCACATCGCTGGTCCTGGCCCGCCGCACGGTGATGGCATTTGCTGCGTCATAAGGCATGGCTCGACGCTATCGCTCCGCGTCCTCCCCGCCCTCGGCGCCCCGGGCCTGCTCACCGCCATCCTGAACAGGGCCGGGAACAGGACCCGGCGCACCGGCATCGGGATCGTCGGCGATGCCGGCCTGAGCGATACGCACGGCCGCTTGCAGGGACTCCCGCTGTTCCGGGGACATCATGCCGAAGAAGGCGACAAGTGCGGCCGCCGGGTTGTCGCTCTGCGACCAGGCTTCGTTCATCAGTGCGGCCGCGTAGGCGGCCCGGGTGGAGACCGCGGTATAGCGATAGGCGCGGCCCTCGACTTCCCTGCGCACCCAGCCCTTCTGATGGAGATTGTCCATTACCGTCATGACGGTGGTGTAGGCGATGGAGCGCTCCTGCTGAAGGTCTTCCAGGACTTCCCTGACCGTGACCGGCCGGTTCCATTGCCAGACCCGTGTCATGACGGCGTCTTCGAGCTCTCCCAATTGGCGGGGCACATCGCCACCATAGTGGGAGATCTCGCAATGACCAGCTATTGACGTAACAAAAAGGACGTACGGCAGACGGTCTGCCGTACGTCCTCGGGTGCCTGTGCGTCAGTCGTCGCGGCCGGCCTGCCGGGTGGACCGAGCGCCGGCCAGCGCCGCGTCCACCGCCGCGTCCTCCTTGGCCTTGTTCGGGCCGCCCTGGCTCTTGACGATCGTCACGACGAGACCGATGAAGAAGGCGGCCATCACCACCGGGGGCACGAGCGCGGCTACATAGTCCATGGCTCCCAGAGTAGCTATCCGACGGCGAGCTGCTCCGGCGGGGGCACGGGCTTTCGCCGGGGCGGGAAGACCTCGGAGGGCTTCGGCACCGGCGGCGGCTTGGGCTGCGGTTCCTGGGCCGGCTTGGGGGCGGGCGCGGGCCTCGGCTTGGGCTCCTCGGCGGCGCGGCCGCCGGGGAGCGCGTGGAGCCGCGCGCGGGCGGGCGTCCGGGCGGGCGTCGGGGTCACTGGTGCGCAGCGCGCGAGCCGGGCCCGCACCGACTCCTCCGCGAGGCTCTGACAGCGGCGCAGCACGGCGGCGGCCGGTCTGCCGCGCAGGGTGCGCAGCGCCGCGAGATCCTCCGGACGGGGGTCGTAGCCGGCCGCCAGGGCGTCCTGGAGCAGCTCCAGGTAGCCGGGGGCCGATCCGGGCAGGGCTGCGCGGTAGCGGGCCAGGTCGGCGAGCAGGAACGAACGCTGCCGGCCGGCCTCGCGGGCGGCCTCGTCGACGGAGTCGGCAAGGCGCAGGCATTCCCTGACGTCCTCGTCGGCCAGAGGAACGGGATGAAGGGCGGCCGCGAGGGCACGTCGGAGCACACGCAGCTCGTCTGCGCCGAACGCCATGCCGCCACGGGGTCCGTATGGCGTGGGCATGGCCCGACCATACGTGCTACATGGACAAAATCGGCTTAACGCCCGATTCCCGGCGCGGCGCGTCCTGCCCGGCGCATGCCCGCCCGAGCGGGACGGCTCAGCGGGGAAGGCACGCGTACCGGCCCACCGCCCAGGAACCGGGGCCGGTACGGCAGGCCGGCGCCCGGGTGACGTCAGAGGCGGGAGACGTTGCGCTCGTAGACGAGACGCAGGCCGATCAGCGTCAGCCACGGCTCGTGCTCGTCGATCATCGACGCCTCGCCCAGCACCATCGGCGCCAGACCCCCCGTCGCGATCACCGTCACTTCGTCCGGGTCCTCGGCCAGCTCGCGCTTCATCCGCTGGACGACGCCGTCGACCTGGCCCGCGAAGCCGTACACGATCCCCGACTGCATCGCCTCGACCGTGTTCTTTCCGATCACGCTGCGCGGACGGGCCAGCTCGATCTTGCGGAGCTGGGCGCCCTTCACACCGAGGGCCTCGACCGAGATCTCGATGCCGGGGGCGATCACGCCGCCCGCGTACTCGCCACGGGTGCTCACGGCGTCGAACGTCGTCGCCGTGCCGAAGTCGACGACGATCGCCGGGCCCCCGTACAGATCGACCGCCGCGACCGCGTTGATGATGCGGTCCGCGCCGACCTCCTTGGGGTTGTCCATCAGGATGGGCACGCCGGTCTTGATGCCGGGCTCGACCAGAACCGCCGGGACATCGCCGTAGTAGCGGCGGGTCACCTCGCGCAGCTCGTGGAGCACGGACGGGACCGTGGAGCAGATCGCGATGCCGTCGATGCCGTCGCCCAGCTCCTCGCCGAGCAGCGGGTGCATGCCCATCAGGCCCTGCAGCAGGACCGCCAGTTCGTCGGCGGTGCGCCGGGCGTCGGTGGAGATCCGCCAGTGCTCGACGATCTCCTCGCCGTCGAAGAGCCCCAGCACCGTGTGGGTGTTGCCGACATCGATGGTGAGCAGCATCAGCCCTGGACCTCTCGCAGGTCGAGGCCGATGTCGAGGATCGGGGAGGAGTGCGTCAGCCCGCCGACCGCGAGGTAGTCGACGCCCGTCTCGGCGTAGGAGCGGGCCGTGTCGAGCGTGAGCCGGCCGGAGGACTCCAGGAGGGCGCGGCCCGCGACGAGCGTGACGGCGTCCCTGGTCCCGGCCGGGCTGAAGTTGTCCAGCAGGATCAGGTCGGCGCCCGCGTCCAGAACCTCGCGGACCTGGTGCAGCGTGTCCACCTCGACCTCGATCGCCAGGTCCGGAAAACGGTCCCTCACGGCCTTGAACGCCTCCGCGACGCCGCCCGCGGCCACCACGTGGTTGTCCTTCACGAGCGCCGCGTCGGACAGCGACATCCGGTGGTTGACGCCGCCGCCGCAGCGCACCGCGTACTTCTCCAGGGCGCGCAGGCCGGGCGTGGTCTTGCGGGTGTCGCGGACCCTGGCCCCCGTGCCCTCGAGCACATCGGCCCAGGCGCGGGTCGCGGTGGCGATGCCGGAGAGGCGGCACAGGATGTTGAGCGCGCTGCGTTCGCCGGTGAGCAGGTCGCGGGTGTTCGCGGTGACCGAGAGCAGCTTCTGCCCGGCCACGACGCGCGCGCCGTCCTCGACGTGCCGCTCCACCTCGAACTCGGTGGTGCAGACGATCGACAGAATGGCCTCGGCGACCCGCAGGCCCGCGACCGTACCTGCCTCGCGGGCGGTGAAGTCGGCGGTGGCGACGGCGTCCTGCGGAACGGTCGCCACGGTGGTGACGTCCACACCGCCGTCGAGGTCCTCCTCGAGGGCGAGATGGGCGATGTCCTCGACCTGTACGGGGTCGAGGCCGGCGTCGGCCAGCAGCGCGGCGAGCGCGGGGTCGAGACCGCACTCGTACGCCTCCTCGCCCTCCGTGCAGCCGCAGGAGTCCCCGCAGCCGCCGCCCGCGGCAGGGGTGCCGATCTGGATCAGCGGTACGTCCACGGGGCGCGGACGTTCATCGGGCGTGCTCACGGTTACGGCTCCCTGGGGGCGTCGGGGACGGTCGAGGCGATGGTCTCGGGGACGGTGAGAAGGGTCGGGGGGAAGGCGGTGTCCTCTGTGGGCCGGACGACGAGCCGGCGCTCGGGCGTGATCCGTACGACGAGATGGCGGCGCCAGCCGGTGTCGTCGCGCTCCGGCCGGTCCTCGCGCCAGTGGCAGCCGCGGGTCTCCTCGCGCTCCAGCGCGGCGCGGACCAGCACCCTCGCGACGCACAGCAGGTTCGAGGTCTCCCAGGACTCCACGCCCGGCTCGGTCGTCTTGCCGGAGCCCTCCTGTTCACGCACCGCGTTCACGTGCACCGCTTCGAGCGCGGTAGATGCGGCGGCCAGGCTCCTGGCTGAGCGCAGCACACCCGCGCCCTCGGACATGATCCGCTGGATCTCGGCCCGCGCCTCGGGCGCGATCAGCGGCAGCAGCGAGGTCCCCGCCGACGCGGACGGTCCGGCCGGGCGGGGTGCGCCGGCGGCGATGTCGGCGGCGATGCGCTCGGCGAAGACCAGACCTTCGAGGAGCGAGTTGGAGGCCAGCCTGTTCGCGCCGTGCACGCCGGTGCAGGCGACCTCGCCGCACGCGTACAGGCCCGGCACAGTGGTGCGGCCGCGCAGGTCGGTGCGTACGCCGCCGGAGGCGTAGTGCGCGGCCGGGGCGACGGGGATCGGCTCGGTCACCGGGTCGATGCCATGGGCACGGCAGGCCGCCAGGATGGTCGGGAAGCGCTGCTCCCACATCTCGGCACCGAAGTGGCGTGCGTCCAGGTACATGTGCGCGGCGCCCTGTTCCTGCATGCGGCGCATGATGCCCTTGGCGACGATGTCCCGCGGCGCCAGCTCGGCCAGCTCGTGCTGCCCGAGCATGAAGCGGGTGCCCGACGCGTCCACGAGGTGGGCGCCCTCGCCCCGTACCGCCTCGGAGACCAGCGGCTGCTGGCCCTCGCTGTCCGGGCCGAGGAACAGCACGGTCGGGTGGAACTGCACGAACTCGATGTCCGAGACCTCCGCCCCGGCGCGCAGCGCGAGCGCCACGCCGTCACCGGTGGAGACCGCGGGATTGGTGGTCGCCGAGAAGACCTGGCCCATGCCGCCGGTGGCCAGCACCACGGTGGGGGCGTGGACCGCGCCGACGCCGTCGTGCTGACCCTCGCCCATCACGTGGAGGGTGATGCCGGCCGTACGGCCTTCTGCATCAGTCAGCAGATCCAGGACCAGTGCGTTCTCGATGGTGCGCAGGCCCGCGTCCCGTACCGCGTCGACCAGAGCACGAGAGATCTCCGCGCCCGTCGCGTCACCGCCCGCGTGCGCGATACGGCGGCGGTGGTGGCCGCCCTCGCGGGTGAGCTCTATCTCGCCGGAGTCCGGGTCGGTGTCGAACAGCGCTCCGGTGGCGATCAGCCGGCGTACGGCGTCGGGCCCTTCGGTGACCAGGGTGCGCACGGCCTCCTCGTCGCACAGGCCCGCCCCCGCGACCAGGGTGTCGTCCAGATGCTGCTCGGGGGTGTCGCCCTCGCCGAGCGCCGCGGCGATGCCGCCCTGGGCCCAGCGGGTGGAGCC
This sequence comes from Streptomyces sp. NPDC002889, assembly GCF_042888425.1. Classification (NCBI taxonomy): domain Bacteria; kingdom Bacillati; phylum Actinomycetota; class Actinomycetes; order Kitasatosporales; family Streptomycetaceae; genus Streptomyces; species Streptomyces sp. NPDC002889. Next base: position 39,156 of record NZ_JBIAPT010000026.1, read on the forward strand.
GTCGTCCAGACGGGCCTTGGTGACCACGACCGTGCTCAGTCCGGCGGCGGCGCAGCGCAGCGCCGCGGTGAGGCCGGCGACTCCGGAGCCGACCACGACGACGTCGGCCTCGATGGCCCAGCCCGGGGCGGGGGCGTTCAACCGTATTCCGGTCACTTCTGGGCTCCGAAGGTCAGGTGGATGTTGTCGATCAGGCGGGTCGGGCCGACCTTCGCGGCAACGGCCAGGACCGCCTCCCCGGTGTGGTCGTCGGGCACGTCGGTGAAGGTGGCCGGGTCGACGAGCGCCAGATAGTCCAGCACCAGCGGCGGCTGCGCCTTCGCCGCCTCGTCCAGGACGGCGCGGGCGGCGGCCCGTACGGCATCGGCACCGCCCGCCGGCCCGGCCGTGGCGACCGCGTGGGCGTCGGCCGCGGCGCGGGCCTCGCCGAGGGCGGAGAGCGCGGCGGCGCGGGACTGCGAGGCGGGCAGGGACTCGGCGCGGGCGTGCAGGGCATGCTGGGCGGTGAGCCGGTCGCGGGCAGCGAACAGGGCCCGGGACAGGGCGAGTGCGGTGCCTCGCTCGGCCGGCGACAGGTAGCGGTTGCGGCTGGAGAGCGCGAGGCCGTCGTCCTCACGGACGGTCGGCACGCCGATGATCTCCACCGGGAAGTTCAGGTCGCGGGCCATCCGGCGGATCAGCGCCAGCTGCTGGGCGTCCTTCTGCCCGAACAGCGCCACATCGGGCCGTGTGAGGTGCAGCAGCTTGGCGACGACGGTGAGCACGCCGTCGAAGTGGCCGGGCCGGAAGGCGCCTTCGAGCCGTTCGCCCATCGGGCCCGCGGTGATGCGGACCTGCGGCTCGCCGCCCTCGTACACCTCGTCCACGGCGGGGGCGAACACCACGTCCGCGCCCGCGTGTTCGGCCGTCTTCAGATCGGCTTCCAGGGTGCGCGGATAGCGCTCGAGGTCCTCACCCGCCCCGAACTGGAGCGGGTTGACGAAGACCGTGACGATGACGAAGCCCTCGACCCCCACGTGTTCGCGGGCCGTCCGGATCAACGTGGCGTGGCCTTCGTGCAACGCGCCCATCGTCATGACGACGGCGGTGCGGCCGGACACGCCGCGGTGGTCGAGGACATCACTCAGATCGTCCCGGGTCGGTACGAGACGGAAGTCCTTGCGGCTCGTCCTGGCGCTCATCGCAGGTCCCCCTCCGCGAGGACGCCCAACAGGTCCTCGGCGAGTTCCGGCTTGAGCATGCCGTGAGCGAGCGCCCGGTCGGCGGTCGAGCGGGCCATCGCCAGATACCCGGCGACGGCGCCCGGCGCGTGCTTGCGCAGCTCGGCGACGTGCGCGGCGACCGTGCCCGCGTCGCCGCGGGCCACCGGGCCGGTCAGGGCGGCGTCCCCGGAACGCAGCGCGTTGTCGAGCGCGGCACCGAGCAGGGGGCCGAGCATCCGGTCCGGGGCGGCGACCCCGGCGGTACGCAGCAGCTCCATCGACTGGGCGACCAGCGTGACGAGGTGGTTCGCACCGAGGGCGAGTGCCGCGTGGTAGAGCGGGCGGGCGTCCTCCTCGATCCACTCGGGCTCGCCGCCCATCTCGATGACCAGGGCCTCGGCGGCCAGCCGCAGTTCCTCGGGAGCGGTGACCCCGAACGAGCAGCCGGCGAGCCGCTGCACGTCCACGGCAGTCCCGGTGAACGTCATCGCGGGGTGCAGTGCGAGGGGCAGCGCACCGGCGCGGGTCGCCGGGTCCAGCACCTTGGCGCCGAACCTGCCCGAGGTGTGCACCAGCAGCTGCCCGGGCCGTACGGCACCCGTGTCGACGAGCCCTTCGACCAGTCCGGGCAGGGCGTCGTCGGGGACGGTCAGCAGGACCAGCTCGGCGCGGGCGAGCACCTCGGCGGGCGGCACCAGGGGAACGTCGGGCAGCAGCGCGGCCGCCCGGCGCACGGAGTCGTCGGAGACACCGGACACGGCGACCGGACGGTGCCCGGCGAGCTGGAGCGATGCGGCCAGGGCCGGGCCTACCCGGCCCGCTCCGACCACGCCGACGGACAGCCTGGCAGGGCGGTCCCGCGGGTCGAGCGGTTCCTGTGGTGCTGTGGCATTCACGCGGCGGTGCCTTCCGTTCCAGTCCGCGGGGGTACCGGACGATTCTCGAGCACGATGCTACGCCAGCGTTTCCCGCACCCCCGCAGTTGTCCACAGGCTGTGGGTGATGATCGGACGGTGACGCATTCGACCGCGCCGGGCACGCCGGTGCTCCACACCACGACCGACCCGACCGACACGACGACGGACATGGACGAGCAGGACGCGCGGCGGCGAAGGCTCGCCGCATGGCGTGCGTCGAAGCGGGTGCTGTGGCGCAGTTCCGCCGAGTACCCCGTCGGGGAATGCCTGGCGGGACTGACCGCGGATGCGGCGACCGTCTACGACCTCGACGAGCCGGTCGACCTCTACGGCGACGGAGTCGTGGGGGAGCTGGAGCGGCGGACGGCGGCGCTGCTCGGGCTCCCGGCGGCGGTGTACTTCCCCACCGGGACGATGGCCCAGCAGGTGGCGCTGCGCTGCTGGGCGGGCCGCACCGGCAACAGCACGGTCGCCCTCCATCCGCAGGCCCATCCCGAGGTGCACGAACGCTCCGCCTTCGCGGCGCTGAGCGGCCTGCGCACGATCCACCGACCACCGAACCGCGGCTGCCGACGGCCGACGAGGTGCGCGAGTGCGACGAGCCGTTCGGCGCGTTGATGCTCGAACTGCCCCTGCGGGACGCCGGTTTCGTTCTGCCGTCGTGGGACGAGCTGGTGACGGTGGTGGCAGCCGCGCGCGACCGGGACGCGGTGGTGCACTTCGACGGCGCCCGTCTGTGGGAGTGCACCCCGCACTTCGACCGCCCCCTGGAGGAGATCGCCGCCCTCGCCGACAGCGTGTACGTGTCGTTCTACAAGTCGCTGGGCGGCATGTCGGGCGCGGTGCTGGCGGGGCCCGTGTCGCTGGCCGAGGAGGCCCGCGCCTGGCGCCACCGGTACGGCGGCCAGCTCTTCCAGCAGTACCCGGCCGCGCTGTCGGCGCTGATCGGTCTGGAGCGGGAGCTGCCACGGCTGCCGTCGTACGTGGCCCACGCGAAGGTCGTGGCGCGGGCGCTGCGCGAGGGGTTCGCACAGGCGGCCGTGCCGTGGTTCCGCGTCCACCCCGAGCAGCCGCACACGCACCAGTTCCACGTGTGGCTGCCGCACGACGCGGACGTACTGAACGAGGCGGCGCTGGCCCAGTCGGAGGAGACGGGAGTGACGCTGTTCCGCCGCTGGTTCTCGCAGGGCTGCCCGCCGGGCGTCGCGGTCACCGAGGTGACGGTGGCCGCGGACGGCCTGGAGTGGTCGGCGGACGACGTGCGGGCGGCGGTGGCGGGGTTCGTGGAGCGGCTGGGGTGAGCCGGGAGACGGGGTTGCCCCCTTGAAACCGGGGCGCCCAGCCGCTTGACGGACGTCAGGCGGGGTCCCCCACGTCTCCCGAGACGGCTGTTTCCCGGCGCGAGCGGCAGTGCACCGGATCCGCGTGCGCTGACGTGCCGGCCCCGGCATCACGGCGGGGCGGCAGCGCAAGGCCCGTGGCGCGGCCCGTGCGCGGCAGACGGGCCGGGGCGGTCGCGGTCACGGGAGGGGACGTTGCGTGACCACCGCCTGGAAGCGGTGGTGGTCCGGGGCTTCCTCGAAACGGCGCTTCGCCCGGGCATGGCCTAGTCGAAGCGGATGTGCCTGATCCCCGTCCACGCCGTGCGCAGCCGGTGCCTGAGCGGCCCGTCCGTGTTCGGCGCGAGGCGCAGCCCCGCGGCCTCGGCAATCAGGTCCGCCACCTGCGGCACTCCCACCCGGTCGGTGTGGATGTGCTCCCCGAACAGCGGGGCCCGCAGCCGCTCCAGACAGTGGTCCAGTTTCTGTACGGCGAAGCTCTCGCGCTTCAGCCCGCGGCCCAGCCCCCGTTCCGTCAGCCGCCGCAGTACCGTCTCCCGCTCGGCGAGCAGCGCGAAGTGATGCACCTCGTGTCCGGCCTCGTCCCGCAACCGGCCCACGATCTGGTCGAAGTAGGCCGGCTCGACCAGGGTCATGGGGGCGATCACCACGCCTTCGTGCGTCCGCAGGGTCACGTCGAGCACCTCGTACACGCCCTGGCGCCAGGCGGCGAGATCCTGGAAGTCACCCCGCAGTGCGGGCGGCAGCATCCGGTGCAGCCCGAAGCCCACATGCTCCGGGTCGCACACGACACTGCCCGGCAGGCGCCGCCGGATCTCGGACGCCGTCTGCGTCTTCCCGCCGCCGAAGGGGCCGTTGATCCACAGCAGCATCGCGCTCAGAACGTCCCCCCGCCGGCCCGCACCAGCCCCGTCTCGTACGCCAGCACCACCACCTGCACCCGGTCCCGCAGGCCCAACTTCGTGAGGATGCGGCCCACATGGGTCTTGACCGTGGCCTCGGACAGCACCAGCCGCGCCGCGATCTCACCGTTCGACATGCCCTGCGCGACCAGCATCATCACTTCGCGCTCGCGCTCGGTGAGCCTCTCCAGCTCCTTGTGCCGCGGTTCGTGGCCGGAGCTGGGCAGCATCGGTGAGAAGCGGTCCAGCAGCCGCCGTGTGGTGGACGGCGCGACGACAGCGTCGCCGCTGTGCACCGAGCGGATCGCGCCGAGGAGTTCCCCGGGCGGCACATCCTTGAGCAGGAAGCCGCTGGCGCCTGCCTTCAGCCCCGAGAAGGCGTACTCGTCGAGGTCGAACGTGGTCAGGATCAGCACCTTCGGCGCATCCGGCTCGGCGCAGATGCGCCGGGTCGCCTCGACGCCGTCCAGCCTCGGCATACGCACATCCATCAGCACGACGTCCACGGCCGTGGAGCGCAGATTGTCGATCGCCTCCGCGCCGTCGCCCGCCTCGGCGACGACCTCCATGTCCGGCTGGGCGGCGAGCACCATGCGGAATCCGGTGCGCAGCAGCACCTGGTCGTCGACGAGCATCACTCGGATGGACATGACAGTTGTTGTCCTCGATCTCTAGTGGGCGGCCTAATGCGCGGGCTTGAGGGGGAGCAACGCACTGATCCGGAAGCCTCCGCCGGGCCGCGGCCCCGCGTCCAGGGTGCCGCCGACCATACCGACGCGCTCGCGCATGCCGATCAGACCGTGGCCGCGGCCGTCCGCGCCACCGTCCTCGTACAGCTCGTGCGACGAGCCGCGGCCGTCGTCCTCGACGAGCAGCCCGAGCCCGTCGTCGAAATACACCAGGCGCACACTCGCACCGACCTCCGGGCCACCGTGCTTGCGGGTGTTGGTCAGCGCTTCCTGCACGATGCGGTACGCGGTGAGCTCGACGCCGCTGGGCAACGGCCGCGGCGTCCCCTCGATCTTGAAGTCGACGGTCAGGCCCGCGCTGCGAACCTGCTCGACCAGTTCCTCGATCTGCTCCACATCGGGCTGCGGAACGTACTCGCCGCTCGGCGGGCCGTCCCCGGTGCGCAGGACGCCGAGCAGCCTGCGCATCTCCGCGAGTGCCTGGCGGCCGGTGCTCGAGATGGTCTCCAGCGCCTGCTTGGCCTGGTCGGGGGCGGCATCCAGCACATAGGCGGCGCCGTCGGCCTGGACGACCATCACCGAGACGTTGTGCGCGACCACATCGTGGAGCTCACGGGCGATACGAGCGCGTTCGGCGGCGACGGCGACCTTCGCCTGCGCCGCGCGCTCGTCCTCCATCCGGGCGGCACGCTCCTCGAGCTGGGCGAAGTACGCGCGCCGCGTGCGTATCGAGTCGCCGAGCACCCAGGCGAACGCGAACGGCAGGCTCATGATCACCGTGAGGAACACCCGGCCGAGCGTGCCCGTGTCCTCCTCGGGCCAGCGGATCTGGGCCAGCGACGCGGCACAGGGCCCGCCGATCAGAGCCAGCCGGGACGCCCAACGCGCCCCGTCGTGCGCCGCGACCGTGTAGATGATCACCAGCATCGCGAAGTCGGCGGGGTTGACCTCGACGTCCAGCACGAGCTGGGCGACGCCCAGTACGGCCGCGAGGACCAGCATCTGCTCCGGCATCCGGCGGCGCAGGGCCACGACCAGACTCAGCAGCAGGACGATGACGGACGCCGAGATCGTGGGCCAGAGCCCGGTCGGCACCTCCATCACCCACAGCATGGAGAAGCCGAAGAGCATGACGGCCCAGAAGCTGTCGACGCCCGTCGGGTGTCTGCGGATGAAGTCATAGAGGCGCTGCACGTAACCCAGAGTAGGGAAAGAAGATCGGTGCAGGGGTCAACCGGAGGGGCGATCCGGACCGCCGGTGCGTACTCCGCAAGGTGGAGACTGGGCCCGTGATGTACGAGACGGATCAGCAGGTCGGGTGGCGGGAGGCGGCTCAGGCCGCGCTGTACGGGCCCGGCGGCTTCTATCTGCGGCCCGAGGGCCCCGCCGGCCACTTCCGCACGTCCGTACACGCCTCGCCCCGGTTCGCCGCAGCGATCGCCCGGCTGCTGGTCACCACGGCCGGGTCGATGTCGCTGGACGAGCCGGCACTCGTGGACGTGGGGGCGGGCCGCGGCGAACTGCTGACGGGTGTGCTGGCCGCCCTGCCGCCCGGCTTTCCGGTGCGGGCGTACGCGGTCGAGCGCGCGGCCCGCCCCGCGGGCCTCGACCCGCGTATCGAGTGGACGGACACGCCCCCGGCCCGTGTGCGCGGGCTGCTGTTCGCGAACGAGTGGCTCGACAACGTGCCGGTGGACGTCGCCGAGGCGGACGCGGACGGGGTGGCGCGCCAGGTGATGGTGGACCGCGCGGGTGAGGAACGACTGGGCGAGCCGGTCACCGGCGCGGACGCCGAGTGGCTGGCCCGCTGGTGGCCGCTGACCGAGCCGGGTACCCGCGCAGAGATCGGGCGGCCCCGGGACCTGGCGTGGGCGCGGGCCGTCTCCACACTGGACGCGGGCCTCGCGGTCGCCGTCGACTACGCGCACACCAGGGACAGCCGGCCCCCGTTCGGCACACTCACCGGCTTCCGCGGCGGCCGCGAGGTGCGTCCCGTCCCGGACGGCAGCTGCGACATCACGGCGCATGTGGCGCTGGACGCGTGCGCGCTGCCGGGCGCGGAACTGATCGGTCAGCGCGAGGCGCTGCGCGGGCTGGGCGTGAGCGCCCAACGGCCCCCGCTGTCGCTGGCGTCGTCCGACCCGGCGGCGTACGTCCGCGCTCTCGCGGCAGCGGGCGAGGCGGCCGAGCTCACGGCAAGGGGCGGCCTGGGCGACTTCACCTGGCTCATGCAGCCGATCGAGCCGGACCGGCCGCCGCGGGTCGCCCCGGGGCCCGGGGCGGCCGGTCCGGCTCGGGGCGGCCATCGGCAGGCCTGACGCGGGAGCCCGCCGCGGCCCCTGATACCGGAGCCGGTCCAGGACGTCCGGGGCCGCAGGGCCTCTGAGACACTGGGCGCATGACGGAGACGACGGTCGGCATCGGCGGCGCGGCGGAGACCACCGACATGGTGCTCAACATCGGGCCCCAGCACCCCTCCACCCACGGTGTTCTGCGCCTTCGTCTCGTCCTGGACGGCGAGCGCATCCAGCACGCCGAACCGGTCATCGGCTACATGCACCGCGGAGCCGAGAAGCTCTTCGAGGCGCGCGACTACCGGCAGATCGTGATGCTGGCCAACCGGCACGACTGGCTGTCCGCGTTCTCGAACGAGCTCGGAGTCGTGATGGCCGTCGAGCGGATGCTCGGCATGGAGGTACCGGAGCGCGCGGTGTGGGTCCGTACGCTCCTCGCCGAACTGAACCGGGTCCTCAACCACCTGATGTTCCTGGGGTCGTACCCCCTCGAACTGGGTGGAATCACCCCGGTGTTCCATGCCTTCCGCGAACGCGAAGAGCTCCAGCACGTCATGGAGGAAATCTCCGGCGGCCGTATGCACTACATGTTCAACCGCGTCGGCGGCCTCAAGGAGGACCTCCCGGCCGGCTGGCTCGGCCGCGCCCGGCACGCCGTCGCCGACGTCCGCTCGCGGATGGACGTGTACGACCACCTGGTACTCGGCAACGAGATCTTCCGCGCCCGTACCCGTGGTGTGGGGGCGCTGTCGGCCGAGGCCGTGCACGCGTACGGCGTCAGCGGGCCGATCGCGCGCGCCTCCGGCGTCGACTTCGACCTGCGGCGCGACGAGCCGTATCTGGCGTACGGGGAGCTGCAGGACACCCTCAAGGTCGTCACGCGCACCAGCGGCGACTGCCTGGCCCGCTTCGAGGTGCTGCTGGAGCAGACGCACATCGCGCTGGACCTCGCGGACGCCTGCCTCGACCGGATGGCGCAGCTGCCGCCGGGGCCGATCAACCAGCGGCTGCCCAAGGTTCTGAAGGCTCCCGAGGGCCACACCTACGCCTGGACCGAGAACCCGCTCGGCATCAACGGGTACTACCTGGTCTCCAGGGGCGAGAAGACCCCGTACCGCCTGAAGCTCCGCTCGGCGTCGTACAACAACATCCAGGCGCTCACCGAGCTCCTGCCCGGGACGCTGGTCGCCGACATGGTCGCGATCCTGGGCTCGCTGTTCTTCGTGGTCGGCGACATCGACAAGTAAGCCGGTTCAGCCGGAGGGGTCCCGCCGGACCGGGACCCGCCGACGTGCCGGCCTGCCTCAGGAGCTGACCGCCTTGCGCAGGTCGACGACGTCCAGCTGTTCGGTCTCGTCGTGGGCGGTCAGGTCGATGACCTTGCCGACCGCGCGCGAGCCGGCGGCGGGCTGTGCGGCCGCGAGGGCCTCCTCGCCGACCACATCGGCGAGATCCTCGTTCTGCACGGCCTCGATCGCCTTCTGGGCGCCGGCGCCGGCGCCCGTGCCGAAGAAGTCGAAGCCGCCCTCGGGGCGCTTGACGCGCGGGCGCTGTCCGTACGGCACGATCGCGGATGCGGCCGGGACGCGACGCCTGGCGGGGAGGGCGGACGACGTGCGGGCCTGATGTTCGCCCCCGGCGCCCGCCGCGTGCTTCCCCTGCGGCTCGTCCGCCTCCCGGGCCCGTTCTTCCAGATCGCGGTGCCGGGCCTCCTCGACGGTGCGTTTGGCCTCCTGCGCCGCGGCGTTGCGCGACAGGTCCTCCAGCGCCTTGGCCGCACGCAGATACGTGGAGGGCGTGGGCGTGCTGCCGGCCGGCGGGAGCGCCTTGGCCGGGGCGGCCGCCTCCAGGGCCAGCTGCCTGCGGCCCTCGAGTGCGCTGGCCCGCTCCGTCTCGGCGTTCGCGTACCGCCGCAGCAGCGCCGCATGTTCGCCGCGCAGTCCGGCGAGTTCGACCCGCTTGGCGCGCAGCTTCGCGTCGAGCTTGACGCGCAGTTCGCGGGACTCCTCGATGTCCGCCTCGAGCTCGGCGATGCGTTCCTCGGTCTGCCATGCGTCGGCGGCGCGCCCGCGCGTCAGTTCCGCCACCCGGCGGCCCGCGCTGCGGTCCCAACTGCGCATCAGGACAGCGCCGGTGAGGGCCGAGGCGGCCGCGGCGGCAACCATCATCCGGAGCACGACGGCATCCCCGACGAACCACGCGCCGGCGGCACACAGAACCGACGCTCCGGCGACTGCCGAGGGCGGCAGCAGCTTGTGCAGGGGCGGGGAATGGCGGTGGCGTCCACGTGGCATGGCCCGAAATTTACAGTGCGTGGACGCCGAATGGGGTGTCGGCCCGGCAAATCTCTGGATCGAGAACGCCGGGCCGTCCCTTTCGCTACTTCTTGAGCAGTCCCTTGGACTCCAGATAAGCCTTCGCCGCATCCTCGGGCTTCGCGCGCTCCGCGTCCACCGTGCGGTTCAACTCGGCAAGATCCTCAGTGGTGAGCACCTTGGTGAGCCTGTCGAGCACATCGGCTATCGCCTTGTCGCCGGCGTCCTTGGCATTGACCAGGGGAAGGACGTTGTCCGCGTTCTGGAGCTTCTTGTCGTCCTCCAGCAGCACCAGGCCGAAGCTGTCGAGCGTCGCGTCGGTGGTCGTGGTCAGCACCAGCTGGTCCGTACCGTCCTTGACCGCCTGCTTTGCCTGCGGGGTTCCGACGCCCTTGGGGTCGATGCCCGACACATCGATGCCGTACGTCTTCTTCAGACCCGGCGCACAGAAGGGCCGCACCTCGCACTCGTCGCCTGCCGCGATCTTCACCTTCAGCTTGGAGGCGCCGAGATCGGAGAGGGTCTTCAGGTTGTTCTTCTCGGCGAATTCCTTGGAGACCGCGAAGGCGTTCTGGTCGACGGCCTCACCGGCTGGCAGCACCTTGAGTCCGCGCGGCTCCGCGAGCTCGGTCAGTGCGGCCACGGTGGCGGCGACATCGCCCGAGGCGACCGGCTTCTCCTCGGGCGCCTTCGGCCCGTTCGCCTTCGCATTGAGGAATTCGGCGACGGTTGCGGCATATTCCGGGACGATGTCGATCTCGCCCTTCTCCAAGGACGGTTCGTACAGCTCGCGGTTCTTCACCGTGGTGATCGACGTCCGGTAGCCCGCGTCGCCCAGCAGTTGCGCGTACAGCTCGGCGAGCACCTTGGACTCGGTGAACGCGGCGGCGCCCACGACGAGCGTGCCCTTCTTCCCGGACCCTGAGGCCGATGCCGAACCGCCGCTTCTCTCCTGCTCCAGGCTGTCGCCGCCGCACGCGGCGAGGGAACCCGTCAGGGCCACCACACCGATCACCGCACCCGCCATGCGCGAGGTCTTGCTCATCAGGTTCACCATCCAAGGGAGTGAGTCGTCACACTGTTTTCCGGAGGGGACTGCATATGCGGTCCACCACCACCAGCACGGCCTCCACCAGGAGGGCGAGCACGGCCACGAGCAGGGCGCCCGCGACCACTTGCGGAGTGTTGTACGTGTTGAACCCGGCCGTGATGATCCTGCCGAGGCCGCCCTGTCCGACCATCGCGGCGATCGTCGCGGTCGCGACGACCTGCACGGCGGCCGACCGCAGCCCGGTCATGATCATCGGGTACGCGAGGGGCAGTTCGACCCGGAGGAAGAGCTGCCCGCCGGACATCCCCATGCCCCGCGCGGCCTCCACCACCGCGCGGTCCACTTCCCGCATCCCCACATAGGCGTTGGTCAGCAGCGGGGGCACGGCGAACAGCACCAGCGCGGTGATGGTCGGGACATATCCGGCACTGCGCAACGGCGACACCATGAACAGGGCGAGCACCGCGAAGACCGGGACGGCGCGGCCCACGTTGGAGATGTTGACGGCGAGGGCGCCGCCGCGTCCGATGTGCCCCAGATACAGCGCGAGGGGCAGGGCGATCGCGCACGCGAGCGCGAGCGCGACCCCGCTGACGTACACGTGCTCGGCGAGCCGGTGCCAGGCACCGCTCTCCCCCGACCAGTTGGCACCCGTGGTCAGCCAGGTCCAGGCATCGGCCACCACTCCCATCAGTGGGCCCCCCGCGTCCGTATCCGGGTCCAGGGCGTCAGCAGCCGCTGCACCGCGAGCAGCAGCAGGTCGGCCGCGACGGCCAGCAGCACGCAGAGGACGGACGCGGTCAGTACCTGCGCCTTGAAGAAACTGGGCAGCGCGTCGTCGATGAGATTGCCGAGGCCGCCGCGGCCGACGATCGAGCCGATCGTGGTGAGCGCGACCGTCGAGACCGTGGCGATCCGCAGGCCCGCCATCAGCGCGGGCAGGGCCAGCGGAAGCTCGACCTCCCAGAGCAGCCGGCCCGGGCCGTACCCCATCCCGCGGGCCGCCTCCCGCGCCTCGTCCGGGACGGCCTCCAGGCCCGCAAGGATGTTCCTCACGAGGATCGTCAGCGAATACAGCACCAGACCCGTGATCACCAGTGCGGCCGAGAGCCCGAACACGGGCAGCAGCAGCGAGAACATCGCGAGCGACGGAACCGTGTAGAGCACGGTCGTCAGCCCCAGGACCGGACCGGCGAACCGCGGGCGGCTGCGGGCGAGCAGCGCCAGGGGGAAGGCCACGACCAGTCCGATCAGGACCGAGACCGCCGTGATCCAGACATGCTGGACCGTCGCATCGATCAGCTCCCCGCTGCGGGAGCGGAGATACTCACCGCAGATCCAGTCGTTGGCGACCAGACAGTTCCGACCGGCCATTGCCTCCACCCCCCATCCGGTATTCGACTTCTTCGACCGGCAACCGACCCTAACCCCCGCCACCGACAATCGCCGAGGAGCTTCGCATTCCGGCAACACGCCCTTCACACGACACCCGGCACCACCCGCCACAATGGGGAACCATGATCCGATTCGAGCACGTCACCAAGCGCTACCCGGACGGCACCACCGCCGTCGACGATCTCTCCTTCGAGGTCACCGCGGGCGAACTGGTCACGCTCGTCGGACCGTCCGGCTGCGGCAAGACGACCACCATGAAGATGGTCAACCGCCTCATCGAACCGAGCAGTGGCCGGATATTCCTGGACGGGCAGGACATCTCGGCCCTCGATCCGGTCGAACTGCGCCGCCGTATCGGCTATGTGATCCAGCAGGTCGGCCTCTTCCCCCACAAGACGGTCCTGGAGAACACCGCGACCGTGCCCCATCTGCTGGGCTGGAAACGCGGAAAGGGCCGCGAGCGCGCCGCCGAGCTCCTGGACCTGGTGGGACTGGACCCGTCCGTCTACGGCGACCGCTACCCCGAGCAGCTCTCCGGAGGCCAGCGTCAGCGCGTCGGCGTGGCCCGGGCGCTGGCGGCCGATCCGCCCGTGCTGCTGATGGACGAGCCGTTCGGCGCGGTCGACCCGGTGGTGCGCGAGCATCTGCAGAACGAGTTCCTCAAGCTCCAGTCCCAGATGCGCAAGACCGTCCTCTTCGTCACCCATGACATCGAGGAGGCCGTACGGCTGGGCGACCGTATCGCCGTCTACGGCGACGGGCGGATCGAGCAGTTCGACGCACCGGCCGCCGTCCTGGGAGCTCCCGCCACCGCATACGTCGCGGACTTCGTCGGCGCCGACCGAGGCCTCAAGCGGCTCTCGGTGACCCCTATCGAGGAGGGCGATCTGGAGCAGCCGCCCGTCGTCCATCTCGACGACGCGCTGCCCCGCGACCTCGGTTCGCGCTGGGCCGTCGTGCTGGATGCCGAGGACAATCTGCACGGCTGGATCTCCGCCGAACAGGCCTCGTCCGGCAAGGGATCCGTACGCGAACACGCGCGCCGCATGAACGCCTGGCTGCCCGTGGGCGCCTCGCTCAAGCAGGCCTTCTCGACCATGCTGCAGCACGACGCCGGCTGGATCGCGGTCATCGACCGGGAGGAGACGGGCCGGTTCCTCGGTGTCCTGACGCCGGCCCGCCTGCACGAGGCACTGCGCCGCTCCATCGACGCGGACGCGCAGGACATCCCCCGTACCGACGTGGAACTGGACACGGTCAGCCGGCGCTGAGCCTGCCGCTGATCCACTCCAGCGCCGGCGGGATCTCCCGCCGCCAGGTGTTGAAGTTGTGCCCGCCGCTGTCCAGCATGATCGACGAGACCCGCGCGGGCGCCTTCACCTTCGCGATGAAGTCCAGCGTCCCCCTGAGGTTGCCCTCACCCTGCCGCGAGCTGGTGACCAAGAAGGACGAATCGCCCTGCGGCAGATGGTCCAGGCTCCACAGCAGATCCGCCCGCTTGCGCGCCCGGTCGCTGCCGTGGAAGAGGTCTCCGGTCGTCGGGTCCTCGGCCGCCCGGTAGTGCGCGGAAAGACCCGCACCCGCCGCGAACTGCTCCGGGTGGTGCAACGCGATCTTCAAAGCGCAGTAACCGCCGGTGGAGTTGCCGATGAGTCCCCAGTTCCGCGCCGCGGACCCGACCCGGTAGGTCCCGGAGACCGCCTTCGGCAGATCCCTCGCGAAGAACGTCTCGGCCTGCGGCCCGCCGGGAACGTCCACGCACTCGGTGTCCCGCGGCGGCTCCACGGTCGGGCGCAGCATCACCAGCACCATCGGCTGCGCCCGGCCCTCCTCGGCGAGCCCCAACGCGGTCCTCGGGTATGTCAGCCCCGTGAGCAGATTCTCCGCGGTCCCCGGGTATCCCGTCAGGACCACGACCGCCGGAAAGGTGCTTTTCCGGTGTTTCGTCTGGAAGTACTCCGGCGGCAGATACACATAGGCCGGGCTGTCGATCCCCGACTTCTCCCCGGCGACGACGACCTTGTGGATCTGCCCGCCCGAAGCGGGCCGCGCACCTCCCGGCACCCGAGGCTGCTGCTTCTCGACGACCGTGATGTGCGACCGGCCGGCCGAATGGTCCACGACCACGCCGAGATCCTGCTCCTGACCGAAGAGATCCGCCCAGGAACCGTAGAAGAGAAAGGACTTGTTGGCCGCGAGACCGACCGCGGCGAACACGACGAGCTGGGTGACGAGCAGCAGAGCGACCCGTCCGGCCACCGCACGCACACCGCCGCGCGCCAGCCGCGGCCACAGCCAGATGGTGGCCATGAACAGCGTCAGCGCCGCCAGAACAGTCAAGGCCAGGACTTTGTTGCTGGTCAGACCCATGAGTCGCACGTGCCTTCTGCGGGGAGAATTTCGCGGGGCGAGTGAACCCGCCTCCCCTAACTCCCGTCCTAGAGAGCGCAAATCGTCCGGGGCCATGTGACCTGAGGCCCTTGGACGCAAGATCTCTCGCGGAGTCACGGGAAGCGATGTCTGCAACGGTAGATGGGGACAAATCTGGATTGGTTCCGGATTGGGTACGCCGCGCCCTGCGTGGCCCCCGGCCGGAGACGGTGCCCGCGATGGTGGGCACCGCCTGCACCTTCGTCGGCCTGATCGACATCGCCGCCGGGGTCTTCCCCCGGTTCCGGCACAGCCGCATGCACTCGCTCGTCGAGGTACTGCCCGGCGCCACGGGCCCGTTCGCCGCGGCCCTGTCGCTCGGCGCCGGCGTCCTGCTGCTGCTCCTCGCCCATGGAATCAAGCGCCACAAGCGCCGCGCCTGGCGGGCCGCGGTCATCCTGCTGCCGGCCGGAGCAGCGGCCCAGTTCGCCTACCGGCACTCCGTCATCGGCGCACTGATCTCGCTCACGCTGCTGGCCCTGCTGCTGCGCCACCGGGGCGAGTTCGCCGCACTGCCCGACCCGCGCAGCCGCTGGCGGGCCCTTGCCAACTTCGTCCTCATGAGCGCGGGTTCCCTCGGGCTCGGCCTGGTGATCGTCAGCGCGCACCCGAGCGAAGTCGTCGGCAGCCCCAGCCTCACCGACCGCCTCGAGCACGTCATCTACGGACTCTTCGGCTTCGAGGGCCCCATCGACTACGCGGACCGGGTCTCCTGGACCGTCGGCTACTCGCTCGGCGCACTCGGTCTGCTGACCGCCGTCACCACCATCTACCTCGCCTTCCGGCCCGAACACCCGGCGGCCCGCCTCACCGAGGACGACGAGCGCCGGCTGCGCGACCTGCTCTCCGTGCACGGCGGCCGGGACTCACTCGGCCACTTCGCACTGCGCCGCGACAAGGGCGTTGTCTTCTCGCCCAGCGGCAAGGCGGCCGTCTGCTACCGCGTCGTCTCCGGGGTGATGCTCGCCAGCGGCGACCCGATCGGCGACGTCGAGGCCTGGCCCGGCGCCATCGAACGCTTCATGGACGAGGCCAAGGCGCACTCCTGGACCCCGGCGGTGATGGGCTGCTCCGAGACCGGCGGCGAGGTCTGGACCCGGGAGACCGGCCTGGACGCGCTGGAACTGGGGGACGAGGCGGTGGTGGACGTCGCGGATTTCTCCCTGACCGGGCGCACGATGCGGAACGTACGCCAGATGGTGAAGCGGATCGAACGCAATGGCTATGAGACCCGCGTACGGCGCGCCCGTGATCTCTCCGAGGCCGAACTTGAGCACATCCGGCGCGCCGCGGCCGCCTGGCGCGGCACCGACACCGAGCGCGGGTTCTCCATGGCGCTGGGACGCATAGGCGACCCGGCGGACGGGGACGCCGTCATCGCCACCGCGCACAAGGCCGACCGAGATGCGCCGGACTCCGCCTACGGCGACCTGAAGGCGATCATCCACTTCGTACCGTGGGGCACCGACGGCATGTCCCTGGAACTGATGCGGCGCGACCGCTCGGCCGACCCCGGGATGAACGAACTGCTCATCGTCGCCGCCCTGCAGGCGGCGCCCGCGCTGAAGGTCGAGCGGGTCTCCCTCAACTTCGCGATGTTCCGCTCGGCGCTGGCCCGCGGCGAGAAGATCGGAGCGGGCCCGGTGCTGCGGATATGGCGCGGGCTGCTCGTGTTCCTCTCCCGGTGGTTCCAGATCGAATCGCTGTACAAGTTCAACGCCAAGTTCCGGCCCCGCTGGGAACCGCGATTCGTCGTCTTCCGCAGCACCCGGGACCTGCCGCGCATCGGCTTCGCCGCAATGCAGGCGGAGGGCTTCGTGAACATCGCGCTCCCCCGCCTCCTCGCCGGCCGCCCCGCCCGCCGGGCCCGCCCCTGCGCCCACCTCGCCCGCCATACGGACCAGCGAGAGGTCCGCGCCGCGTGAGCCTGCCCGTACGGGACCGGCGCGGGCGCCGCGCGCACGGACCGGGCCGGGACCTGCGGGACTGGCGCAGGCCCTGCCCATGCGGGCCTAGGCTGAGCACATGAGTACGTTGCGCGGACGTGGCAGTGCGGACGGCCTGCCCCAGTGGGACCGCTGTGCGGTCATGGGAGTCGTCAATGTGACACCGGACTCCTTCTCCGACGGCGGCCACTGGTTCGACACCACGGCCGCCGTCAAGCGCGGCCTCGACCTGGTCGTGCAGGGCGCCGACCTGATCGACGTCGGCGGCGAGTCGACCAGGCCCGGTGCCACCCGCGTCGACGAGGACGAGGAGCTGCGCCGGGTCGTCCCGGTCGTGCGGGGTCTCGCCTCGGAGGGCGTGACCGTCTCCGTCGACACCATGCGCGCCGGCGTCGCCGAGCAGGCCGTCGCGGCCGGTGCGGTGCTCGTCAACGACGTCAGCGGCGGTCTCGCCGACCCACGGATGGTCCCCACGGTGGCCGCCCTCGACACCCCGTTCGTGGTCATGCACTGGCGTGGGTTCAGCGAGGACATGAACAGCCGCGCCGTGTACGGCGATGTCGTCGCCGAGGTCGTCGCCGAACTGCGCGAGCGCATCGAGGCCGTCATCGACGGCGGTATCGCCCCTGAACGGATCGTCATCGACCCGGGGCTCGGCTTCGCCAAGCAGGCCGAACACGACCTCGCCCTCGTCGCCCACCTCGCCGAGCTGCGCGCTCTGGGCCGCCCCGTACTGGTGGCCGCATCCCGCAAGCGGTTCCTCGGCCATGTCCTGGCCAAGCGCGGTGCCGCGCCCCCGGCCCGCGAGCGCGACGCCGCCACCGCCGCCGTCTCCGCCATCGCGGCACACGAGGGCGCGTGGGCGGTACGGGTCCATGAGGTACGGGCCACCGCGGACGCCGTCCGGGTCGCGCGGGCCGTCGAGGGCGCCCGGTGAGCCGTACCGATCTGGAACTGGTCGAGGAGGCCAACACCGCCTTCTACGAGACCATGGAGCGCGGCGACTTCGAGCGGCTCTCCACGCTCTGGCTGGACGACGAGATCTCCTGCATCCACCCCGGCTGGCCGGTGCTCTCGGGCCGCGGCGAGGTGCTCCGTTCGTACGCGCTCATCATGGCGAACACCGAGTACATCCAGTTCTTCCTCACCGACGTCAAGGTGAGCGTGAGCGGTGACACCGCGCTGGTCACCTGTACGGAGAACATCCTCAGCGGCGGCCCCGCCGAGGAGGCCGGCGAGCTCGGACCGCTCGTCGGGCAGTTGGTCGTCGCCACCAATGTGTTCCGCCGCACATCGGACGGCTGGAAGATCTGGTCGCACCACGGCTCGCCGGTCCTCACCGAAAGCGACGACGACCAGGACGACGAAGCCCCCGCGTAACGGCTCCCCGGGTCGGCTCCCCTCATAAGGGGGTAACCGGGCCTGTGAGGGATTCGACATCCGATCCCCCGGGTATACGCGGCTACCGGCCTTGCGCGGTTTCGTCCATGGCACCCATGGGCGAACACTGTCGGTGCCCGCAGGTAGATTCGAATGCGGGTACCACGCCGCCCGCACGCGGCTGGGTGCCCGAAGCCCGCTGGAAGTACCAAGAGCAGGAGTGATTCGCGTGGATCGTGTCGCGCTGCGCGGCCTCAAGGCCCGCGGGCACCACGGCGTGTTCCCCCGGGAACGCGAGGAAGGCCAGACCTTCATCGTCGACCTGGTGCTCGGCCTCGACACCCGCCCCGCGGCGGCCGACGACGACCTGGCGAAGACCGTCCACTACGGCGTGGTGGCCGAGGAGGTCGTCGCCGTCGTCGAGGGCGAGCCCGTCGACCTGATCGAGACGCTTGCCGAGCGGATTGCCCAGAAGTGCCTCAAGCACGACGGCGTGGAGGAGGTCGAGGTGGTCGTGCACAAGCCGGACGCCCCCATCACGGTGCCCTTCGACGATGTGACGATCACGATCACCCGGAGCCGAGTATGAACCAGGCAGCCAGCGACCCGACCGTCCAGCCGGTGCCCTCGTCGGTGGTGGAGCAGGTGGACGCCGCCGATGTCACGCTGTCCAACCCGAAACAGGCCGTGATCTCGCTCGGCTCCAACCTGGGCAACCGCATGGAGACGCTCCAGGGCGCCATCGACGCCCTCGAGGACACCCCGGGACTGCGGGTGAAGGCCGTCTCGCCGGTCTACGAGACGGAGCCGTGGGGTGTCGAGCCCGGCACCCAGCCCTCGTACTTCAACGCGGTGGTCGTGATCAGGACCACCCTGCCCCCGTCCTCGCTCCTGGAGCGCGGCCAGGCCATCGAAGAGGCCTACGACCGGGTCCGTGAGGAGCGCTG
Organism: Streptomyces sp. NPDC002889; assembly: GCF_042888425.1. Classification (NCBI taxonomy): domain Bacteria; kingdom Bacillati; phylum Actinomycetota; class Actinomycetes; order Kitasatosporales; family Streptomycetaceae; genus Streptomyces; species Streptomyces sp. NPDC002889. Next base: position 57,964 of record NZ_JBIAPT010000026.1, read on the forward strand.
GGGGCCGCGCACCATCGACGTCGACATCGTGGCCTACGCGGACGTCGTCTCCGACGACCCGGCCCTGACGCTGCCGCACCCGCGCGCCCATGAGCGCGCCTTCGTGCTGGCGCCGTGGCACGACGTGCAGCCGGAGGCGCAGCTGCCGGGCCGGGGCGCGGTGGCCGAGCTGCTGGCCGATATGGGGCGCCATGGGGTTCAGCCCCGCCCCGACCTGGAACTGCGGCTGCCCGAGTAGTCGTTAGGCTCGTACGCGACGCGCGCGCCACGGACGGGCGACGGGGCGCGCGGACGCGACGTTCGACACGTACGCGACGACTTGGTGCGGCTGGATCGGTGAAGGGCGGCTTTCTCGGTGAAGCAACTACGGCTCGGTGTACTGGCCGGTCTCTTCGCCGCGGCAGGAGTGCTGTCCTGGGGTGGTGCGCGGTTGTGGGACTCCCTGGGCACACTGCCCAGCGTGCCGGTGGCCGCACCGATCGTGCTGGCGGCGATCGCCGTCGTCCTCACCGCGACCGCGCTCTCGCTGCGCGCCCGCCTGCGGGCCCAGCGCGAGCGCCGGCCCGGCGCGAAGGGCGTCGAGCCCCTGATGGCCGCCCGCGCGGTGGTCTTCGGCCAGGCGAGCGCGCTGGTCGCGGCACTGGTGAGCGGGATGTACGGCGGCGTGGGCGTGTACCTGCTGAGCTTCCTCGACATCCCGCCCCGCCGGGACCAGGCGATCTACGCCGGGTTCTCGGTGGTGGCCGGCATCGGCGTGATCGCGGCGGCATTCTTCCTGGAGCGGGTGTGCAAGCTCCCCGAGGACGAGGACAACGGCAAGGGCCAGGTCCCCACCGTCTGACCCGTCCTCGCCGTCCGACCCGTCCTCACGGACTCACCGCGGCGCCCGGCCGGTCGACTCCACCGGTCCGGGACCGTACCGGGCACCTCCGACGTCCTGGCTATCGCGCCATGATCAGGCTCATCGCCTCGTTGCGCGTCGCCACGTCCCGCAGTTGGCCGCGGACCGCCGAGGTGATCGTCTTGGCGCCCGGCTTGCGGATGCCACGCATCGACATGCACATGTGCTCGCACTCGATGACCACGATCACGCCACGTGGCTCGAGGATCTCCATCAGGGAGTCGGCGATCTGCGTGGTCAGCCTCTCCTGCACCTGCGGGCGGCGGGCGAAGACGTCGACGAGGCGGGCCAGCTTGGACAGGCCCGTGATCTTGCCCGTGGTCGACGGGATGTAGCCGACGTGCGCCACGCCCCGGAACGGCACCAGATGGTGCTCACAGGTCGAGAACACCTCGATGTCCTTCACCAGGACCATCTCGTCGTGCCCCAGGTCGAACGTCGTCGTCAGCACGTCCTCCGGCTCCTGCCACAGGCCGGCGAATATCTCCCTGTACGCCCGTGCCACCCGGCCCGGGGTCTCCCGCAGCCCCTCGCGGTCCGGGTCCTCGCCGACCGCGATGAGAAGTTCCCGAACGGCGTTCTCGGCCCGCTTCTCGTCGAATATGCCGATCGTGCCCTCGCCGTCCAGCGTCACCGGGTCGGTCATCTGTGCCTCGTTCCGTTCCTGTACTCCGACATGGCGCCAAAACGCCGCACCTCCCAGGCTAGAACCTGGGAGGTGCGGCGTTCATTCCGGTCTAGCTGCCCTGCGGGCCGGAAACCTGCTGGTCAGGCCTCCGGGCGCTCCTCCGGGACCGCCTCGGACGGCGCCTTGGTGACATCGGTCACCGACGGCGCCGAGCCGTTCGCCGCGCCGTTGGTCAGCGCCAGCTCCTTCGGCGAGAGCACCGGCGGACGCGTCGAGGGCGTGCGCATCGAGGAGCCGGTCCACGCCGGGCGGGCCGGGCGCTTCACGATCGGCGCGAAGATCTCGGCGATCTGCTCCTTGCCGAGGGTCTCCTTCTCCAGCAGCTGGAGGACCAGGTTGTCGAGAACGTCGCGGTTCTCGACGAGAATCTCCCAGGCCTCGTTGTGGGCGGTCTCGATGAGCTTCTTGACCTCTTCGTCGACCAGCGCCGCGACCTCTTCCGAGTAGTCGCGCTGATGCGCCATCTCCCGGCCCAGGAAGGGCTCGGTGTTGTCGCCGCCGAACTTGATCGCACCCAGCCGCTCGGTCATGCCGTACTGCGTGACCATCGCGCGGGCCGTGGCGGTGGCCTTCTCGATGTCGTTGGCCGCACCGGTGGTCGGGTCGTGGAAGACCAGCTCCTCGGCCGCCCGCCCGCCCAGCATGTACGCCAGCTGGTCGAGCATCTCGTTGCGCGTGGTCGAGTACTTGTCCTCTTCCGGGAGCACCATCGTGTAGCCGAGGGCCCGGCCGCGGGACAGGATCGTGATCTTGTGGACCGGGTCGGAGTTCGGCGAAGCCGCCGCGACCAGGGCGTGACCGCCCTCGTGGTACGCGGTGATCTTCTTCTCCTTGTCCGACATGATCCGGGTCCGCTTCTGCGGGCCCGCGACCACACGGTCGATCGCCTCGTCCAGCGCGTGATTGTCGATCAGCTTCTTGTCGCCGCGCGCGGTGAGCAGCGCCGCTTCGTTCAGCACGTTCGACAGGTCGGCGCCGGTGAAACCGGGCGTACGCCGGGCGACGGCGCCCAGGTCGACGTCCGGGGCGACCGGCTTGCCCTTCTGGTGGACCTTGAGGATCTCCAGACGGCCCTGCATGTCGGGACGGTCGACGGCGATCTGCCGGTCGAAGCGGCCCGGGCGCAGCAGCGCCGGGTCGAGGATGTCCGGCCGGTTGGTGGCGGCGATCAGGATGACGCCGCCCTTGACGTCGAAGCCGTCCATCTCGACGAGCAGCTGGTTCAGGGTCTGCTCACGCTCGTCGTGGCCACCGCCGAGACCGGCACCGCGGTGCCGGCCGACGGCGTCGATCTCGTCGACGAAGACGATCGCCGGGGCGTTCGCCTTGGCCTGCTCGAACAGGTCACGGACTCGGGAGGCACCGACACCGACGAACATCTCGACGAAGTCGGAACCGGAGATCGAGTAGAAGGGGACGCCCGCCTCACCCGCGACGGCGCGGGCGAGCAGCGTCTTGCCCGTACCGGGCGGACCGTACAGCAGCACGCCCTTGGGGATCTTGGCGCCGACGGCCTGGAACTTGGCCGGTTCCTGCAGGAACTCCTTGATCTCGTGGAGTTCCTCGACGGCCTCGTCGGACCCGGCCACATCGGAGAAGGTGGTCTTGGGGGTGTCCTTGGTGATCAGCTTCGCCTTGGACTTCCCGAAGTTCATGACGCGGGAGCCGCCGCCCTGCATCTGGTTCATCAGGAAGAGGAAGACCACGACGATCAGGACGAAGGGCAGCAGGGACAGCAGCACCGAGACGAACGGGCTCTGCTTCGAGGGCGAAACCGTGTAGCCCTCCTTGATCTCGCCCGCCTCGTACTTCTGCTGCAGCGTGTTGGCCAGGTCGGCACCCTGGGTGCCGATGTAGCTGGCCTGGATCTTGTCGCTGCCCTTGACCTTCTGGCCTTCCTTGAGGTCAGCCTTGATGATCTGTTCGTCGCCGGTGGTCAGCTTGACCTGGTCGACCTGGTTCTTGCTGATCGCCTTGACGACGTCGCCGGTGTCGACCGTCTTGTAGCCGCCGGAGGAGCCGACAACCTGCATCAGCACGACCACGGCGAGGACGGCCAGCACGATCCACATGACCGGCCCACGGAAGTATCGCTTCACGTCCATCCATACGGAGCGAATTCGCTCCGTCCCTCCTGCCCGTAGTAAATGCTGCTGTGAGACTGCTCTGAATTGAAGACAACTGTTCTTCGGACGGTACCTCAGCATCGTGACCGTGACCGCACGGTACGGCTGACCAACCCGCCCTCCCCACCATCAACGGCCGGAGGGGGGCTGTGGTTCCCGTTCGGTCAGCCGCCGTAGACGTGCGGGGCGAGCGTCCCGACGAACGGGAGGTTCCGGTACTTCTCCGCGTAGTCCAGACCGTAGCCGACGACGAACTCGTTCGGGATGTCGAAGCCGATCCACTTCACGTCGATCGCGACCTTTGCGGCATCCGGCTTACGCAGCAGGGTGCACACCTCCAGGGAGGCGGGCTCGCGCGAGCCGAGGTTCGACAGAAGCCACGAGAGCGTGAGGCCGGAGTCGATGATGTCCTCGACGATCAGGACGTGCTTGCCCTTGATGTCGGTGTCCAGGTCCTTGAGGATCCGGACGACGCCGGACGACTGGGTGCCCGCGCCGTAGGACGACACCGCCATCCAGTCCATGGTGACCGGGGTGGACAGCGCACGCGCCAGGTCCGCCATCACCATCACGGCGCCCTTGAGGACACCGACGAGGAGCAGATCCTTGCCCGCGTACTCCGCGTCGATCTTCGCCGCCAGCTCGACCAGCTTCGCGTCGATCTCTTCCTTGGTGATGAGCACCGACTGGAGATCGGTGCCCATGTCCTTCTCGTTCACCCGCGTCGCTTTCTGTTGCCGGGGTCCGGGGGGTTCCCCGGGTGACTCGGCCGGCGTGTTACCGCGGCCGCGTCAGCCTTGCCGGATGACAAGTCTGCCACCCTGCCGGTGCGCCTCGACGCGGCCGGGCAGATTGATGGCCCGCTGACCGCGCCATCCGGTGATCAGACGGTCGACTTCCTCGATGTGACGGGCGAAGAGCGAACCGGCGGGCGAACCTGCCTCGATGACGGCTCTGCGCAGCACCCGGCGGCGTACGGCGGGGGGCAGCGCGAACAGCTTGGCGCACTCCAGGAGCCCGGCGTCGTCCCGTACGACGGCGTCCACGTCGGCGGCCCAGGCGTCCAGCGCGTCGGCGTCGTCGCGGGCGAGCTGGGCGGTACGGGCCAGTGCCTCGACGACGCCCTTGCCGAGTGCCTTCTCCAGGGCGGGCAGGCCCTCGTGACGCAGCCTGGAGCGGGTGTAGGCCGGGTCGGCATTGTGCGGGTCGTCCCAGACCGGCAGCGACTGGACCATGCATGCCTTGCGGGCGATCTGCCGGTCGATCTCGAGGAAGGGGCGGCGGTAACGGCCGGCCGCCCCCGAGGCGGCGGCCATTCCGGACAGTGAACGGATCCCGGAGCCGCGTGCGAGACCGAGCAGGACGGTTTCGGCCTGGTCGTCGCGGGTGTGGCCGAGCAGTACGGCGCAGGCGCCTAGGCGCTCGGCGGCCTCGTCCAGCGCGGCGTAGCGGGCATGCCGGGCGGCGGCCTCGGGGCCGCCTTCGCGGCCGACCTTCACGGTCACGGCCTCGACGGGATCGAGCTGCATGGCGGTGAGGCGGGCGGCAACTTCGGCGGCGCGGAGGCCGGAGCCGTCCTGGAGGCCGTGGTCGACGGTGATGCCGCCGGCGCGGACGCCGAGCTTGGGGGCCTCGAAGGCGAGTGCGGAGGCGAGCGCCATCGAGTCGGCGCCGCCCGAACAGGCCACCAGCACGAGCGGTGGTGGGGACACGGGCGCTGTCGTGTCCCCGGAGTTTTCGGGGTGCTGTGTGAGTACGTCGTGGAGTACGCGGCGGACCGCCAGGCGTATCGCTGCGACCGCAGGATGGGGACCCATGTCCGGTGCCCTTCGTGAAAGTGTCGGGAGGGGTGCCTCGGCCGACGTCGTCGAATCGTCCGCGCCGTCGAAGCCGTCGAAGCCGTCAGTCGTCGATGCCGTCTGAAGCCGTCTGAAACCGTCGAGTGAGGAAGAGCAATCAGTCACTCAGAGTGCGTCGATGGTGACAGAACCGAGCCGATACCCGAGCATCGCACGCCTACCCAGCGCTCACGGTCCCTCGGATGGGTGATTGGAGGGGGCATTCCACTGTCGTCGGCCGCCTTCGGTTCACGACTCTGCCTTACGGTGCACCCTCGCGACCCAGTCCGCCGGTTTGGCGATCTCCGCCTTGGTCGGGAGTGTGTTCGGCGATGTCCAGACCCGGTTGAAACCAGCCGTCCCCACCTCCTCCACCACGGCCCGCACGAAGCGCTCACCGTCGCGGTACTGACGCAGCTTGGCGTCGAGTCCCAGCAGCTTGCGCAGCGCCAGGTCGAGCCGGCTCGCCCCCCGGGCCCTGCGCTGCTGGAACTTCTCCCTGATCTCGGCGACGGACGGCACCACATCGGGCCCGACCCCGTCCATCACGAAGTCGGCGTGCCCCTCCAGCAGGGACATCACGGCGGTCAGCCGGCCCAGGATCTCCCGCTGGGCGGGGGTCTGCACCAGCTCGACGAGGGAGTGGCCGCTCTCGCTCTCCTCCCCCTCGGGACGGGCGCCGGCAAGCGACTGGGCGGCCTCCCGGAACCGTTCCAGTACGGTCATCGGGTCCACCTCGGTCTGCCCGAGGAACGACTGGATCTCGGCCTCGAGATGGTCGCGCAGCCATGGAACACCGGTGAACTGCGTACGGTGGGTCTCCTCGTGCAGACAGACCCAGAGCCGGAAGTCGTGCGGGTCCACGTCCAGTTCCCGCTCGACATGGACGATGTTCGGCGCGACCAGCAGCAGCCGTCCGCCGCCGCTGCCGTTCGCGGCGGCGGGCTCACCGGCGGGCAGCTCACGGGTCGCGGGGGCGAAGGTCTCGTACTGTCCCAGCACCCGCGAGGCCAGGAACGACAGCAGCATGCCCAGCTCGACGCCGGTCACCTTGCCGCCGACGGCGCCCAGGACCGCCCCTCCCGGCGTACCCGAGCGGCGCTCCTGCATCTTGTCCAGCAGCGGCCGCAGCAGTTCGCGGAAGCCCGCGACGTTCGCCTTGACCCAGCCGGCCCGGTCCACGACCAGGACCGGGGTGTCCACCGGCTCGGAGCCGTCGGGGATCATCCGGGTGAATGACCGGACGTGTTCCTCGGAGGCCTTGGCATGCCGCCGCAGCTCGGCGACGACTGCGCGCGCCTCGTCCCTGCTCACCTCGGGACCGGGCCGCACGAAGCGGGTCGCGGTCGCGACGGCGAGATTCCAGTCGACCATCTCGGCACCACCGATGCTCGTCATGCGTCAACCGTACGTTCTTCGCCGCGGCTGCGGTGAGGTGTTGACCGCCGATGGTTGGTCCCGCCGCCTCCTGGCAGGCCCGCCGGTCACGGCACCAGCGCGGCCGCCAGCCGGTCCAGAGCGGGCCGGGCGACGTCGCGCGAGGCCGTGTCACCGGCCAGGAAGGCGAAGGCCAGCAGTCGGCCATCAGCGGTGACGACGGTGCCCGCGAGGGTGTCGACACCGCTCAGGGTGCCGGTCTTGGCGCGCACCAGGCCGGTGCCCGCCGGGCTGTTGGCGTAGCGGTCCTCCAGTGTGCCGGTGAAGCCGGCCACCGGCAGTCCGGTGAGGATCGGGCGCAGTTCGGGGTGGTTGGGGTCACCCGCCTTGGCGAGCAGTGCCGTGAGCAGGGCCGCCGAGACCTTGTCCCCCCGGTTCAGACCGCTGCCGTCGGCGAACCGGGCGCCCTCGAGCGGCAGTTCCAGCCGCCGCAGCTGCGCGGCCACGGCGCGCCCGGCGCCCGCGAAGTGGGCCTTTTCGCCTGTGGCCACAGCGGTCTGGCGGGCGAGGGACTCCGCGATGTCGTTGTCGCTGGTGGTCAGCATCCGCTCGACCACAGCGGAGACGGGGAGCGAGAGAACCTGGGCGAGGGGGACGGCTTTCGGTACGGGACGGCCGTGGGCGGGGTCGGCCGAGGTGCGTACTCCACGCTCGGCCAGCAGTTGCTCGAACAGCGTGGCCGCTTCACCGGCCGGGTCGTCGGTGCGCGCCGCGTCGCCGGTGCTCTTCGGGTTCCGTCTGCCCTGCCCGACCATCAGGGCGCTGACGGGGGCGATGTTGCCGTTGGGGCCGATGGGGTGCACAAGGGGGCCCTCGTACAGGGAGGTGTCGTAGGTGAGACGGACCGTGGTGACCCCGCGATCGCGCAGGGCACGAGCGGTCCGGTCGGCGAGCCTGGTCAGGCCCACCCGGTCGAGCGTGGCGTCGCCGCCGCCGACCAGGGTGATCTTCTCGGCGTCCGCGGCCGCCACGACGGTGGTGGGGATGCGATGGTCCGGGCCGAGTGCCGTCAGCGCCGCGGCAGCCGTGGCGATCTTGACCGTGGAGGCCGGGGTCATCGGGGTCTCGGCGCCTCGGCCGTACAGCCGCGCGCCCGTGGTGACGTCGACGACGCAGGCCGTGCGGACCGGGCCGAGGGCCGGGTCGTCGAGCAGCGGTGCGAGGACCTTTTTCAGGCCGTCCGGCGCCTTCGCAGGGGGCGTGGCGGATGCGGTCGCCGGGGTGCCCAGGGCGATGAGCACGCCGGGGGCGCTCGGCGCGGGCGCGGGTCGCTTCGGCGCTTCGGGCTGGTGATGTGCCTCACCCGCTCGGCCCTGGGCGGCGGCCCACCGCTTCTCGGCCTTACGCTGACCCGAGTCCCAGGGACCCGCCGCGGCCACCGCTCCGGCGGCGAGGGCGAGGCCGACCACGGCGGCGCCCGCAGCGAGCTGCCACGTCCTGACCTCTGGCACCTCGTACCAGCCCCTTTCGCGATCACACACCTGCGTGAGGGACACTTAACCACCAGACCTATGTGTTGATCATGGAGGAGCCACCCGTGGAGTTCGACGTCACCATCGAGATCCCGAAGGGTTCGCGGAACAAGTACGAGGTGGACCACGAGACCGGTCGGATCCGCCTTGACCGTCGACTCTTCACCTCGACCAGCTACCCGGCCGACTACGGCTTCGTCGAGAACACCCTCGGCGAGGACGGCGACCCGCTGGACGCGCTGGTCATCCTTGACGAGCCGACCTTCCCCGGCTGCCTGATCAAGTGCCGCGCCATCGGCATGTTCCGGATGACGGACGAGGCCGGCGGTGACGACAAGCTGCTGTGCGTGCCGGCCTCCGACCCGCGTGTGGAGCACCTGCGCGACATCCACCACGTGTCCGAGTTCGACCGCCTGGAGATCCAGCACTTCTTCGAGGTCTACAAGGACCTGGAGCCCGGCAAGTCCGTCGAGGGCGCGAACTGGGTCGGCCGCACCGAGGCCGAGGCCGAGATCGAGGCGTCCTACAAGCGCCTTGAGGCGCAGGGCGGCGCGCACTGACCGCACGCCACTGAACACCCCGGCCGCGTGAAGCGGCCCCGGTGCCGTCCGACGCGGGCGGGACGCCCCAAGGGTGTCCCGCCCGCGTCGCGTAGCACCCCATGTCCACGCCCATACTGGGCAGACGCGCCCACACAGCGCGGGACGAGAGGGAGCGAGGACAGGACGTGGTGGCGGAGCCCGAGGGTCCGGAAGACCGGAAGCCTCAGTCCGACGAGGCGCACAGCGCGTTCGCACCGCCTGCGGGGGTGGAGCAGCCGGAGGCGCCGGAGGAGGACCATCCGTCGTCGGAGTTCGCCGTTCCACAGGGTTTCGCCCCGGAGCCTCCCGCCGAGCCGGAGGGTTCCGCGTTCGCTCCGCCCAGCACCTACAGCGCCCGGCGCTCGCCGCCCGCGTTCACTCCCGCCCACGGCATCCCGGTGGTCCGGATGACCAAAGGCGCGCCCTGGCAGGACCGGATGCGCGCGATGCTGCGGATGCCGGTGGGCGAGCGCCCGGTGCCCGAGACGGCACACCGGCAGGACGAGGCCGGGCCTGCCGTACCCCGCGTACTGGACCTCACGCTGCGTATCGGCGAGCTGCTGCTCGCGGGCGGCGAGGGCGCCGAGGACGTCGAGGCGGCGATGTTCGCCATCTGCCGCTCGTACGGGCTCGACCGCTGCGAGCCCACAGTCACCTTCACCCTGCTGTCGATCACCTATCAGCCGTCGCTGGTCGACGACCCGGTGACGGCCAATCGCACCGTACGGCGCCGCGGTACCGACTACACGCGTCTCGCGGCCGTCTACCGGCTCGTTCACGACATCAGCGAGGAGGAGTCGGAGGTCACGCTGGAGGAGGCCTATCGGCGCCTCGCGGAGATCCGGCGCAACCGGCACCCCTATCCCGGCTGGGCGCTGACCCTGGCCGGCGGGCTGCTGGCCGGCGCGGCGTCCGTGCTGGTGGGCGGCGATGTGCTGGTGTTCATCGCGGCGATGATCAGTGCGATGCTCGGGGACCGGCTGGCGTGGCTGTGCGCCGGGCGCGGGCTGCCGGAGTTCTACCAGTTCGTCGCGGCCGCCATGCCGTCGGCGGCGATGGGCGTGGCGCTGACGCTGTCACCGCTGGACGTGCGGGCCTCCGCCGTGATCACCGGTGGGCTGTTCGCGCTGATCCCGGGGCGGGCCCTGGTGGCCGGTGTGCAGGACGGCCTGACCGGCTTCTACATCACCGCGGCCGCCCGTCTCCTCGAGGTCGGTTATCTCGTGGTGGCCATCGTGATCGGCGTGCTGTCGGTGCTGTACATGGGGTTCGCGCTGGACGCCGGGCTCAGCCCGGAGACGGCCATCCACATCGTGGAACGGCCGGTGATCCAGACGCTCGCGGCGATGGCGCTGTCCCTGTGCTTTGCCGTGATGCTCCAGCAGGAGCGCAGCACACTGCCGCTGGCCGCCCTCAACGGTGGTGTCGCCTGGGTGGTCTACGCAGCCCTCGCGAACACCGCGAATGTCTCGCCGGTCGCCGCGACGGCGGCCGCGGCCGGTCTCGTCGGCCTGTTCGGGCAGATGTTCTCGCGCTACCGGTTCGCGTCCGCGCTGCCGTACGTCACGGCCGCGATCGGGCCGCTGCTGCCGGGCAGCGCCATGTACTTCGGACTGCTGTCGATCGCCAGGAACGATCTGAACACGGGCCTCGCCTCGCTGAGCAAGGCGGCCGCCCTGGCACTCGCCATCGCGATCGGGGTGAACCTGGGCGGGGAAATCTCGCGGCTGTTCCTGCGGGTGCCGGGCGCCGAGGGCCCGGCCGAACGCCGCGCGGCCAAGCGGACACGCGGTTTCTGACGGACCCGGTGGCGGTCTCCCGCGCAATGTGGGCGCTCGCCCGGGCCGTCCCCGGCCGTGGTCCGGCGCCTCCGCCGGCGGCGGTTGCAGGACGGGTCCCGCGCCCGCCCGGCAGCCCCGGTCGGGGCTGCCGGGCGTGTGGTCAGCGCTTGGCGTGCCGGCCGCGCTGTGCCGGGGACACCTCGTCGGCCGGGCCGGATTCGGCGGCCGCGGCCTGCTTCTTGCCCTTGGAGCGGGCCCGCAGGAACTCGATCGCGATCGGGACCACCGAGATCAGGACGATCAGGATCAGGATCGCCTCGATGTTCTTGTGGACGAACTCGATCTTGCCGAGGGCGGCCCCGAGCAGGGTGACGCCGGCGCCCCACAGGGTGCCGCCGATGATGTTGAAGGTGATGAACGAGCGGTAGTTCATCCGGCTCACACCGGCGATGATCGGCGTGAAGGTGCGCACGATGGGCACGAAGCGGGCCAGCACCAGCGACTTGGGACCGTACTTCTCGAAGAACTCGTGCGCCTTCTCCACGTTCTCCTGCTTGAAGAGCCTGGAGTCCGGGCGCTTGAAAAGGGCCGGGCCGACCTTGCGGCCGAAGAGATAGCCCACCTGGTCACCGATGATCGCGGCGAGCACGATCAGCAGACACACCAGCCACAGCGGGACGTCCAGCGTGCCCGCGGTGACCAGCAGGCCGGTGGTGAACAGCAGCGAGTCACCCGGCAGGAAGAAGCCGATGAGCAGGCCGGACTCGGCGAAGACGATGACGAGCACACCGATCAGCCCGAAGGTCCCGATCAGATAGTCCGGGTCCAGCCAGCTCGGTCCGAGCGCAAGGGTTGTCACGAGGTCCGGGCTCCTGAGTCGATAGTCGGTCGAGCGGTAATTCGGCGTGGTCGGCCGCCCCAAGCTATCAACGCAAGGTGACCGCTCCACGTTCCACCGGCCCGCTCAGGATGCACTGTGCCGCGCCTGGGACAAAGCTGTTGTCCCACACGCCCGCGCGGCAGCCGTACGGAAGGCGGACACAGATGGGCATCGACGACTACGGCGGTGGACAGGGAACCGGTTCGGATGTGCTGGTCGTCACGACGAACGACGTACCGGGATTCCGGGTCCAGGAGGTGATCGGCGAGGTCTTCGGACTGACCGTGCGGTCACGGCATCTGGGCAGCCAGATCGGCGCGGGACTCAAGTCGATGATCGGCGGCGAGCTCAAGGGCCTGACCAAGACCCTGGTGGAGACCCGCAACCAGGCCATGGAGCGCCTGGTCGAACAGGCCCGGGCGCGCGGCGCGAACGCGGTGCTGATGTTCCGCTTCGACGTGACGGAGGCGGCGGAGGTCGGCACCGAGGTCTGCGCCTACGGCACGGCGGTTGTCATCGCCCGCACCTGAGGCGTCCGCGAGCCCGTGCGGCCTCCGGGGTGGCCCCCCGGAGGCAGACCCGATCAGGCGTTGCGCACCGCGTTCGCGATGATCGCGTCGCGCAGGTGCTCGGCCAGACCGGGCCGCGTCCGGTCGTAGAACGCCCGGAACCGCTCGTCCGCGACATACATCTCGCCGAGACACGTGTGGATCTCGTACGTGCACTCGTAGAACCACCTGCTGATGTGCCGGCGATGCTCCTCGGCCAGCGCCATGGCCCGCTCGCCCGTCGGCTCCTCACCGTCCGCCATCAGGGACTCGTAGCGCGCGCCCCAGTCGGCGGCCTCGTCCTGCATCCGCTTCCAGTCGTCCTTGGTGTAACCCGGGACCCGGCGCTGGGACTCGGCGTAGGCCTCGGTGGCGCCCCAGCGCTGCTCGGCCTCCTGCGCGTAATGCTCCGGGTCCTTGTCCCCGAAGACCTCGAACCTCTCCTCGGGCGTGAGGTTGATGCCCATCTTCTTCGCCTCCATGGCTCGTTCCACCGCCGCGGCCATCTCCTGCAGCTTGGTGATCCGGGCGGACAGCAGCTCGTGCTGCCGTCGCAGATGTGCCTGCGGGTCCGCATCCGGGTCGTCGAGCAGGGCCGCGACCTCGTCGAGGGGAAAGCCGAGCTCCCGGTAGAACAGGATCTGCTGCAGCCGGTCGAGGTCGGCGTCCTCGTAACGCCGGTGGCCCGCATGCCTGCGGCCGCCCGGACGGAGCAGCCCGATCTCGTCGTAGTGATGCAGCGTGCGCACCGTGACCCCGGCGAAATCGGCGACCTGTCCCACGGAGTAGCCCATCGCTTCCGCTCCTTCGCTGTTCGGTACGCACCTGAGCCTGAGCCCTCACGCCACGTGAGGTGCAAGCCCGGTTCCGGCGGGGCGTGGCACCCGGTCATCTGACGCGCCAATGGTCCACTTTGTCCGTATCGTCACCGTTGAAGCGGGCCAGGCGAGCCAGTAAAAGAAGGGCACCGAGGCGATGGCACTCCACAAGGGCGCGGACCGCACCGCCGAGCGCGAGCCGGAACGGCGCAAACTCTCACTCAACCCCTTCTTCGGGGAAGCCGATCCGGTCAGCGGTATGACACTGGCCCCGCCCACGCACCGGCTGCCCGACGGTCCCATGCCGCCCGCGACCGCGTATCAGCTGGTCCATGACGAGCTGATGCTCGACGGCAACTCGCGGCTGAACCTCGCGACGTTCGTCACCACCTGGATGGAGCCGCAGGCCGGGGTGCTGATGGGCGAGTGCCGGGACAAGAACATGATCGACAAGGACGAGTACCCCCGCACGGCCGAACTGGAGCGCCGTTGCGTGGCGATGCTCGCCGATCTGTGGCATGCCCCGGATCCGGCCTCCGCGGTCGGCTGCTCGACCACCGGCTCCAGCGAGGCGTGCATGCTCGCGGGGTTGGCGCTCAAACGCCGCTGGGCCCTGCGCAACGGCGAACGCTATCCCTCGACCGCCCGGCCCAACCTCGTCATGGGCATCAATGTGCAGGTCTGCTGGGAGAAGTTCTGCAACTTCTGGGAGGTGGAGGCACGGATGGTGCCCATGGAGGGCGACCGCTTCCACCTCGATCCGCAGGCGGCCGCCGATCTGTGCGACGAGAACACCATCGGTGTGGTGGCGGTGCTCGGCTCGACGTTCGACGGGTCCTACGAACCCGTCGCCGACCTCTGCGCGGCGCTGGACGCCCTCCAGGAGCGCACCGGGCTGGACATCCCCGTCCATGTGGACGGCGCATCCGGCGCGATGGTGGCACCCTTCCTCGACGAGGACCTGGTGTGGGACTTCCGGCTGCCGCGGGTCGCCTCGATCAACACCTCCGGACACAAGTACGGCCTCGTCTATCCCGGCGTCGGCTGGGCGCTGTGGCGCTCGCACGCCGAACTGCCCGAGGAGCTGGTGTTCCGGGTCAATTACCTGGGCGGCGACATGCCCACCTTCGCCCTCAACTTCTCCCGGCCCGGCGCGCAGGTGGTGGCGCAGTACTACACGTTCCTCAGGCTCGGGCGGGAGGGCTACCGGGCCGTCCAGCAGACCGCCCGGGGTGTCGCCTGCGGCCTCGCGGACCGGATCGAGAAGCTGGACGACTTCCAACTTCTCACCCGGGGCGATGAGCTGCCCGTCTTCGCGTTCACCACAGCGCCCGGCCAGAAGGCCTTCGACGTGTTCGACGTCTCCCGGAGACTGCGCGAGCAGGGCTGGCTCGTGCCCGCGTACACCTTCCCGGCGAACCGGGAAGACCTCTCCGTCCTGCGTATGGTCTGCCGCAACGGCTTCTCCGCGGATCTGGCCGACCTGCTGCTGGACGATCTGGCCGAAGTGCTTCCCGAACTGCGTCGCCAGAAAGGCCCCTTGAGCAAGGACGCCGCGACCGCAACCGCCTTCCACCACTGAGCGCCGGCGCGGCAGCGGCACGATCAGCCGTCCGGCGGCAGTGTGCAGGAACAGATACAGGTTCAGGTACAGGTACAGGTGCATGGTCTCCCCCGAGGTCCGCGTCGGCATCTTCTGCCTCCGGTACACCGCGGACCCCGGGGAGGTTCCATCCCGTCGGCAGTCAGCGGCTCAGGCGCCGGAACCGCCCTACCGCCGACGGGAAGAACACCGTGAGCAGAACCAGCGGCCACACCACCGCCAACAGCAGGGCGTGCTCCGCCGCCCAGGAACCGTCCGTCACGTCGGGGATGCCGGACAGTTCACGGACTGCGGTCGCCGTCGCCGAGATCGGGTTCCACTCCACGACCACGCCCAGCCAGCCCGGCATAGCCTCCGGTGTCGCGAAGGCGTTGGAGAGGAAGCCGACCGGCCAGACCAGGATCTGCACCGCCTGCACCAGCTCCGGCCTTCCGGCGGCCATCGCCAGCTGGATGCCGATCCACAGCATCGCGAACCGCAGCAGGAGCAGCACGCCCACTGCCCCCAGCAGCGCTTCGAAGCCGCCGTTCCAGCGCCAGCCGGTGGCGAGTCCGACGCCGATCATCACGACGAGGCCCAGCGCCGATTGCAGCATGTCCGCGGCGCTCCGCCCGATCAGCACCGCGGACGACGCCATCGGCATCGAGCGGAACCGGTCGATGACGCCCTTGTTCAGATCCTGGGTGACGGCGAGCATCGTCGCTTCCAGGCCGAAGGCCATGGTCAGCGCCAGCATGCCGGGCACCAGGAAGTCGACGTAGGCCCCCTCGACCCCGCGGCCACCGCCGACCAGATAGCCGAACATCAGCAGCAGCATCACGGGGAAGACCAGCCCGACCAGGACCTGCACCGGCTGCCGTGCCCAGTGGGCCAGTTCGCGCCGTGTCATGGTCCATGAGTCGGTCAGTACGTACGCGTTCATGCCGCCCCCTCGGTGAGATACAGGAAGACCTCGTCGAGCGTCGGCCGGCGCAGTGCGATGTCCTCCGCCTCGACCCCTGCCTCCTCCAGTGCCCGTACGGTCTCGACGAGCGCGGCCATGCGGTCGCCGGCCGGCGCACTGACCAGCCGCCGGTCGAGGTCGACGGTGGCCTCGCCCGGCAGCAGGGAGGCGACGAGGCCGAGCCGGTCCGCGTCACGCACGACGACGTCGATCCGGTCGCCGCCGGTCTTGGTCTTCAGCTCGTCCGCCGTACCGCTCGCGACGACCCGTCCGGCGTCCACCACCGAGATCCGGTCGGCCAGTTGGTCGGCCTCCTCCAGGTACTGCGTGGTCAGCAGCACGGTCGTACCGCCGCCGACCAGCGAGCGCACCGAACTCCACACCTCCGCCCGCCCGCGCGGGTCGAGCCCGGTCGTCGGCTCGTCGAGGAACAGCACCGCCGGGTCGGTGATGAGGGACGCCGCGAGGTCCAGCCGTCTGCGCATCCCGCCGCTGTACCGCTTCACCGCCTTGCGTCCCGTGTCCGCGAGAGCGAAACGCTCGAGGAGTTCGTCCGCGCGTGCCCCGGCCCGTCGCGCACCGAGGTGGTACAGCCGCCCGAACATCTCCAGGTTCTGCCGGCCGCCGAGTTCCTCGTCCACCGCCGCATGCTGCCCGAGGAGCCCGATGCGCCGCCTTACCTGGTCGGCCTCGGTCCGCACATCGTGTCCCGCGACCCTCACCACACCCTCGTCGTGCCGCAGCAGCGTCGCCATGATCCGTACGGCCGTGGTCTTGCCCGCCCCGTTCGGCCCGAGCACCGCGTGGACCGTTCCACGCGCCACTGTCAGGTCAAGTCCGTCGAGGGCGGGCCGGTCCCCGTACCGCTTCCGAGCGCCCTCGACGACGATCGCGTCCGTCATCCGTCTCCTCCAGTGCCGAAGCAGTAGTCAAACTTGACTACACACTCAAGGCTAACGCTGGATTCCCGACTGGTCAAACTTGATTAGCCGCGGTCCCCCTCATGCGGCTCCCCCGTCGCGTAGGGGTTCTCCTCACCCTCGGCCAGTACGCCGACGAACGGCTCACCCTCCCCCGCGAAGGTGTACGCCCCGCCCTCGATCCGCCGGATCAGCCCCCGGGTCCACTCGGCCCCGGTGTCCGCCGACGACACCCACATGTTCATGATCTCGCCGATGTGCCCGATCGACTCGGGCCCGTCCTGCGGGGTGTAGTACTCGGTGACCGTCGCGCGCCATTCCTCGAGGCCGCGCACCCGTTCCTTGAGCAGCGCGACGGCCTCCTCGCGTCCGAGGTCGACGATGAAGCCGATCGCCGCCGAGAGCACGTCCATCTTCTGGTCGTGCGCGGTCAGGGATGCGCGCAGGAGCGCGAAGTACTCCTTGGTGCCCTGCTCGGTGATCTCGTACTCGGTGCGCGGAGGGCCGCCGGCCGTCGACGGCGCGACCTCATGAGCATGCAGCAGTCCCTGCTTCGCCATCTGCTTGAGCGCGTGATAGATCGAACCCGGCTTGGCGTTCGACCACTCGTGGGCGCCCCAGTACTCCAGGTCGTTGCGGACCTGGTAGCCGTGCGCCCGCCCGTGCTGGCGTACGGCCCCCAGGACCAGAAGCCGGATCGCTGACATCCGCGCACCCTCCTGTTCAACTTCGACGAGGGTACGCGCGGCATACGCAAGGCGCCTTACGCCCCCCGGTCGCCACCCTGCTCCTCGGCGACCAGGTCGAACGCGCCCTTGCCGTCCAGGGACTCGCGCACGATGTCCGCGTGGCCCGCGTGCCGCCCGATCTCCTCCACCAGGTGCAGCAGCAGCCAGCGCAGGGAGACCCTGCCGTCCTTGGGAAACCACGGGGCCTCGGGCAGCGGGAACGTGTCGTCCATACTCTGCGCCGAGCGGATGAATTCCTCGGTCTCCTTGGCCACCGTGCCCCAGAAGGCCAGCAGGTCCGGGATCGTCTCGCCGTCGACCAGCCGGAAGCTGTCGGCCCAGGTCTCCTGGGTGCGCTGCCTCTCGTTCGGCAGCTGCTGCGCCATCCGCAGCCAGTTGAGCTCCGTCTCGGCGACATGCTTGAGCAGCCCGGACAGCGACAGTTCGCTGGCGCTCGGGCGGCTCGCGGCCTGCTCCTCGGTCAGACCGAGGACCGAGCGGCGGATCGCGCCGCGCTGTGCCTCGACAAAGTTCAGCAGCGCGCCGCGCTCGTCGCCCTGAGCCTCTGCGGGAACGTGAGTGACCATGCTGTGTCCGCCTTCCGGTCCTTCGGAGAGCCTGTCCGCCCTCCCTCCGACAACACCAACGCTACGGGCCCTTGCGGACAACCTCTGTCCGCAAGGACCCGTGGGCAGAAAGACTTCCGAGAACGTCAGAACGGGAACTGCGAGCGCCCGTGCTGCACCGAGATCCACTTCTGGGTGGTGAACGCGTCGACCATCGAGTCGCCGTTCAGCCGCCCGATACCCGAGTGCTTCTCGCCGCCGAACGGGACGATCGGCTCGTCGTGGACCGTGCCGTCGTTGATATGGATCATGCCGGTGTCGATCCGCTTGGCGAGCCGCACCCCTCGCTCCACATCGCCCGTGTGCACCGCGCCGCTCAGGCCGTAGGGCGTGTCGTTGGCGATGCGGACCGCCTCGTCCTCCCCGTCGAACGCAATGATCAGCGCCACCGGGCCGAAGATCTCCTGCGACAGGACGGGCGAGTCCGCCGGCAGCCCGGTCAGCACGGAGGGGGACACGAGGTTGCCCTCGGCAGTACCGCGCAGCAGCACCGTCGCGCCGGCCTCGACAGTCTGGTCGACGACCGAGGAAACCGCCTCGGCCTGCGAGGAGTTGATGAGCGGCCCGATGTGGGTCTGCGGGTCGGCCGGGTCACCGACCTTGAGCGTCTTGACCTTGGCGACGAACTTCTCGGTGAACTCCTTCTCCACCGAGCGGTCCACCAGGATGCGGTTGGCGGCCATGCACACCTGGCCCTGGTGCACGTACCTGCTGAAGACCGCCGCGTCGACCGCGTAGTCCACGTCGGCGTCGTCGAGCACGATCAGCGCGCTGTTGCCGCCGAGTTCGAGGATGGCGTGCTTGAAGTTCGCGGCACAGACGGTCGCGACATGGCGGCCCACCCGATCGGAACCGGTGAACGAGATGGCCTTGGGGACCGGGTGCTCGATGAGCGCGTCACCGATCTCGGCTATGTCCGTGATCACGACATTCAGCAGGCCGGCGGGCAGGCCCGCGTCCTCGAAGACCTTGGCCACCAGGGAGCCGCCGCAGATCGGCGTGTTCTGATGCGGCTTGAGGACCACGGCGTTGCCGAGCGCCAGCGCCGGAGCGACCGACTTGATCGACAGCAGGAAGGGGAAGTTGAACGGGCTGATGACGCCCACCACGCCCACGGGTACGCGATAGACCCGGTTCTCCTTGCCGTCGACCGGCGACGGCAGGATCCTGCCCTCGGGCCGCAGCGCCAGGTGGATCGCCTCGCGCAGGAACTCCTTGGCGAGGTGCAGTTCGAAGCCCGCCTTCAGATGCGTGCCGCCGAGTTCCGCGATGATCGTCTCGGCGATCTCCTGCTCACGGTCCTCGATGATCCGCAGCGCGCGCTCGAACACCAGCCTGCGGGTGTACGGGTTGGTCGCCGCCCACTTCCGCTGTGCGCGCTCCGCCGCCCGGTAGGCCTGGTTCACCTCGTCCGCCGTCGCCACGGGGATCGAGGCCAGCTTCTCCCCGTCGTACGGGTTGAAGTCGATGATGTCCCAGGAGCCGCTGCCGGGCCTCCATTCGCCATCTATGTACTGGTGGGCCAGGTCGGTGAAGAAGGACATGTGATCCCTTACTCCGGAGACGAAAGCACGGAAGTCAGCGGTTCTGATGTTGCGTCATCGTACTTGTGTTTCATGTGAGTTGAAGGAGACCTCGAAGGAGGTCCCGGCTCGCGGCCGGATCCGGACTGTCCTCCTGGAGGCGCTCCATGACCCGCTCGTACTGGGCGACCTCCTCGCGCTTGTCGAGGTAGAGGGCGCTGGTCAGCTGCTCGAGATAGACGAGGTCGGACAGGTCCGACTCCGGGAAGCGCAGCATCGTGAACGCGCCACTCTCGCCCGCGTGCCCGCCGAAGCCGAACGGCATCACCTGCAGCGTGATGTTCGGCTGCTCGGAGACCTCGATCAGATGCCGCAGCTGCTCCTGCATCACGGCCCGGTCGCCGTACGGGCGGCGCAGCGCGGCCTCGTCGAGCACGGCGTGCAAGCGGGGCGACCGTTCGGAGACAAGGGTCTTCTGCCGTTCGAGGCGCAGCGCGACCCGGCGGTCGATCTCGGCCCGGGGCGCATCGGGCATACCGCGGGCGACGACGGCGTGGGCGTACGACTCCGTCTGCAGCAGACCGTGCACGAACTGGACTTCGTAGATCCTGATGAGCGAAGCGGCACCCTCGAGACCGATGTACGTCTGGAACCAGCCGGGCAGCACATCGCCGAAGCTGTGCCACCAGCCGGCGACGTTGGCTTCCTTGACGAGGCCGAGCAGGGCCTCCCGCTCGATGTCGTCAGCCACTCCGTAGAGGGTGAGCAGATCCTCGATGTCCCGCGCCTTGAAGCTCACGCGTCCCAACTCCATGCGACTGATCTTGGATTCGGACGCGCGGATGGAGTATCCGGCGGCCTCCCGGGTGATGCCTCTCGATTCACGCAGCCTTCTGAGCTGCGAGCCCAACAGGATGCGCCGCACCACAGAACCTCCGCCCGGGCCGTCACCCCGGGGGTATCCCCACGACTCGCCTGCCGTCACGACCCCAACCCTCCCCATCGCCGCCTCGTCGATGTGACTCGATGTGCTCGATGACTCGTTGTGCTCACGGTGATGTGCTCACTGCGTTCGTTGTGCTGCCCGACTCGACTGTCTCGCGAGGTCCCCCCGAACCCCAAGAGCCGGATTCTGCCACCAAAACGCTTCACCCCGTACTCATTCGGTTACGGAAACGGCAACGGAAGTGGGCGCAGGGCGAAAGAGTTGCGCGGAAGAAATGAGCAAGAACCGGCACGGTCATGGACAGGTCAGGCGCGTGCACGTGCATCTGCCCTTGCATCTGCCCTACGCATTCGGAACCATGGTCCTCGCGCACCTGCGTGCTCGTTCGTGTTGTAGCGTCACAGCCGCGATTCCCGGGAGTGCCTCGCATGGGGACGAATGGATCGACCATGCTCGAGCCGTTACGGCAGGGGCTTCCGCCGATCGATCCCTCCGCCGTCTCCAGCTCCGCCTCCTGCGCCCTGCCCGCCCGCTACGAAGCGGTACGCGGAGCACGCACGTTCACCAAGGCAACGCTCGGCCAGTGGGAACTCGACGACCGCTTCGACGATGTGGCGCTGGTCGTCTCCGAACTCGTCACCAACGCACTGCGGCACGCCCTGCCCGCCGACACGGCGCGCGAGCCGGCCCAGGAACCTCCGGTCCGGCTGCATCTGATGCACTGGACGAGCCGGCTGGTGTGCGCGGTCCGCGACCCCAGCCAGGACAGCCCGGCGGCACGCGAGAGCGGCGAGGACTTCTCGGCGGAATCGGGCCGCGGCCTGTTCCTGGTCGACTCCTTCAGCGACGGCTGGGGCTGGCACCCGCTGGCCGGGTCGCTGCACGGCAAAGTGGTCTGGGCGCTGTTCCGCCTGGGCTGATACGTGTGCCCCGGCCATGTACCGCACGGCCGGGGGCACTCGGCCGTGCGGCGCACGCCCCCGGCCCGTCAGGCTCCCGCGATCAGATGGTCGAACTCCCCGTCCTTGACGCCCAGAAGCAACGCTTCTATCTCCGCGGGCGTATAGACGAGTGCGGGGCCGTCGGGGTGCCGCGAGTTGCGCATCGCCACGTCGCCGCCGGGCAGCTTGGCGAACTCCACACAGGATCCCTGTGAGTTGCTGTGCCTGCTCTTCTGCCAGACGACCCCCTGAAGCTTCGTGGCCGCCATGCCGTTGTACACGTGGTGCACAAGTCGCTCCCGGGATGCAAGGTGCAGGTGTCAACTATCCCGGATCATAGCTCTGTTCACATGCCGGCGCATGAGCGACTGCACGGGCAGATGCACGTGCACGTGAGGGGGTCCTACGATTACAGGCACGTCCTCGAGTGCCCCTCGTGGAGAAGGACGTATCTCACCGCCGATCGGCTCAGTCCCCCGTCCCGTGGGTCAGCGGGCGGACGAGGAAAAGGGCAGCAGCGCCATCTCCCGGGCGTTCTTGATCGCACGGGCCAGCCGCCGCTGCTGCTGCGCACCGACGCGGGTCACCCGGCGGCTGCGGATCTTGCCGCGGTCCGAAATGAACCTCCGCAGCAGATCGGTGTCCTTGTAGTCCACGTAGGTGATGCCCGCCTGATCCAGCGGGTTGGGACGGGGGGCGGGCTGCTTGCGCACGATGGCGCGGCGGGGGGACATGTCAGACCTCCAGGAGGGAGTCGAAGGCGGATGGCAGCCGCTTCCAGGCCTCTCGGCCCGCGGCGTACTCGTCATCGGTCAACACGCAGGATTCGAGAAGCTGTTCAAGGCCGTCGCGGTCGAGACCGGGTGAGACGAATACCAGGTGCTGGCAGCGGTCCCCGTGGTCGGCGTGCCAGTCCAGCGCGGCCGCCGCCCTGCGTATCGGGGGCACCATCTCCCAGGCGGCGTCCGGCAGCGAGGCGAGCCAGGGGCCCGCGCTCTCCACACACAGCGCGCCGCCCGCCGCGTCCCACGCCAGCAGGGTGTCCGGCCGGTCGGCGAGCCAGGGGCCGTCGGGTGCAGCTGGGTCAGCAGCGCGTGGTCCTCCTCGTCCGCCTCTTCGCTCTCGACGACCGCGAGCACCGGCGCGTACTCCAGCTGACGCGCCCAGGTGTCCGCGATCGTGCGCTGGTCCGATGCGGCGGCCGCGAGACCGGCTTCGGCGAGATCGTCGCCGTTGCCGAGATACGGCAGCACCAGCGCCGGATCGACAGCCGTCATGACCGCGGTGACCACGAGGGACTCGCCGCCGTGTGCCGCGATGACCTCGGCCATCGCCTTGGGCGCGACCGAGTCCCACAGTTCGACGACGGCGAGGCGGGTGGCCCCGCCCTCCGCGAGCCGTTCCAGCTCGGGCACCAGGTCCTCACGCAGCGCGCAGCACGCGCAGTCGTTGACGAGCGCAGTCTCGCCGGTGTCGCGGACACCGGCGCGGTCGCGGACGGTACGCACCACTGTGCCGCCCGGCGCGGTCGAGAGGTCGTGATGGAGGGCGACGCTGCCCGGAACGGCGGCGAGCAGCCGATCCACCGCGGCCTTGCGGGCGTCGGCGTGCAGACCGCCGACGAGGGCGACCGGCAGCATCAGCGGACCTCGCGCCCGGCGTACGGCCGCTCGAAGCGCTCCACGCGGCCGGCCGTGTCCAGTACCCGAGCCGTGCCGGTGCAGAAGGGGTGGCTCGCCGGGGAGATCTCCACGTCGATGACGGGACAGGTGTTGCCGTCCTCCCACTCGACCGTCTTCCCGCTCGTGGAGGTCGAGCCGGTGAGGAAGGCGAAGCCGGCCGCCTTGTCGCGGAAGACGACGGGGCCGTACGGGGGGTGGATCGAGGGCTTCATCGCTCAGCGCTCCTCTCGGAAGTCGACGTGACGGCCGACGACGGGGTCGTACTTGCGCAGCGTCAGCCGATCGGGGTCGTTTCGGCGGTTCTTGCGGGTGACGTAGGTGTAGCCGGTGCCCGCGGTGGAGCGGAGCTTGATGACCGGGCGGATGTCGGTGCGAGCCATGCGGGTAGTATATGGAAACGATTCCCATTACCAAATTGGCTCCTACGAGAGGTGCATCACCGTGTCCGCGCACTGCATGCTGACCGGCGCCCAGCCGGGCTTCGGCAACCAGATCTCCCACTCGCACCGGCGCAGTTCCCGCCGCTTCGACCCCAACATCCAGCGCAAGCGCTACTGGCTCCCCGGTGAGGGCCGCCACGTCCGGCTCACCCTCAGTGCCCGCGCGATCAAGACCGTCGACACCATCGGCATCGAAGCGGCCGTCGCCCGGATCCGCGCCCGCGGGGTGAAGGTCTGATGGCCAGGAAGAGCAAGATCGTCCGCAACGAGCGGCGCAGGGCCGTGATCGATCGATTCGCCGCGCGGCGGGCCGAGTTGAAGGAGATCCTCCACATGCCGGGCACACCCGAGGCGGAACGGCAGGCCGCACAGGCCGAGTTGCGTCGCCAGCCGCGTGACGCGAGCGCCACGCGCGTGCGCAACCGCGACGGCGTGGACGGCCGGCCCCGAGGGCATCTGCGGAAGTTCGGGCTGTCCAGGGTGCGCGTACGCGAGCAGGCACACGCCGGGTTCCTCCCCGGAGTGCGCAAGTCGTCCTGGTAGGACCCTGCGACGCGGTCGAGCTCCAGCACTGCGGGGAGCCTGAGCGTGCCCGCGGGCCCTGGTCGTGCACGGTCGGCGGTCCTGCTCCGGCCCGGGTCCACAAGCCGACACCTCACCGGGCGCAGGCACGGCGCCGTCCCGGGCACAGACCCGACGCCGTTCCGGGCGCCGGGACCGGCCCGCCTCAGGGGGTCAGTCTGTCGCGGCGCGGCGTCACCTGGGCCTGGTCCGCCGCCGCCGTGCCGTCCTGCCAGCCGCCGAGGTCGGTGACGCCGCGGACCCGGGTGGCCGTCGTCCGCGGGAACATCCGGTCCGTTTGGTCGGCGACGGCCACATCGCGCGAGGCAAGGACCGGCAGCATGTCCTCGGTCACCACCTCGTCGGCCACCGCCGCGAGATGCTCGCCGAGCCGGGTCGCGTACGCCATCAGGAACGACTGACGGAAGGTCTTCGTACGTTTGCGGCCGCCCGCGCGCTGTGCGGCCTCCGCCCGCGTCATCGCCGTGGTGCCCTGCACCAGCAGCGAGGTGTACAGCATCTCGACCGACTCCAGGTCGCCCTCGAAGCCCACGACCGTCGAGAAGCCGAAGGCGCTGTTCCACACGGCACGGCAGCGGTTCGCGGAGGCGACGGCGTCGAGAAGGATCGCCTTGGCCGTCTCGTACGGGGCGTCCACGCCGATCCGGCACGCGGACGGGGTGTCAGGGCCATGGGTGCGCGCCGCCAGCAGCGCGTCGTCGATGCTGTGACGCGCCATCAGCTCCTGCGCCTTCGCCGTCAGCGCCTCCGCCTCCTCCGGGTAGCCGGTCGCCTCCGCCTTCGCCAGCAGCGCGCGGATACGGGAGAGCATGCGCGGCTCGTGCGGCGAGGGAATGGAGAGCGGGGCGGCGCCCGGTGGCGGGTCGACCGGTTCGATCCGCGGGAGGCGGAGCAGCAGGCGGTAGAGCTCCAGCACGGCGGTAGCGTAGGAGAAACGGTCCGCCCGGTAGGGGGCGAGGCCCGCCAGCTCGGCGAGCTGCGCCTTCCAGCGCGGTGCGAGACGGCTCCCGTAGCGCTGCGACTCGCCCGTGATCAGTTCCGCCGCCAGCCGCTCATGAGGCTCGTCGAGGTCACGGCGCACAAGGCGCACGACATCGGCCGGCTGCCAGCCGCCCTCCCAGGCCCGGCGGACGTACTCCTCGCCGCGCAGCCGCAGCTCGCCGTCGGCGGCCGGGTCGGCGGCCAGCAGGGACGCGCCCGTGTCGAGCCCTTCGTCGCCGTCCGCGTACAGCGCGGCGGCGAGCGCCTTCCCGACCGTGTCCACGCTGCTCACACCTCAGATCGTCCCACGGGGCAAGGACCGCCCTGCCTCGTGGGACACCCTCCGGTGGCTGTTATCAGCACATCGCGGAACGGGGAGCCTGGGGCACGACCACCACCGCCTTGCGGCTCATCGCACTCCGCTGCGGGTCTTCACCCAGCATCAGGGCGCCTTCGTCGTGCACGGTGATCGCGGGCCCGGCGGGGCGACTCACTGCCCGGGCCGCGTCGTCGAACGTGCGCGGCCGCGCCCCGGGGGGCGCAGGCCACGCGCCCCGCACATGCTCAGGAGCCGCTCATGGACTTCTTGGCCAGCTCGTACGCCGGGAGCATCTGCTCGTGCTCCTGTGTGTCCAGCCCGCCGAGGTGCAGGAGGACCACACCCTTCGGCGTGGTGAAGGCCAGGGCCCGCTCCTTCTTGGGCGCATCCAGCGCATCATCGGTGTTCAGATAGCTGACCTCGGCCGCGGCGAACTCGCCCGCCTTCGTCTCGCCGTACTTCTCCTGCTCACGGCTCTTCGACTCCGCCGCCACGAACGCCTCGAGCGCCTTGCGCGCGTCGTCGCCCCGCTTGCCGCCGGTCCACACACGCATGAAGCCGATGTTTCCCGCGGGCTTCGCGTCGATCTCGCAGACGAGGGTGACCGGGCCCTGCTTGAGCGCGCCCAGCGCGGTGTCGACGGCCTCGGGCTCCCAGGAGGCGGCGAGGTCGAAGGTGACGGGCAGGGCGCACGGCGAACCGGAACCGCCGACCGAACCGCCCTTCTCGGCGCCCTGCGCACCGCCGGCCTTGCCCCCCTCGGCGTCGTCACCGCCCTTGGCGCTCGCGGTCCTGCCCGCGGGCCGGGCCGCCTCCGGCTCGGCCGAGCAGCCGGCCACCGTCCCGAGCAGCAACGCCGCCGGAACAACTCCGAGGCCCACGCCTCTCACCAGACCTCGCATCGCACTGCGCATTGCTGGATCCCCACCCCTGTGAATTTCGTGATCGCGTCGAGCCGCGCGCTGTCGCTCAGGCCCGGAAACGCTCAATCCTAGGGAGACCGACGAACAGGGAGAACACCGGATGGGCGTGAACAAGGACCGGATGCTGGCCGGCGAGTGGTACCTCCCCGACGACCCCGAACTCGCGGCGGACAACGAGCGGCGCTTCGAACTGTGCGCCGCGTACAACGCGGGCGGCGGCGCGGATCCCGCCGCCCGCGACAGGATCCTCGCCGAGCTGCTCGGTTCCCTGGGGAAGGGCGTACGCATCAGGCCGCCGTTCCAGTGCGACTACGGCCGGTACATCAGCATCGGCGACCGTACGTTCGTCAACTTCGGTGCGGTCTTCCTGGACGCCGCGCCCATCACGATCGGGGCCGACGTGCAGATCGGGCCGAACGTCCAGCTCCTCACCCCCGTCCATGAGCTGGACACCGAGCGCCGCCGGGCGGGCTGGGAGCGAGCGGTCCCGGTGACGATCGGCGACAACGTATGGCTGGGCGGCGGCGTGATCGTCTGCCCCGGGGTCACGATCGGCGAGGACAGCGTCGTCGGCGCGGGGGCGGTGGTCACCAGGGACCTGCCGGCCGGGGTGCTCGCCGTCGGCAACCCGGCCCGCGTCGTCCGTACGCTCGGCTCCCCCGGCACGGCCTCCGGCGCGGCACCCGGCCCCGCCGCGGGCACGGACCCCGTCACGGAATGAGCACGAGCTTTCCTCGCGCATGACCGGTCTCGCTCAGTGCCTGCACCTTCGCGGCGTCCCGCAGCGGGTGGATCCCGTCGATACGGATCCGCAGCCTGCCCGCCGCCGCCAGCCGGGCGTGCTCCGCCAAAGCGACCTCGGGACGCTCCGTGCCGCCCGCCGAGAACGTCACCCCGTGCGCGGCCGCGTCCGGGTCGGCGATGGTGACGATCCGCTCGGCCGTCCCGCCGCGCAGCGCGACGGAGTCCGGCAGCACGCCCCGGCCCACCGCGTCGAAGACGGCGTCGACGCCCTCGGGCGCCGACTCCCGGACCCGTGCGATCAGCCCGTCCCCGTAGGCGACCGGGATCGCGCCCAGCTCGCGCAGATGGTCGTGGTTGCCGGGCGACGATGTACCGATCACGCGGACACCGGCCGCCACGGCGAGCTGGACCGCGGCCGTGCCGACCGCACCCGCGGCACCGTGCAGCAGCAGGGTCTCGCCCGCGCGCACCCCGAGCAGGCCGAGGACCCGCTGCGCGGTCTCGGTCGCGACCGGCAGCGCCGCGGCGTCCGCCCAGTCGAGTCCGGGCGGCTTGGGGGCGAACACCTCGGCCAGCGCGTACTGGGCGTACGAGCCGGTGACGGGCCAGCCGAGGACCTCGTCGCCGACGGCCGTGCCGGTCACCCCTTCGCCGACCTCGTCGACGATCCCGGCGAACTCCAGGCCGGGCGTCGCGGGCAACGGGGTCGGGAACTGCCCCTCCAGCCAGCCGTTGCGGATCTTGTGGTCGAGTTGGTTGACCCCCGTCGCCCGGACCCGGACCCGCACCTGGCCGGGTCCCGCGTGCGGCTCCTCGATCTCGGTGAATCGCAGCACTTCGGGTCCGCCGAACTCTTCGAAGACGATCGCTTCCATGTCTGGCTCCTTCCGCCACGATCAACCCTCGTCTTCCGCGGGCACCGATCCCGCCCGCCTTCCGGACAGTTGCACCTGGCCGAACGGACAGCCGCCGACAGGGGCAGGCGCCGTACGCTGGCGGACATGGAGCTCACGGGATCCACACACGCCGCGCCCGCGCTGGCCGCAGCCCATGACGTGATCCGACAGCCGCTGGGCGGGGTCCTGCCGCGGCTCTCGGCGACACTGGCCGCGCTCGTCCCCCACCTTGCCGTGGCCGAACGCTCCACGCACTGCGCGCACTCCCCGTTCAAGACCCACAGCGCCTCCGGGAACGCTGTCGGGCGGATCACCGCCGCCGAGCTGGACCCGCTCACCGTTTCCGTGCCCGCGGGCCGACCCTGGCAGGGCACCGCCAGGATCGGCGGGGCCGACCGCCCGGTGCTCGCGGTGGCCAGCGACGCGACCGAGCGGGGAGCGCTGCTGGTCCTCGTGCGCAGCGACGACTCGCCGCTCGCCGAGACCGACAGCGCCGTCGTCCAGGCCCTGTGGGACCTGGTGACCAGCCACTTCGACCGGCTCGTCACCGAGGCGGTCCCGTCCACTCTGGCCCGTTCACGGGCCTCGGCCGGCGAGCGGGCCCGGGTGATCGCCGAGCTGACCGAGTACCACGCGACCGCCCTGTCCGGACTGCTGGGTGTGCTGCGCAGCCGGAAGCTGGACGACGCCGCCGCCCGCGCCGCCGCCGTCGACCTGGCGGTCACCGCCCTGGTGGACCTGCGTGCCGAGACCGAACGGGACCAGGCCGTCTCCGAGGAGCCGGCCGCCGAGGCCTTCGCCCGGCTCGCCGACTCGCTGCGGCCGCTGGTGCGCCACAGCCCGGTCCGACTGGAGCTGGGCGCGCCCGAATCCGCCCGGCCGCTGGCAGCGGATGTGGCACATGCGGCCCGCGCGGTCGTACGGGCCGTGCTGCTGACGTCCCTGGAGCAGGACGCGGTGAACCGAATCCATGTCAGCTGGTCGCTGACCGACAGCGAACTGCGTGCGACCGTACGGGACGACGGCCCCGGCCGGGTCTCGATGTGCACGCTGGGCCCGCAGCGGGTCGGTGAGCGGCTGGAGGCGCTGGGTGGCCGGCTGGACGTGGACGCGGTGCCGGGCTGGGGTACGACGGTCACGGCGACGTTCCCGCTGGGCGCGCCGCAGGCCGCTGCCGCCGATCCGCTGGCGCCGCTGGGGGACCGGGAACTCGAGGTCCTCACGCATCTCGCCCGTGGCCACCGCAACCGGGTGATCGCGCAGGAGCTGCACATCAGCGAGTCGACGGTGAAGTTCCATGTCGCGAACATCCTGACCAAGCTGGGTGTCGCCTCCCGCGGCGAGGCCTCGGCGCTGTTCCACCAGGTGGCATAGCGGCGGCAGGTGGCACAGCGGCGGCCGCGGTGGCGCGGCATCCGCGGGGTGGCATCGCGCCGGGTTGTCGGTGCCGCCTGCCAGACTCGCACCCATGAGCGAACGGTGGGCTCTGGCGGCGGCGGAAGGGGACGGAGCACGGCTCGTTCCCCTCGGCCCTGACGGCCTGCCCGCGGGACCCGTTCTGGCGGAGCCCGATCTCGTCGAGGCGGTCCGCTCCCGGCCGCAGGTGGGCCGCTGGGTGTGGCGTTCCACAACCGAGGTCTATCCCCGGCTGCTGGCCGCGGGAGTCCGGGTCGAGCGGTGTTACGACATCGAGGACGCGGAACTGCTCCTGCTCGGTCACGAGGGCCGGCTCGGCGAGCCCCGGTCGGCGGCCGCGGCCTTCGCGCGCCTGCACCACGCCCCCGTACCGCCCGATCAGCCGTTGGGGTACCACCCGCGCCGGAGGCTGCGGGGGAGGGCCGCGGAGCCCGGGTCGCAGTCGTCGCTGTTCGAGCCACAGCCCGTCGCCGTGCCGCTTCAGGCACTGCTGGAGGTGTACGCCGATCAGCAGCGAAGACACGACACCGCGGAGCACCCCGGGCGGATGCGCCTGCTGACGGCCGCCGAGTCCGCGGGGATGCTGGTGGCCGCCGAGATGAACCTCGCGGGCCTGCCGTGGCGGGCGGATGTGCATCGCGAGGTACTGCACGAGCTGCTCGGCGAGCGATACGCGGGCGGGGGCGAGCCGCGCCGGCTCGCGGAGCTCGCGGACGAGGTGTCGGCGGCCTTCGGACGACGGGTGCGTCCCGATCTTCCGGCGGATGTGGTGAAGGCGTTCGCCCAGGCCGGGATCAGGGTGAGGTCGACCCGCCGCTGGGAGCTCGAAGAGCTCGACCATCCGGCGGTGGAGCCGTTGGTCCGGTACAAGAAGCTGTACCGCATCTGGACGGCACACGGCTGGAGCTGGCTGCAGGACTGGGTGCGCGACGGCCGCTTCCGGCCCGGGTATGTGCCCGGCGGCACGGTCTCGGGCCGCTGGACGACCAACGGGGGCGGGGCACTTCAGATCCCGAAGGTGATCCGGCGTGCCGTCGTCGCCGACGACGGCTGGCGGCTGGTGGTCGCCGACGCCGACCAGATGGAGCCACGGGTGCTGGCCGCGATCTCCCGCGATCCGGGCCTGATGGAGGTGGCCGGTCACGAGGGCGATCTGTACTCCGCCCTGTCCGACCGGGCCTTCTCCGGCGACCGCGACCACGCCAAGATCGCCCTGCTGGGCGCGATCTACGGCCAGACCTCGGGCGACGGCCTGAAGAACCTGGCCGCGCTGCGCCGCAGATTCCCGCGGGCCGTCGCGTACGTCGACGACGCGGCCAAGGCCGGTGAGGAGGGCAGGCTCGTACGGACCTGGCTGGGGCGCACGAGTCCCCGCGCGGCCGGCGCGGGGGACGACGGGGAGGCGGGCATCCCGCAGGAGAGCGAGGAACAACCTCCGGAGGAAGGCGAGTTCACGCCCGGCTACGCATCGACGAACGCCCGCGCCCGGGGCCGCTTCACCCGGAACTTCGTGGTGCAGGGCAGCGCCGCGGACTGGGCGCTGCTGATGCTCGCCGCACTGCGGCAGGAGCTGGCCGGTATGCGCGCGGAGCTGGTGTTCTTCCAGCACGACGAGGTGATCGTGCACTGCCCCGCCGAGGAGGCCGCGGACGTGACGAAGGCGATCCGCGCGGCCGGTGAGCTGGCCGGGCGTATCGCCTTCGGACGGACGCCGGTGCGCTTTCCGTTCACCATCGCGGTGGTGGAGCGCTACTCCGACGCGAAGTAGCACTCCTTGTGCCCTACTTCAGGTTCAGCCACTTCTCGTCGAGCGCGATGTCCCTGAGCTGTTTCATGGTCAGTACGGGCTCGGGCCGGCTGGCGTCCTGGCCCTGGGCAGGCGCGTTGAACGCCATGATCACCACGCGGAAGCCGTCCGGGCGCAGGGTGTCCACGGTCCAGCCGACCGTGCCCTCGCCGCCCTTCTGATCGGGGTCGGCCTCCTGCCTCTGGATCACCTTGGTGCCGTCCGGAAGGGTGGTGAATCCCTTGGCGAAGACATCCTTGACGATGTCCCCCATGCCGGGCTGGACGTTGACCCCGACGAATCCCTTGCCCTTGCCGTCGTCGGCCACCACGAAGCCGTAGCCCGACCGGCCGCCCTTGTCGGTGACCTTCACACCCTCGGGGAGCATCGAGGCGAGGGTCTTGTGCACGGCGTCGCTGCTGATCGCGCCGGGATCGGGGATCTCCTTCGTCGGGGCACCCGCCTCCTGGAGGAACCTCTCGAGGAGTGGTTGCCATGTCGCGCCCGTGACCAGGGACTTCATGTGAGCCGCGGAGAGCGGCGGGTCGGTCCGGGTGACGGCGGCGCCCTTCTGGGCGGGAGCGTTGTACTCGCTCGCGTCGATCAGCACACCGGCCTTGGTGATCAGCGTGGCCCGCCAGTTCTTGGTGTCCTCGCGCCGGTCGGGGTACTCGTACCCCTGGAACAGCATGTACTTCGAACCGTCGGCCAGCGTTTCGGCCTTGCAGGATTCGTGCTGCACCTGCGCCTGCGAGGGACAGGTGATGTAGCCCTTGGCGCTCTCGCCGTCCGGGTCGACGGTGTTCAGGCTCACCGAGATCGCCGCCGCACCCTTGCCGTCGTCGAACACGACGGACGCGTACGGCATCGAGCCGCGCCCCGTCGAGCTGCCACGGCCCCCCTCATCGAGGACTTCGCCCTTCGGCAGCAGTCCCTTGAGTGTCGTGATCATCTCCCGCGCGGTGACCTTGCCGTCGGTGGCCTCGATGACCAGCTCGGGAATTTCGGCCCGGGAGGCGACCGATTTCCCCGAGTCGTCCGCGCCGAACACGCCGCTGGTGTACGCGCCTGCCGCACCCACCACCGTCAGCGCCAGCACGCTGCCGGTCACAGCCGCTGCCCTGCGCCGGGCGAGACGGCGGCGGCCGAGCTTCAGCCCGCCGTCCACCAGCGCGGGCCGGTCCGCGGGCCGGAGCGTGTCACCGGTGCGACGCAGTGCATCGCCGAGCTCGTCTTCGAAAGGCATGGGGAACCACGCTCCCTGATCAAGAAACGGACGTATCACGAGTTTTCGGGGCCCCGCCGGGCTGTACACGGCCTGCGGGCGTGGCTGGGCGCGTGCCTCAGCGGTCGGCGAACTCCACGAGAGTCCCGCCGAGTTGGTCGCGGAGTTTCGCCAGCGCCCGCACCGATCTGGTGCGTACGGCGGCCGGGCTGACGTTCATCGCCTCGGCCGTCTCCTCGATACTGCGGTCCTCCCAGTACCGCAGCACCACCACCGCCCGGTCCTTGGGCGCGAGCTGCCCCAGCGCGCCGAGCAGCGCGATACGCAACTCGGGGTCGTCGCCGGGTCCGGACGGCAGAGCGGTGTCGGGCAGTTCGCCGACAGGGCGTTCCGAGGCGGAACGCCGACGCTTGTGGGTGAGAAAGACACGGACGAGAACGGTCTGGGCATAGCCCGCCGGGTTGCCGATCCGGTGGACCCGCCCCCACAGCACATACATCCGGCCCAGCGTCTCCTGCACCAGATCCTCGGCGAGGTGAGTGTCCCCGCTGGTGAGGAGGCAGGCGGAGCGGTACAGATGCGCGGCCCGGCCGGCCGCG
Source organism: Streptomyces sp. NPDC002889 (assembly GCF_042888425.1). Classification (NCBI taxonomy): domain Bacteria; kingdom Bacillati; phylum Actinomycetota; class Actinomycetes; order Kitasatosporales; family Streptomycetaceae; genus Streptomyces; species Streptomyces sp. NPDC002889. Next base: position 90,857 of record NZ_JBIAPT010000026.1, read on the forward strand.
AACTCCCTGAACTGCTCCCCGCGGGACACTCTCATCCCCGTTTCCACTCTCCCCGTCGTGTGTCGGCGACCCCTGCACCTCATTGACGCGACGACGCGGACGAAATGTTTCAGGCGTATCCGCGGATCCCGTTCAACCTCCGACGTACTCCCTCGGATGGCGCGCCGTGAGGGTGTCTGCCCGCGCCACCAGATCCGCGGGCGTCCCGGTGAGGAACACCCGGCCACCGTCGTGGCCGGTCCCGGGACAGAACACCTAAGTCCACGAGCCAGTCGGCGTGTGCAATCACGGCCTGGTGGTGCTCGATGACGATCACCGTGTTCCCGACGTCGACGAGCCGGTCGAGCAGTGCCGGCAGCTGGACGGTAGCCGAGCCCTCTGACAGCGGGCCCCGCGCTCCCGGGCCGTACCCCGGCGCCCCTCCTGCCGTCGGTGTGATGCGCGCCACTCGCGGTCGCGGGTGGGACCCCTTGCACCCCCGTTCGACGAGCGCCTAACCTCACGAGTCACGTACCTACCAGTCGGTATGCATAGTCAAGGAGTCGCGGGGATGAGCCGCATCAACCGTCAAATGCGCCTGGCCGCACGTCCCGTGGGGCAGCCCCGGTCCACCGACTGGGAGTACGTCGAGGAGCCGGTCGGAGAGCCGGCCGACGGTGAGCTGCTGGTGCAGGTGCTCTACCTGTCGATCGACCCGGCCATGCGCGGCTGGATGAACGCGGGCAAGTCGTACATCCGGCCGGTCGACATCGGCGAGGTGATGCGCGCCGGCGCGGTGGGCAGGGTCATCGCCTCCCGCCACCCCGGCTTCGCGGTGGGGGACCATGTGTCCGGCTCGTTCGGTGTCCAGGAGTACTGCGTCTCGGACGGCCGCGGCGTCACGAAGGTCGACCCGTCGCTGGCGCCGCTGCCCGTGCATCTCGGCACTCTCGGTATGTCGGGCATGACGGCCTACTTCGGCCTGCTCGACATCGGAGCGCCGAAGCCGGGGCAGACCGTCGTGGTCTCCGGAGCGGCGGGCGCGGTCGGCAACGTGGTCGGCCAGGTCGCCAAGATCCTCGGCTGCCGGGTCATCGGCATCGCCGGCGGAGAGCGCAAGTGCCGTTCGGTGGTCGAGGAGTTCGGGTTCGACGCCGCGATCGACTACCAGACCGAGGATGTGCGCAAGGCCCTGCGCGAGCACGCCCCGGAGGGTGTGGACGTCTACTTCGACAACGTCGGCGGCGACATCCTGGACGCGGTGCTGACCAGGCTGGCGCGCGGCGCCCGGATCGTCATCTGCGGCGCGATCTCCCAGTACAACAACACCGAGCCGGTCAAGGGACCGAGCAACTACATGTCGTTGCTGGTCAATCGGGCCTCCATGACGGGAATGGTGGTCTTCGACTACGCCGACCGGTATGCCGAGGCCGTCACGGAACTGGCCGGCTGGCGGGCGGCGGGGAAGCTGCGATCGGTGGAGGACGTGGTGTCCGGCGGAGTCGCGGCGTTCCCCGAGACCCTGCTGCGACTGTTCCGCGGCGAGAACCTCGGAAAGCTCGTGCTCCAGGTCGCGGACGAGTAGGGCGGACGGCAGCCATGGAGCTCAACAACGCGGGTGTGGTCGTCACCGGGGCCGGGTCCGGCATCGGTGCGGCACTGGCCCGCCGGTTCGCCGCCGAGGGTGCCCGGCTCGTGGTCAACGACCTGGACGCCGCGGCGGCCGCGCGGGTGGCCGCCGAGGTCGGCGGGCTCGCCGTGCCGGGCGACGCCGGTGCGGAGGAGAGCGTGGCCGCCCTGGTGGCTGCGGCGCGCGCCCACCTCGGCGAGATCGACCTGTTCTGCGCGAACGCGGGCATCGAGCCCGGCGGCGGGGAGGACACCCCGGAGCAGGTGTGGGAGCAGGTCTGGCAGGTGAACGTCATGGGTCACGTGCGCGCGGCCCGTCACCTGATCGGGCCCTGGCTGGAACGGGGACGCGGCCACTTCCTGGCCACGGTCTCCGCGGCAGGCCTGCTCACGCACCTCGAATCGGCGTCGTACTCGGTCTCGAAGCACGGTGCGCTGGCCTTCGCCGAGTGGCTCTCGGCGACCCACGGCGACAAGGGCGTGACCGTCCAGGTCCTGTGCCCGCTCGGCGTTCGCACCGAGATGTACGAGAAGACCGACGCGGCAGCCAAGGCGGTGCTCGCCGGCACGGTCCTCGAACCCGAGCAGGTCGCCGACGAGGTCATGGAGGGGCTCGCGGACGGGCGGTTCCTCATCCTGCCCCACCCGGAGGTACGGGACCACTACGCCTTCCGGGCGACCGACACCGACCGGTGGCTGCGCGGGATGAGGCGCCTGCGCCGACGCATCGACGAGGCCGCCGGCGGCTGAGCCGGACTCTCGGCACCGCAGGCCGGCGCCGAGTGCCTGGGCCGGCGGCGGCGCGCGACGCCGGCGCCCCGCCGGAACCGCGGGGGAATGCCCTTGCCCCCTACGCCGGCCGTAGGGGGCAAGGGCATGTGGGGCCGCGGTGTTACGCGAAGGCCGCTGCGTTGCGGGCCGCCCACTCCGCGAAGGTGTGGGGGGCGCGGCCCAGGATCCGCTCGACGTCGGGGCTCACCCGCTGCTCGGCGGGAGTCGGCTCGCCCAGGATGTCGAGGGTGCCGTCCACGACGGGCTCGGGCATGAACTGCAGCATGTGGGTCCTGGCGTCGTCACGGTTCAGTTCGACGAAGAGCACCTCCGCGTCCAGTGCGTCGCCGATCGCCTTGGCCTGCCCGCGCGGGGAGACCGCTTCCGGGCCCGTGAGCTCGTACGTCCGGCCGGCGTGGCCGTCCTCGCGCAGGGTGACGGCCGCCACCTCGGCGATGTCGGCGGGGTCGATGACCGGCAGGGCGACGTCGCCGAACGGCGCGACGACCGTGCGGGTGCCGCGGACCGTCTCGGCATAGGCGTACGCGTTGGTGGCGAAACCGCCCGGGCGCAGGATCGTCCAGTCCAGGCCCGACTCCTTCACCGCTTCCTCGAAGGCGTGCAGACGAGCGTGCGAGACGGCTCCGGGGCGCGTCCCGGTGGCCTGGGAGGAGAGCAGGACCACGCGGCGGACGCCGCCGGCCTTCGCCACATCGAGGAGGTTGGAAGGGCTCTCGCCACCCATGAGGAGTTCACCCGCGAGAAGGATGAACAGCGCGTCGGCTCCCTCGAGTACGGGGCGCAGGTTCTCGGAGTCGGCCAGGTCGGCCTGCGCGTACCGCACGCCCTGCGGTGCTTCGCCCTCTGCGGGGTGGCGCGAGACGGCTGTGACCTGCTCGCCCGCCGCGGTCAGTGCCTGTACGAGCGGCCGGCCGATGTTCCCGGTCGCTCCAGTGACGACGATCATGATTTCTCCCGTAAGTGGTGGTGAGCAGACATCGTGGTAACTCCCGCCGCTGAGCACGGCGTTGTCCATGGCGGGGCGCCGTTCCTTCCCCGGGTTCCGCGAACGTAGCATCTTTTTCATAGTAGGTACCTAGAGGAAAGTGGCTATCCCGAGAGCGATACTCCTTCCAACGGCTTGTCCGACGGCCGGTAGAGGGCGGCGAGTTCGGCCGCCAGGCGCGCGAGATGCTTGCGTGCCTCGGGAGGTTCGAGGATCTCGATCCTCGAACCGAGGCCCGCCAGCTGGGATGCCAGTACGTCCATCGACGGTCCGTCGGCCTCCAGCTCCACCCAGCCGTCGGGCCGCTCCCTGCCGACCCGCAGCCGCCCCCCGAGCAGCCGCTGCAGAACCGGCAGCACCGCCCGGTCGGCGCGGGCCTTCACGGTCGCGGCGAGCATGCGCTCCTCCAGCCGGGCCGCGAGGGAGCGCCAGGCCGTGGCGAGGTCGAAGCCGTCGGGCCGCTCGACCCTCTCGCCGGTCGGCTCGGCGGAGGTGACCCGGCTGAGCCTGAAGGCCCGCAGGCCGTGCCCCGTACCGGCGACGAGGTACCACGACCCGGCCTTGGACGCGAGGCCGAGCGGGTGCACGACGCGCTGCGACGCCGGTTTGCCGGGACGCGCGTAACCGAGGCGGACCTGTGTTCCGTCGAGGATCGACCGCTCCAGCGTTTCGCGGTGCCCGGTGCCGCCCGCGACGGCCGTGCGCGACCAGTCCAGGCCGTCGACGACGAGCGCGCGGGACGCGGCCTCCGCGTCCGGGCGCATCGGCTCGGGAACGGCCCGCACCAGTTTGCGCAGCGCCGAACGGAGCTCGGGGGTCGAGGACATCGGTCCCGCGGCGAGGAAGAGCGCCCTGATCTCGTGTGCGTTGAGTCCGGTGAGGTCGGTCCTGGCACCGCCCACCAGAGCCCAGCCACCGCCCCGCCCGCGCTGCGAGTAGACGGGGACTCCGGCGGTCGAGAGTGCTTCCAGGTCGCGGCGCGCCGTGCGCTCGGACACTTCGAGTTCCGCGGCCACTTCCGTCGCGGTCACCCTTCCTCGCACTTGCAGGAAGAGCAGGGTTGCCACCAAGCGGTCAGCTCTCATGTCTGATCATTCTTTTCGGAAACAGGACGGAGGGTGACCTGTTTGGTCCGGAGGATGGGGACATGACCGAAACCATGCGCAGTGCCGGTACTCCCGATTCCCAGGCCGATCCCCGTACCGGACTCATGAAGGCCCTCGAGCTGGCCGGGCGGACGATCGCCGCCGTAGGGCCCGAGCAGTACGACGGGGCCACGCCCTGTCCCGACTACACCGTGCGGGACCTCTGCAACCACCTGGTGTCCGTGGCGCGCAGGGTCGCCGTGATCGGCGCCGGGGGCGAGTTCTTCAGCGTTCCGCACTTCGCCGAGGACGTCGCCGACGGCGCGTGGCCGGCCGCATGGGAGGCCGGCGCTCGTGACATCGGCGCCGTCTGGTCGGACCCCGCCGTGCTGGGCCGGCAGGTCGGCCTGCCCTGGGGCGCGGTGCCGGGCGCGGCCGCCGCCGTGATCTACACCAATGAGTTCGTCCTGCACACCTGGGACCTGGCCAAGGCCACCGGCCAGCGGCCCCAGTGGGACCCGGCGGTCCTGGCGGCGCCGCTCGCGAACATGCGACGCGCCGTCCCGGCGGAGCCCCGTGGCGGGCAGGTGCCCTTCGGTCCCGTCGTGGAGGTTCCCGAGGACGCGCCGGACATCGACAAGCTCGTCGGGTGGTACGGCCGCCGGCCCTGACGAGGCACGGTGAGGAGGCCGCCGGAGCACCATCCCGGCGGCCCCTCGCGCGTACCCGGTCAGCCGGCCGCTCCGATGCCCTGGGCGAACCTGAAGAACCGGTTCGGGTCGTACTTGGACTTGATCGACGCCAGCCGCGAGTAGTTCTCCGCGTAGTACGAGGACTTCCAGTCCGGCAGAGCCGCGTCCATCCAGTTCTGGTACGTCTCGCCGTTCGACAGCGGGTCGATCGCGGCGAAGCCGTTGTCCACCCAGTACGTCGCGACGGCCCGGGCCTCGGCCGTGTCGGCCGCCCGGTCGTTGATGTGGACCCGGTAGTTGACGGAGAACAGCGCGTCGCGGTGCACATAGGCCGTGTCGGTGCGGGCCGGGTCGTTGGCCGCGCCGCCGAACATGTGCAGGTCCAGGTAGCGCGCCTGGCCGGCCCTGCGGTCGGCGTCGAACGCCGACATCACGTCCGCCCAGCCACTTCCGGCGAGGGGCCGGCTCCCCAGGCGGGTGCGCTCCAGGCCGAACTCGGGCCGGGTGAGCACGCCGGCGGGGGTCTTCTCGGACCGTCGGCACTGGTCCTCGGTCAGGTTGCCACAGCCGAAGACCATCATTTCCAGCGCCCGGTACGTCATGACGGCGTCCTGCCGGTTCAGCGCGGCACCGGCCAGTGACAGCAACCGGGCCGTCTCGGTGCCCAGTTCGGCCGGGGTGCCGCGCGAGGCCAGCATGACGTTGACCGCCGGCACGGAGCCCGGCGCCGCGTCCGGCTGGACGACATAGGCGCCGCCCCCGATGGTGCGCGGCGCGTCCACCAGCCACCGCGCGACACCGTCGAGGACGTCGACCGTGCGGTCGTACGGGAAGACCAGGTTGGAGATGGCCATCTGGTCGCCGGCGTGCGGAGTGACCGTGAACCTCGTGACGATGCCGAAGTTGCCGCCACCGCCGCCGCGTATCGCCCAGAACAGGTCGGCGTTGCGGCTGGGGGAGGCGGTGACGATCCGGCCGTCGGCCAGGACCACCTCGGCCGAGGTCACCGCGTCACAGGCCATGCCGAGCGGGCGGGTCAGGAAGCCGAAGCCGCCGCCCTGCAGGAAGCCGCCGGCCGCGACCGTGGGGCAGCCGCCCTCGCTGACCACCAGGCCGTGCGGGGCGAGCTTGTTGAGGATGTCGACGTTCTGGGCGCCGGGGCCGATGTGCACGGTGTCCGGGCCGGCGATCGTCACGGCGGAAAGCCGTGAGACGTCGATGATCAGACCGGGAGTCGTCGAGTAACCGCCGTAGCTGTGGCCGCCGCTGCGCGCGGCGACGGGCAGGCAGTTGTCCTGGGCGAAGCGCACGGCGACCGACACGTCGTTCGCACTCACACAGTAGGCAACAGCCTTGGGGTTGATGGCGTCGAACTGGGCCAGTTCGAGCTGCCGGGCGACGTTGTAGCTCGCGTCGCCCGGCCGGACGAGTTGCCCGGTGAGGTTCCGGTCGAGCTGGTCCCACGGGATACGGGTGCCCGCGGCGACGGGGTTGGACGGCAGCACGGTGAGGCCGACGGCGGCGGTGGTGGCGCCGAGGAGTGCTCTACGACTGATCACACGGTGTCCCAGGGTCGAATCGGTTGAGGACGAGGAGCGGCAGATGGAGTGCCATGGCTCCGGCGCGCACCGGCCCGTCCGCCCGGATGGGCGGCGCGAGCACGGTGGCGCCGGGGTCGACGAAGATGCGGATGTGCGTGTGTGCTGATGTGGGGATGCGCGTACGTGCGGACGTGAGGATGCCGGTGCGGCTCTCCGTGTCAGGAGACCTTCTTGCCGCGCAGGCCCTGCTTGACGACGCCGGTGATCATGGCCCGGCCGAGGTCGCGCATCTCCGTGGGAGCCTGGGTGTTCGCCCACCACATGAACTTCATCATCGTGGGGGTGGTGGCCCAGAAGTAGCGGTGGTCCTCCCCGTCCTTCCAGCCGAAGGGCGTGTTGACGGACTCGCAGTCGCGGATGGCCTGGAACACGATGTCGGCCGCCTTGTCGCCGTCGATCTCCCCGGCCTCGTACCGCTCACAGCTCTCGGCGGTGACGTCGAGCAGGTGCTTGAAGGCATGGCTGTCGGGCCACCACAGACCGGGGTAGGGGGAGTTCTCCATCTCCTTGAAGTGCCGGTCGTCGCCGTCCAGGGCGAAGTCCTGGCGGGCCCGGAGCAGGCGCATCGTGGCGGGGGTGGTGAAGCACGCCCAGACCCGGAACACCGCGTTCCAGAGCCGGAAGTGGGAGAACGCGATGTACGAGCTGTTCACGATCTTGTCGTTGTACTCGAGCAGGCCCTGCTCCAGCTCCTCGACGTACGCGAAACGCTCCACCCGGAAATCGTCCTCGCGCAGCGCGTCCAGGACCCGATGGGCGAGCGCGTCGACCACCTCGAAGGTGTTGGACAGGCCGCGAGAGTACAGCGGGTCGATGAAGCCGGCGGCGTGCGACATCAGGCACCAGCGGTCGCCGACGGTGCGCTTGGAGGAGTACTGCAGCCGGTCGGTGGACACCCACTCGCGCACCCGCTTGGCGCCGTCGAACTGCCTCTTCACGGCCGGGTACATGTCCAGGTAGTGGTTGAACTCCTCGTCGGGAGTCATGTCCTTGGGCTTGGGGTACAGACGCTCGTCGAAGGTGAGGCCGACGCTGCACACCGGGTTCTTGGAGTCCTTGTAGTTGTCGAACGGGATGATCCAGAACCAGCCGCGCTCGATCAGGTGGTGCAGCGTTCCGCCGTGGAAGGGCGCGTTGGCCGGCGGGCGCAGGTTGTCGGGGTAGTTGCACACGTCGTCGTACGGCTTGATGCCGACGTAGTGCGTGAACAGGGACCGGGCGTGGTGCTTGTGCCGGGGCGGGTTCTCCCGCAGGTCGAACTTCTGGGCGAGCGGTGAGCGGAATCCGCTGGCGTCGATGAGGTACTTGGCGCGGAACACCTCGCCGTTCTGGCCCGTGACGGTGACCCCGTCGTCGTCGAAGTCGAGGTCGGTGGCGCGCCAGTTCTGGCGGATGGTGCAGCCGTACTTGGCCGCCACGTTCAGGTAGTACGAGTCGGTGTCCTGGCGGTAGAGGTGGGTGGCCTCGGTGAGCATCTTGGGGATGACGAACATCGTCGCCTCGCGCGGGTTCGGCTCGCGGTTCTTGCGGTGCGAGACGAAGCCGAAGCTCTGCTTCCTGCCGTGGTGCGGGCCTATGTGCTCGGTGACGGCCTTGATGTCCAGGAGGTGCTTGATCTCCGGGACGTCGTACCGTACGGCGAGAATGTGCAGCCACTCCACGAGCTGCGGGTTCTGCGACTCACCGACCGCGAACCGCGGGTGCTGCCCCGCGTCGATGAGCGCGACGCTCGCCCCTTGCCGCGCCAGGATCGCGCCGGTGATCGAGCCCGCGAGGCCCGAACCCAGGATCGCGACGTCGCACTCGATCCACTTGCCGGCCATGGGGGCCTCTTTGTCTGCCTCAGCCTTGGTGGTCAAGACCGCACTCCTCTTCTCGGTACTGGGTTCTCGGGTCGGGGTTCTCGGTGGGGCGGGTGCTCAGCTCTCGGCGCGGGGCGCGCCGAACCAGCGGGTGAGGGCGTCGGCGAGGCCGCCGTCGGAGCCGTCGACACCGATCCAGGCGATGTAGCCGTCGGGGCGCACCAGGAGGCTCGCGGCCGGGGCCCCGGGGTCGGGCCGGGTGGCCGTGACGGTGTCGACGCGGTCGGACCAGCCGGCGGCGGTGCCGCGCAGCGCGGCGTTGTCGTGCAGGTCGAGCAGCAGGGCGTGGCCCTGGTGCAGCAGTTCGTACGTGGTCGTCTTCTGGCCGTCGACGATCAGTTCCTGGTCGGGGAGCCGGCGGCCGAGCAGGGGGTGCCCGCCGGCGCCGGTCCCCGCGTCGTAGGTGATGTCGAGGCCGGTGACCATGCCGGCGAGGTGCCGCTGGACCGACTCGAGCGTGATCAGTTCGGCGAACACGTCGCGCAGCGGCTGCATTTCGGGGCCGCCGAGGTAAAGGGAGCGCTGCACCAGGGTGTTGGCGACGATCCGGGCGCCTACGGGGTGCCGCTCGCTGTGGTAGGTGTCGAGGAGGCCGGCCGGGGCGTGGCCCTTGAACTCGGCGGCGAGCTTCCACCCGAGGTTCACCACGTCCCCGACCCCGGCGCTGATGCCCTGGGCGCCGATGGGGAGGTGGATGTGCGCGGCGTCGCCGGCCAGGAAGACCCGGCCCCGGCGGTACTCGGCAGCCTGGCGGCTGGCATCGGTGAAGTAGCTGGTCCACAGCGGGGTGGCGCCGTGGATGTCCTCGCCGGTCACGCGTTGGAAGGCGGCGGCCACCTCCTGGAAGGTGGGCGGCTCCTGGGTCTTCCTGACCCCGGCGTCGCGCTCGAAGACGACGACACGGGTGGCCTGCGGACCGAGCGGGAGGACCACGACCATGCCGGCTTCGCCGACTTCGCCGGTCGGGCGGATGCGCACCTGGACGCCGGCCACGTCGGCCATCTTCATCTCGATGGTCGCGTCGACCCCGGGGAAGTCGATGCCGGCCAGGCGGCGGACCGTGCTGCGGGCGCCGTCGCAGCCCACGACGTAGGCGGCGCGCAGGCGCTGGGTGCCGTCGGGAGTGGCGAGTTCCACCTCGACCCGGTCGTCGGCGCCGGTGTCGAGACCGACGAGCTCATGTCCGCGGCGGATGTCGGCGCCGAGGCCGACCGCCCATTTGGCGAGAATGGCCTCGGTGAGTGACTGCGGCACACCGCGGACGCCGAAGTTTCCGCCTTCGACAATGCGGTAGTCGACGGGAAGGCCACCGAAATGGCCCATGGGTATGGTTTCGAGTTCACCGAATTGCTCGAGCAGTCCGCGCTGGCCGAACTCCTCGATCGTACGGGCCGAGAATCCCAGGGCCCGTGACTGCTGCATGGGCTCGGCAAGGCGGTCGGCCACGATGACCGAAAGGCCGGCCAGACGCAGTTCGCCCGCGAGCATGAGACCCGAAGGACCCGCTCCCGCAACAATCACATCGGCATCGAATTTCGTCATCTTCCCTCTCCCGGCTGGTGTTTTCTCCAGTATTCCGAGGGCGGTGGCCCAGATGAACGGCCGTCGCTTCAGGGTTCTGACAAGTTCGTCAAATCCCCTACAGCTACTACAGACATGAGTGAGGGTGCCGGGAGAGGACTCCCGGCACCCTCGTCGGACGGTCGGTGTCCACCGTTCAGTACAGGCCCATCAGCCGGTCGACCGCGATCTCGATCACCACGAGTCCCGGCGGATCGGGCGGCGAGGCCCAGTAGCGCTTGGCATAGTGGCGCGCGCCCTCGGCCACCCGCAGCGGGTCGTCGGACACCGTGGCGGTGCCCTCAAGAGTGACCCAGCGGGGGCCGGCCACCTGGCAAACCGCGACGCGGCTGCCGGGGCCGGACAGGAGGTTGCGGGTCTTGCGCCGCGAGAGTGCCGTCATGACACGGGCGAGCCCGGCGTCGGCGTCCCAGGTGAACCGTACGGGCGCCACATGGGGCGAGCCGTCGGGGCGGATGGTGGTCAGCGTGCACAGATGGTTCTCCATGAGGAAGGCCTCGGCCGAGGCCGGCAGCCTCAGGGGCTGGTGAGTCGGCATGGGCTCGCCCGTCTCTTACGCGGCGTGCCGCGGGGCGTCGTCGGCCTGCGTCCTGACGAAGGGCAACAGCACCAGCGTGACGGCGAACGCGGCCACGGCGAAGCCTGCTCCCACGAGGAAAGCCTCGTGGAAGACGGATGCGCGCGCCGCGCGCTCCAGCTCCGGGTCGCCGGCCGCCTTCGCCGCCAGCTCCGGGATCCTGCGGAAGGCGATGGTCGCGGCGACGGCCAGTCCGAGCGCTCCGCCGACCTCCTGGCTGGTGTTGATGAGTCCGGCGGCCAGGCCCGACTCGCGTTCCTCGGTCCCGGTGAACGCGGAGACCTGCAGCGGCACGAAGGAGAGGCCGAGGCCGAGGCCGGTGATGATGAACGCGGGCAGGATGTCGATGGCGTAACTGCCGTGGGCGGGCAGCCGCCACAGCAGGAGCATGCCGGTCGTGGTGAGCACGAGCCCGGTCAGGAGCACCGGCTTGGGGGCGACCTTGGTGACCACCTGGGAGGCGATGCCCGCGCCGACCGCGGTGACCACGGCGAGGGGCACGTAGGCCAGGCCGGTCCTGACCGGCGAGTACTCCAGGACCTGCTGCATGAAGAGGCTGGCGAAGAAGAACAGCGTGACCACGGTGCCGAGCAGCAGTACGGCGATGATGTTCGCCGAACGCAGGACCGGGCGGCGGAAGATGCTGAGTGGGATCAGCGGGGACTTGGCACGCCGCTCGATCAGCAGGAAGGCGATGATCAGCGCGGCGGCCAGGGCGAAGCCGCCGTAGATCCGTACCGCCGGCACGTCCGAGTCGTCCACGGTCTGGCCGAGGGTGAAGATCAGCAGGACGAGGCCGGCGGTGAGGGTCACGGCACCCGTGATGTCGAAGGACGTGCGGCGCTCGGCCGACTTGCTCTCGGGGACGATGAACGGCGCGAGGATCGCACCGCCGATTCCGATCGGCACATTGATGAAGAAGATCCAGCGCCAGCCGGGCCCGTCGGTGAGCAGGCCGCCCAGAGTGACTCCGGCGACCGCGGCGATACCGCTGAGTGCGCCCCAGACTCCGAGTGCCTTGTTGCGCTCGGCGCCCTCGGCGAAGGTGTTCGTCAGAAGGCTGAGGGCGGCGGTGGCGATGAACGCGGCACCGAGGCCCTGCGCGCCACGGGCGACGATCAGCATGAGCGAATCCTGGGCGAGGCCCGCGAGGAGCGAGGCCAGGGCGAACACGACCAGGCCGGTCTGCAGCATGCGGCGGCGGCCGAAGGTGTCGGCGAGCCGCCCGGTGAGCAGCAGGAATCCACCGAGCAGCATTCCGTACGTCGTGACGACGTACTGCAGCTGGCTCTCGGAGATGTGCAGCTCGGACTCGATGGTCGGCAGTGCGACGTTCACGATCGACACATCGAGGAAGGTCATGAATCCGGCGAGGCTGAGGAACGCCAGAATGAGCCCGGGGCGGCGGGCACCCGAGGAGCCCGGTGACGCGGATGCGGTCGTGGAGGGAGTGTGCACGGATTCTGGGATCGACATAGCGCTTCCTCGTGGTGAATGAGACGGAAGGGAATTCCGGAGCGGTGCGCGCGGGGAGGTGGCGAGTGCCGTGAACGGAACCGTTATTGCGTCGACTCCAGGAAGCTAGCATCCTGGGTAAAGTAGGTACCTAGAGGAAAGCGACTTCCCCGGAGGGGTCCTTATGGGCGACAACGGCAGCATGGGCACGGCGACAGCAACGGCGGCGCCCGATTCGCTGCAGGCCTGCCCGATCGGTCCGGTGGTCGACATCGTCTTCAGCCGCTGGACGACACCGATCCTGTGGACGCTCAACGAGTACGGCACACAGCGTTTTGTCCAGGTGCAGCGCCGCATCGGCACGATCACGCCGAAGGTGCTGACGCAGCGGCTGCGGCAGATGGAGCGGGACGGCCTGGTCGTGCGCACGTACTACCCCGAGGTTCCGCCCAGGGTGGAGTACGAGATCAGCGAGCTCGGCCGCAGCCTGGCGCCGCTGTTCGCGACGCTCGCGGACTGGTCCTCCGCCCATCTGAACCAAGTCCAGCAGGCACGGCAGCAGTTCGACGAGGCGGAGGAGCGGACCCCGAGCCGCCGGTCCTGAGCGGCTGCCGGGGAACGTCAACGGCGTGGTGCGCCGGTGAGTCGTTCCTCCAGGGCACGCATCGAGCCCCGGTAGAAGATCAGCGGGTCCGCGTCCTGGCCCGGCGCCCCGAGTCCGACCACCTCGCCGAGCACGATGGAGTGGTCCCCGCCGTCGTACTCCTCGGTCAGCCGGCAGGACAGAAAGGCCAGGGCCTCGCTGAGGACGGGCGGCCCCTGGGGGGAGCGGTGGTGCGGGACGTCCTCGATGTTCGCCGACTCGCGGCCCGCGAACGCCCAGGCCAGTGGCTCCTGTTGGCGGGTCAGGAAGTTCACGGTGAAACCGCCGGACTCCAGCAGGACGGGGCGCAGCCGGGACTGGCGGTGCAGGCAGAACAGCACCATCGGCGGCTCCAGCGAGACCGAGGTGAAGGAGTTGACCGTGGTCGCGGCGTAGCTGCCGGGTCCGCCGGTGGTGATGACCGTGACGCCGGTGGCGAAGGTTCCGCACACCTGGCGCAGTGCCTTGCCGTCGACCGGCTGCTGTTGCTGACGCGGGTGCGCCGGGTTCTGGGCGGATGGCTGTACGGGAATCACGTGAGCCCTCTCGTCAGGTCCGCGGGCCGATGAAGTCCGCGACGGGTTCTTGGGGCGGCGTGGCCAGGGCCTCGCGCCGGGACAGCAGCGGCGCCGCCATCGCGGTCGTGACCAGGGCCATGATCACCAGCATGGTGAACATCCGCCCGTCGAGGACGCCGAGGCTGACGGCCGCGTTGAGGATGATGAGTTCGGTCAGTCCCCGGGTGTTCATGAGCAGCCCGAGGTCCTTGGACTCCCGCCAGGAGAGCCCGAAGAGCCGCGCCGGCACGATGGCGCCCAGCAGCTTGCCCGCACAGGCGACCGTGATGATCAGCGTCAGCATGAGGTAGTCGGTGCCGTTCAGTGCGCCGAGGTCCACGCCGAGCCCGGTGACGATGAAGAACACCGGCAGCAGCACCAGGCTCACGTTCTCGACCGGCTTGCGCAGATGCTGGGCGAGGACGCGCGCCGGCTCGCGCGGCATCACGAAGCCGAACAGGAAGGCGCCGAAGATGGCGTGGATGCCGATCCAGGACGTCAGCCACGCCGAGCCGAAGGCGCCGGCGCACAGCACCGCGAGCAGGGCGGACCAGCGCCCGGTGGCCGCCCAGCGCCACACCAGGCGGGAGATCAGCGGCCGGACCACGAGCAGCATCAGCGTGACATAGGCCAGACTGAGTGCCCCGATCAGCGCCAGGTCCATGTAGTCGCCGTCCGCGCTGACCAGCGCCGAGACATACGCGAGCAGGCACCAGGCCAGCACGTCGTCGATGGCCGCGCTGGCCAGCGCCAGGGTGCCGACCCGGGTGTCGAGGAGCTTGCTGTCGCTGAGGATGCGGGCCAGTACCGGGAACGCCGTCACCGACATCGCGGTACCCATGAAGACGGCGAAGGCGGTGAAGGAGATGTGCTGCCCGGCGACCGTGGCGTGGCGCGGATGGAGCACGGTCGCGAGGGCCACGCCGAGGCCGAAGGCGAGCACGATGGACGACAGCGAGACCCCGGCCGCCAGGCCGATGTGCGGCCGTATCAGTCGCTTCTCGAACTCCCAGCCCACCAGGAACATGAAGAGAACCAGGCCGACTTGGGAGACGGCCGAGAGCAACGGCCGTACATCGGCGGGAAAGATGACATGCGGCAGATCCCCCGGCAGTAGTCCGAGGGCGCTCGGGCCCAGCAGGATGCCCGCGGTGATCTCGCCGATGACGACCGGCTGGCGCAGCCTCTTCGCGACCCGGCCGAGCAGGACACCGGCCAGCAGGACGACACCGATGTCGAGCAGCATGATCGCGGTCCGCATCTCCTGCGGAGCCGCCGCGATGGCCGTCATCCGGACGCTCCCTGCCGGGGCGGGACGCCGGTCGTCCACACCACGCGGAAGGACAGCTCGCTCAGCCGCCATCCCCCGGGCGTGCGGCGGGCCTCGCCGGTCGTCAGGGTGCCGGCCACGAAGAGCTGCTCCTGCGCCGCATCGGGGTGGTGCACATGCGTGGAGACCAGATTGGCCCGCAGCCGTGCCCGGTCGCCGCCCGTGAGGTCGACGACCGCGGGCGAGTTGATGTGCTGCGTCCGCTCGAACGCCGCCAGGGCGTCGCGGTGGTACGCGGCAAGACCGTCGATGCCCTCGTGCGCGCTCATCGGGAAAACGATGCGGGCGTCCTCGGTGAACAGGCTCCGCGCCCATGCGTCATCGAGCTTGGTGTCGTCGAGGTCGATGAGATATCTGTCGAGCAGCGAGGCTACCTCGGAAGTTGGCTCCCTTGAGTTCATTACCCGAGCATGGCGTCAATTCCTATGGGTTCCCAAGGCCGTTTGTCACAGACTTGACGAAACTGCAGAAGATCTGACGACGCGCTCGAAGACCTGACGAACTTGCCAAAACCCTTGAACAGAACGCACTTTATCTCGCAAGGCGTTCTTGTGATGCTGTTCGGGAAACACCGGCCAATAGGAAGAGAAGAGAGAATGCCGAAGATTGCAGCCGACGGTGAGTACCTGACCGTTCTCAACCTGTTCGCGACCGATGCGCCCGAAAAGCAGGACAGTCTGCTCGGGGCGATGCGTGAGATCGTCGACTCCGCCGCCTACCCGGGCTGGATATCCAGCACGGTGCACGCCGGCCAGGAGAAGCCGGGTACGGCCAACTTCATCCAGTGGCGCAGCACCGAGGACCTCGAAGCCCGTTACGCGGGCGAGGAGTTCAAGCACCGCACGATGCCGCTGTTCACCGAGATCACCACTTCGATCCGGCTGCTGCAGAACGATGTGACGTTCACCCAGCAGAAGCCGGAGCTGGGCGGCGTCACCGAGATCTCGCCCGGCCGCGACGACTACACGGTCATCGAGATCTTCGGCGTGGCCCAGGAGAACCAGGACGACCTGGTCGACGCCCTCGGCCCGTCCCAGGACTGGCTGCTCGAGGTGCCGGGCTACCGCACCCACACGGTCCTGCGCGGGCTGCGGGCGCGTGGCCTCGACGGTTCGTTCGTCGTCACGTACGCGCAGTGGAACGACAAGGAGTCCTACGACGCCTTCCGTGCCGTGTCCGAGACCGAGCGGTCCGCCGCCCGGCAGAAGACCGACGCCCGTGTCGCCGCCCTGGCGACGTCCCACGACTGGAACACCTACCGCGTGGTCCACACCCGGTCGGCGGGCGAGTAGTCCCGGACGGTGATCTCGGGCGGGCCCGAACCCGGCTGAGATCACCGTCCCGGTGCGGAGTGAGAATGCGCGTTCTAGTAGTTGATTCCGATGACGAGGCCGCCGAGCTTCTTGCCGCCCGGCTGGCCAGAAGCGGGCATCAGGTCAGCCGTGCCCGTACGGGCCTGACGGCGCTGCACGCCTGGCGGCAGGCCGATCTGGTCCTCCTCGATCTGGGGCTCCCCGACCTGGACGGCGTGGAGGTCTGCGGCGAGATCCGCGCCAAGAGCAGTACCCCCGTCATCACCTTCACCGCCGGGGACACCGAACTCGACCGGGTGCTCAGCCTGCAGGCGGGCGCCGACGACTGCCTGGTCAAGCCCTACGGATTTCGTGAGCTCGCGGCGCGGATGGACGCGGTGATGCGCCGCGCCCACTCCCGTACGAGCGTCTCCACCGTCTCGCGCGGCGCGCTGCACATCGATCCGCGCAGCAGACAGGTCCGGGTGGGCGAGCGGATCATCGATGTGACCCGCAAGGAGTTCGACCTGCTCCATCTCCTCGCCTCGCTCCCGGAGACGGTCGTCTCCCGCAAGGACCTCATGTCGAAGGTCTGGGCGGACGAGTCGGCGGTGTCCACCCGCACCATCGACACACATGTGAGCACCCTGCGCAGCAAGCTCGGCGACGGCGACTGGATCGTCACCGTCCGCGGCGTCGGATACCGTCTCGGCGACGGTACGGAGAACTGAGCCGCCGGCGGTCAGCCGTGCTCCTGCGCCTCACGCAAGGCCAGCAGCCGCTCCGCCCGGTCCTCGGCGATGTCGAGCGTGGGCAGCAGGGCCGGCAGCGAGATGCTCGGCAGGACGTGGTGCAGCATCACCGCCACCCGGCGCTGCAAGTCCTTGCGTTCGCACAGGACCTGGGACATCTCCTGGATGCCCGTGAAGGCGCCCGCCAGCAACTCGGCGGTCTCCTCCGGGCTCACGTGCGGCAGCAGTTCACCCTGCGTCCTCGCCGCTTCGAGCAGGGTCCTGAGCCGCTCGATCCAGGAGCGGAACGGGGCGCTACGGTCGAGTCCCTCGCCCCACGGCTCCATCGCGAGCCCGACGCTGGCACGCACCAGAGGGTCGTGCCGCAGCTGGTGGGCGAGGAGCAATCCCTGGTCCACCAGCTCCTGCAGCTTCGTCAACTGCGGAGGCAGCGGCCCGAGGTCCATCTGGGCCTCCATCACACCGAGCGCCAACTCCTCCTTCGAGGCGAAGTGGAAGTAGAGAGCGCCCCTGGTCACTCCTGCCCGCGCGAGGATCTCGTTGATGGTGGTCGAACCGTATCCGCGTTCGTCGAAGACGGCCGCGGCCGCCAGCAGGATCGACTGCCGGGTCTGGATCGCACGGGCTTGCTGTGCCATAACTTCGCGCCTGCTTCTGTCAGATGTTGGTCAGGTCCGCACGGAAAAGAAAACCGGACTGCCAGTCTGTTGTCGAGGGGGGAGGGGCCCCCTGCAGGGACTGCCATGGGGGGTAATTCCGTGATTCAGGTTCAAGAGTCCATCCGGACCACAGGAGTCGGGACGCGCTCGCTCACCGCCGTGGGGGCGGCGCCGGAGAGCCGTCGAGGCGTCGTCTCCGGAGAACTGGTGCACCGGACCGACCGGGAGGACATCTTCCCCACCGGTTGGACGAGGCTGACGGACACGCGGTTTCTCGTATCCGTGCACTGGCCACGCGCCCACCGCTTCTTCTCCCCCGTCTCCGGCCGCCAGGACCCTCTGCTCGTCGCCGAGACCATACGGCAGGCGACCATGATGCTGGCGCACGCGGAATTCGGGGTTCCGGTCGGCGACCAGTTCGTGATGTGGGACCTGGCCTACACCACCGCGGTCCCCGGCTTCCTGGTGGGCGAGGCGTCCGGGGACATCACCCTGGACCTCACCTGCTCCCAGGTCAAGCGGCGTGGGCAGGGCCTCGGCGGCATGCACGTGGCAGCGCGCTTCCTGCGCCGCGGCACCGGCGCCCTCCTCGCGGCCAGCAGCGGGCGCATCAGCTGCACCTCCGCCCGGGTGTACCGCCGACTGCGCGGCGAGCAGCTGTCCGCGGCCGGCCGTCGGGTGCCGCTGATCGCCGGCATACCGCCGCGAGCGGCGGGCCGGACCGCGGAGCGCGATGTCGTACTGGCGCCCACCTGGCGGCGGCACGTCTGGCAGCTGCGGCTCGACACCGCTCATCCGACCCTGTTCGGCCGGCCGAACGACCATGTGCCGGGAATCCTGCTCGTGGAGGCGGCCCGGCAGGCCGCCAACGCCGTCGATCCCGAGCACGTCTTCTTCCCCACGTCGGTGGACATCGCCTTCCACCGGTATGCCGAACTCGACCGCGCCTGCTGGATAGGGGCCCGGATCCTGCCGTCGGACGACGAAGCGACGACCATGGTGCGCATAGAGGGAGTGCAGGACGACGAGCTCGTCTTCACGGGCACGCTCGGCCATGCCCATGCCCCTACCTGTGCCCGTGCCGCTGCCCACGTCCTTCAGGCAGTCCGGACGTGACACCGCGCCTCCTCGTCACGGGGGCGGGCGGCTTCATCGGAAGCCAGGTGGTGACCGCGGCGCGCACCGTGCCAGGAGTCCGGCTGCGCCTGCTCGCACGCCGGGTCGCCCCGCTCGGGGACGCGGTCGCGGATGAGCGGACCGAGTTCGTATACGGAGACCTGGCCGACCCCGCTTCGCTGCGCGGCAGTTGTGCGGGGGTGGACGCGGTGATCCACTGCGCGTCGCTGGTCGGCGGGGACGAGGAGGCCGCCCGGACCGTCAACGACCTGGGCACCCGGGCACTGGTCGAGGAGGCGGGCCGCAGCGGCGTCGGCCGGATCGTCTCGCTGAGTACGGCGGCCGTATACGGCCGGGGCCCGTTCACCGAACTGCTGCCGGACCGGGCACCGCTCGCCCCGGTGTCGGCCACCAGCCGGAGCCGGGCCGCGGCGGAACGCCATGTCCTGGACTCCGGCGGTGCGGTGCTGCGTCCGCATCTCGTATACGGAGAAGGGGACCGCTGGGTGGTGCCCGGTCTTGCCGGTCTGCTGCGGCAGCTGTCGGCGAGCGGGATCCGGAGTGGCGCCCGGCACTCCCTGATCGATGTGGCGACGCTGGGGCGTGCACTGCTCGCGGCCGCGCTCTCGCCCCACGAGCCGAAGGGCGTGTATCACGTCAACCACCCTGAGCCGGTGACCTGTTCGGAGCTGGTGTCGAGGGTGACCGGCGAGCTCGGACTGCCATGGGCGGGGCCGGGCATCGGCCTCGGTGCCGCTCGTGCCCGGTTGTCCACCTCGCCCGGCGCGCTGCACCATCTGGAGATGCTCGCCGTCGATCACTGGTTCGCCGACGACCGGCCCTGGTCGGACCTCGGCTGCGATCCCGGTGCCGGCTTCGCGGCCGAGTTCGGCCGGCATGCGCCGTGGTACAGGAAGCTTCTGAGCTGATCCGGC
Organism: Streptomyces sp. NPDC002889; assembly: GCF_042888425.1. Taxonomy (NCBI): domain Bacteria; kingdom Bacillati; phylum Actinomycetota; class Actinomycetes; order Kitasatosporales; family Streptomycetaceae; genus Streptomyces; species Streptomyces sp. NPDC002889. The sequence goes on from NZ_JBIAPT010000026.1 coordinate 110,379, forward strand.
CGCTCCGGTTGCGCGGGGTGACCGCGACATGGTGAGCATCAGGCGCCTCAGAAACTGCCCGGCCAGCCCCAGGAGGCGCTTTGCGCCTCCTGGAGGCCCTGGGCGGAGACCGCCACGGCCTTGTCGACCACCGCGCGGTTACCGGCCGGCCTGAGCCCGCCGAGCACCTCCGGGACGGCAAGGCCGGGCAGGAACGCCTGCCAGAAACCGGTCAGGGCCAGTCCGATCCGCGAGTCGTCGCTGTCCTTGATCAGGATTCCTATCCCGGTGGTCGCCGCCATGATGGTGCAGCTCATGGCCACAGGCTCCACCTGCCTGGCGAGCACCTTCTCGCGGTCCGCCTGGGCCAGAAGCCGCTCGATGCAGGTGTGCCACTCCCGGCTGAAGCGCTTGTGGCCGTGGCGGCAGTTGTCGTTGTCGAGCTGGAAGCCGGCCCGTGTCACCACGTCCCGGCGCAGCAGGCCCGCGAACGCGTGCGAGATGTCGGTGAGGGCCTGAAGCGCGTGCACTCGCTCGTGGTACGCGATGTGAGCCGCCCGCTGCAGGGTGCGCGAGGCCGCGGACTCGACGGCATCGGCGACGGCGAGCTTGTTCTCGAAGTGGAAGTGCAGGGCTCCTGGGCTCACACCGGCGCCGGCGCTGATGTCGGCCAGCTTCGCCTGCGTGTATCCGCATCGGTCGAAGACCTCGGCCGCGGAGCGGAGCAGCGCCTGGCGGGTGCGGGTGGCCCGTTCCTGTTGTGCTGCCACTGGATTGTTCTCCTCGTCCCGTTTAAAACCGACCCTACAGTAGGTTCTTGATGCCGTGGAGGGGCCGTACTGAGGTTTCTTCGCGGATGCCCCGGGTGATTCCAGCCCCTCCCGAACGCGGGGTCGCCGCTGCTCGGAGGGCCTGGCCTGTCGCACGGAGGGGGCGGCGACCGAGGGCCGCCCAAGATGAAATGCCCGAAAACAAAACATCCATGACGGTCTGTCAGTTTCATGTCACCGCAGATTCACGGCGACACGCCGGGACGAACCTCTCGTTAACAAACCGCTGCCCAGGTTTAGCTTACCGAGGGGAGCGCAGCCTCGGCCTGCACCTGCAGCGATTACCTGCCGCCCGAGGGGCGATGGGGCCACGATCTGGCCGAATCGGCAACGCCATACGTCTCACCGAAGGTCAAACGTGGACATCAACTACCCCGTCACTGACCTGGCATGGCTTGGTTACACAGATTTTCTTTGACAAACCGATGAGTAGGTTTGTAGCGTCGCTCGAGATGGCCTGTACTGCGCATCGAGCTGGACCAGTAGGGGGAGACTGATGAGTCAGCGCTCGACGAACATGCTGGAGCCTCAAAGACTGTCCTTGCCCGTGCAGAGCACCGCCGCTGCCTGGCGGGTTCTCGTGGTCGAGAACAACACCGGTGACCTGGAAGCATTAGCCAACGGACTACGCCGGCACGGGCACGAGGTCGAGGGTGTCGGGACGGGAGGAGCGGCCCTCCAGGCCTGCGACGGACCCGACATCATTCTGCTCGACCTCGAACTGCCGGATCTGGACGGCCTGGAGGTCTGCCGGGGCATCCGGACGACATGCGATGTCCCCGTCATTGCCGTCACCTCATGGGGAACCGAACTGGACCGCGTACTCGGCCTTCAGGCCGGCGCGGACGACTATGTGGTCAAGCCCTACGGCTTCCGCGAACTCATGGCTCGTATGGACGCCGTCATGCGCCGCGTACGGCCGCAACCGCACACCGCCCAGGTGGTCTCGCACGGTCCGTTACGGATAGACGCCAGCTCGCGCGAGGTCATCCTCGCCGGCCGCGGCGTCGTCGAGGTCACACGCAAAGAGTTCGACCTGCTTTATCTTCTCGCCTCCCACCCGGACACCGTGATTCCGAGAAAGCGAATCATGCAGCAGGTCTGGGGTGATTCCTGGTCCCGGCGGACCGTCGACACACATGTCAGCAGCCTCCGTAACAAACTCGGAGGCAGCGACTGGATCATCACTGTGCGTGGTGTGGGATTCCGCTTCGGGCACGGCTGATACTTCTTCCTGTCTCCAATCGACCAGCGTGCACCGAACAAGGGGTGGGCTCCGTAAAACGGAGCCCACCCCTTTTTTCGTTCGAACACCGCCGGCCCTATTCCGTGGGAGCCGACGTCGGCTCATTCATGGCGGTGACCGGGACGCGGCCCCACGCCCGCCCGTCTGTGCCGGTCGCGGTCCCGACCCTTGTCCATCTCGGCGCCTGTCCCGGCTCTGACATTCACTTTGCCGTCGGCCCACAAATCCGCAGCCGCCCTGCAGAACCTGACCGAAGGCTGAATCCGTGTCCCTTGAAAGGGGAAACATGCCCGAACAATCATTGGATTAACGAATTCACTCGAAGTCCGAGCACGGGTGCACCACATTTCCGAGCCGGTCAGGAGGGAGCCATCGTGCGCAAGGTGCTCATCGCCAACCGTGGCGAAATCGCTGTCCGCGTTGCCCGTGCCTGCCGGGACGCCGGGATCTCGAGC